>CAZKCK010000580.1:0-1503 GCA_964550695.1 uncultured Bacteroidales bacterium | reverse complement strand
AGTAAGATGCCTTCTTTTTTAATCTCTATCATTGAGGTTTCCTCTTTATTCTTTTAAGTATTGGTTTGATTTTCAGTATGGAAGGCATGGTGTCACCCAGTAAAAATCCCCACGGTTTTAAAGACTCAATGTGGTCGAAAATGAGTTTTACGATGGCCAGAAGAGGTATGGAAAGAAACATGCCCGGAATTCCCCACAATGCATTCCCGGCTATTACCACGATGATGGAGAACAGCGCATTGATTTTTACTTTGGAGGAAACGATCATGGGAACGATGTAGTTGTTGTCAACCAGCTGGATAAAGTAATAGGCACCCAGCACATACACCGCATACCATGCCGATGATTTGGTAACGATGGCAATCATCATGGGCAGTGCTACAGCCACAAGTCCGCCGATGTAGGGAATAAGGTTGAGCAGGGCCCCGATAATTCCAAGCAGGATCGCATAATCAATTCCAATTATTAAGAGTGCAGTGGCATCAAGTGTGGCAACAATGGCAGTCTCGATCACCAGTCCGATCAGGTAGTGCTGAACAACCGATTTAGTTTGGGTTACGATTTCGCTGACCTGACTTTGATGACTTTCTGCAAATATTTTGCGGATAAAATCAAGGATGAGCGGTTCATAGTATAAGATCATGAAGATATACAACGGCACCAGAAACAGCACTACCACTGTATTGCCAACTGACAAAAGTGTTTGTCCGATCGCGGCTCCGCTGGTGTTGATCATTTCGCCTTTGGTTTTCAGAAGCCATGCATCGATCTTCGCCGGGTTGATGTCGAAATATCCGGAAGCCCAACTGGTTGTTTGATTAAGAACGATCGTAAACCGATCCACGAAAATTGGCCATGATTCACTAAACCGGCTTATCTGTGAAAACAGGAAAGCGCCAAAAGCAACGATGATCCCCACTGTGAGTGCCAGGGTAATAACAATGGCCACCACCCTGTTTATATGTAGTCTGACGAAAAAACCCACAACAGGCTGTAGCAGGATGGCTATTATAATGGCGAAAATAATAGGCACAACAATACCCTGAGCAATATACAACATCGCCAGCAAGGCAAATAAACCCATCAGAAAGATGGTTGCCTTTGCATAAAATGGTAATATCAGTTCTTTATTTATCACAGTTGTTTTGCTCAGGGTATTTATTTTTCAAACATGTCAAATGGCACTTCTGCCTTGTATAACCCTGAAAATAATCGCAATGAGGGCAATGACAAGCAGGATGTGGATGATACCTCCGGCGCTGTAGGCGAAAAATCCGACTGCCCATGCTATAACCAGGATGACCGCGATGATGTAAAGTAAGCTTCCCATGATTTTATGTATTAAAGGTTTCCCGTTTCCTGCGGGACAGGTATGTAAATAATTACAAGAACAAAGGTAAATCCCGCTGTGCGCTGAACCGTTATATAATTTTGGGAAAATCTTACATGATTCACACATTGGGGGTGATTCAATTTTGAGCTACCATGACCCCTCCCCTGGCC
>CAZKCK010000579.1:0-1514 GCA_964550695.1 uncultured Bacteroidales bacterium | reverse complement strand
GAAATCTATTCTTACAATCAACTCTGGGCCGAAGCGGCTTCCTCTTTTGTTTTTGCCAATATCAGTATTTATAAGGGTAAGGTTGAAACCAAAACGGCCTTTCATCTGCCCGAATTTAACATTATTCAGAAAGCCTGGGCTGTTACACCTTCAAATAACGTCCCGGGTCTGATAAATTTTGGCAATCAAGGACTTACATTAAATGCCGATGGATCGACCCTGAAACAGATTGGTCAGATGTATGATGGTATGGATCAGATGGATGCCTGGTTTGAGAATAACATGGTTAATTTGCTTCGCCTCTCGATTGACAAGCCTGAAGTTGTTTCGAATTTGCTTGATGAAGCTGATGTTTACCGTGATCATGTACAGAGCATTGGTTTTCTGACCCTTGCAATGATTGATAATCCTGAAAGTGTTGAACTGCAGAATGCATGGCAAAAAGAAACGGTTGCATTCTCAACAGTCAGCACTTCGATGCAGCAATCCGGAAGCATTGTGGTGAAAGGGCTGGAAGAACTTCCAAAAGAGTTTGCACCCCCCGTACAATCTGGGAATTCCGTTATGAGTAACATACCCTGGAAATTGTACTCAATGATAGGCGCAGGAATTCTGATATTAATAATTGCAATAATCATTATTCTGAAAATCAGACGTAAAAGCAAATCAAAGACTGTGGTTACTGCAATTAAAGCTCAAAAGCAACAACAGCCTGTTGCACAGGCTATCCCACAGGTTCCTGACATAAATAAACCTCCGGTCACAAAACAAGAATTTCCGAATCCAACTACTCCTAAATTTTGCCCACAATGTGGCAACCAGTTAAAACCCGGTATTAAATTCTGTGGAAAATGTGGATTTAAAATAGTATAAACCAATTAAAACCTAATAATTATGGCATTTTGTATGAATTGTGGTACTTCGATGAAAGAAGGCGCAGTATTTTGCCACGAGTGTGGCGCAAAAGTTGAACCCATTGCCCAGGCTCCTGTTTATCAGGCACCACCGCAACCTCAACCGGTGTATCAGGCACCGCCTCAACCCGCACCCCAGCCTGTTTATCAGGCACCACTTCCACAGCAACCCGTTTATCAGGCTCCACCTCCGCCACAACCGGTATATCAGGCACCGCCACAAGCCGCTTATCAGGCTCCTCAGCCTCAACCACAACCAAATTATGGCGGAACTGTGAATTTTGAAGTTGTTAATAAGGAATTTGTAAAACTGTTGCGCGTTGATGTTAACAACAGTGCTTTCAGGTATGAATCAGGCGCCATGTATTATATGTTGGGCGATCTGATGATTGAAGCAAATCTGCCATCAGCCGGAGGGTTCCTCAAGTCGATGGTTACAAAGGAAGCGGCCGTTAAACCAGTTATTAAAGGAAACGGAACCGTATTTCTTGAACCCAGTTTTGGTGAGTTTACAATTTTGGAGCTTAACAATGAAGAGTGGATTCTGGATAAAGGTGCTTATTATGCCTCGGAAATGAACATCGAAGTTGGCATGTTCAC
>CAZKCK010000578.1:0-1519 GCA_964550695.1 uncultured Bacteroidales bacterium | reverse complement strand
ACTGCTGCATTTCATTGGTGCCTGATTCATGAGCATCGATCAACATCACCCGTGAGCCGCCCACCGAAGGAAAATGCTGTAAAAACTGTTTTTCGGATATCAGCAAATTTCCCTGGAATACTGAGGCGTTCAACCCGCCAATTAAAAGTATTTTAAGATCTTTTCCGACCTCATCTTTGTAGTACAATGTATCCCCTATTTTTTTCAACAAGCCCCAGGTAATCACCGTTTGATCGGCAAAAGCCGGCACAATATTCTCTCCATAATCTTTGTTAAGTGACAGCCAGACTGATTGTCTATCAACATCTGCAGTAAGTTTATCAAAGGAAAACGACGCTCGCTGGTTCAGAATTTCAGGATTTACACCCAGTATTTTTGGTTGTTGCACCTGATTCAGATTCAGGCAACTGGCATCATCTCCACTGAGAAGATGAAACTGTAAAAACTCTGTTTCCAGCATTGTTTTTTCCGAATTTAATCCCAGGTTTTGCCTGCCTTCGGATGAATTCATGTCGAATAATACAGGCACCGATATCTCTGCCCAGAAACTATATCCGCCTGTTCCGGAAGATTTATCACGTTCCGATCCTAAAAAAGTATTGCGGTTTGCGCCGGTGATGAGGGTCGTAAAGGTTCCAAGAGCCAGCAATACAATCACTGTAAGACTTCGTCCGGGATTACGTCCCAGGTTGATAAAAGCGAATCGGGACAATGAAAATCTGATGCCGGATAGGGCAGGATGAGGTCGGTTCATCCATAAGCTGACCAAACCGATACTTCCTATCATAAACAAACCTCCTGCACCTAAAAACAAAGATGAATGCTGATCAATATTGTGTAACAATGAAAAAAGCACCATTGCAGCAGCGCCAAGAAAAGCCAATATGGTGATCAGGCAAACAATTCTTTTTAATTGTGGCTGATAGTTAACTTTCAGGTTTTCTACCTGATTGATAAGGTCTTTTACTGAATATTTCAAGTTGTGACGACTCACCAGAAAAACCGTCAGCAAGGAGAGTGAAATACCTGATATTGCACCCATGATGAGTGTGTTGGATAAAACATAAACCTGCAACTGGCTTGTGTGCACGGCACCATTCCAAACCGTGTTTAGACCATAAATAAGACCGTAATTATACAACACACCCGCCATGGCTCCGATAATTCCACCGGCAACGATTCCCGGCATCGTTTCAATTATCCTGATCTTGATGATTTGATTCCGGTTAAATCCCAAACCCGAAAGAATGCCGCTTTCTTTTATTCGCGAGGCAAGATGTAAGGCATGAATGAGCATGGTGAGCAATATGGCAGCAGCAATAATAAAAAAGCTCATGCTGAGAAAAAGCTCTCCAAAATCGACCCCGCTGTTTGCTGCCATTGTGCTGTTTTTGCGAACCGGCTGAAAACGCAGGTTAATATCAGTTGGATCCAATACCCATAAAACTTGATTAACTAATTGAAATTCATTTTGTTTTGTAGAATGAAAACGGATAGCGGTGAAGTTTCCAAAAGGATT
>CAZKCK010000577.1:0-1522 GCA_964550695.1 uncultured Bacteroidales bacterium | reverse complement strand
AATTACCACCACACAGGGCACTATGTTCCTGAGTACGAAATAGCTCAAAGCCTCGCTGAAGATGAAGCAGATGATTTTTTCGAACCTTACCTGCATGAATTAAACACCATCATCCTCACCGGAAACCTGACCGACCTTATTGTTGAGGCTTCATCGCTTTTCACAGGAGCCCTCATGGCCCACATCAACGATCCGTATGAAAATCTCGGTGATCCTTTTGATTACTTCCTGAGCAAAACAGACGATAAAATTGCAAGTCATAAAGATGTGCTGGCTTTACGTAACTATACGGTCATTGATTTTGATCAGGCGGTAGAACTGGCGTTTTGGGTTCATAAAAAATATCATTCTGAAAATGAAGCCTACTTACAGTTTATTACTTCTGTGTTTACCCGGGTTATTAAAAACAAGACACAAGCTCAAAACATATGGGAACGAAGCCAGTCAATGGATATAGAACTGTTTAAGGTGCCGGCTTTTACTGCTCAAATCCTCAAAATGACCGGTGATGAAACAATGCTTATTCAAAATCTTGAAAAAAGCTTTTTATTGGAATTGCAAACATCATTGGAGCTGATGGATTACTACCATAGGACGAATCTTGAAAAATTTGAAAACACAGCACGACGGCTGTTCGAAACATTTAAGGCTGAGGTTTCAGCCTATTTGTTGCAAAAAGCCGAAAAAGGCACTGCATTTTATATTCAGCTGCTGCAATTTGATATACGGAGCAAGGGGAACGATAAAAGTTTTGAAACCCTCAGAAAGTATTGCACTCAGGATGAACTGGAAACATTTTTTACTACTGTTGACGATAAAAATACGCTTGCCCGGATTTATGCAAGGGCAGAAATGTACGACCGTTTGCTGAAACTCATACAGGATCATGCCTTTAAAACATTTATTTTATGGAGCGAAATTAATTTTGATGAGGCCATACAATTGCTCATGAAACCTATGCCCACTGAAGCCTTAAGCCTTATAATAAGAATGATTGATTTCCGGTTCAAATCAGATCGTAACCGTGACACATATAACTATATAGCCGGATTGTTGTCCAAAGCGAAAAATCTTCCGGGTGCCGCGGATGTTGTTCAGGAAAAAATAATGGAACTCTACTCACATAAACCGAATCTACCCGCCTTAAAAGATGAATTCCGCAAAGCCAGATTGATTTAACTGTTAATAATTCAAAAAAATTACGTTACCCAAAAACATAGGTTAACATGACCTCAACTTTCAGATTCTTTTATTGAAACTATTCTTGAAAGTTTAATTTTCAGAATTGTGAAACACCATCAATTAAATCAGGTAATTTTATGGGTGAAAAAGAATGCTTAAAACAACTTACATGTACAATCGAATGATTTTAGAAACAACTGATAATTATTATTTTACCCTGAAAGTGCAATCAGAAAATTTAATCCGCAATAGTTTAGCTACTCACAAATAAAAAATTCTTATCCTATGCAAATCATTGAACCATTGGTAACAGGTAAATATTACCACATTTACAACCGCG
>CAZKCK010000576.1:0-1533 GCA_964550695.1 uncultured Bacteroidales bacterium | reverse complement strand
TTCATTGATTTTCAACGAGTTCCCCTTCAGGGGTCAGGGGTGAAACGTTGAAAATCAATGAATTCGGACTTTTCGGAGTGGATTATTAAAGTGAAAAGTGAAAAATGAAATGAGTTGTTGATTAATTCTTATTTTTGAAAGGAATAAACCAGGATAAATTATACTATGAAAAATTATCAAAAATTTTTGATCACTATTCTGCGGGTTGCCATTGGCTGGCACTTCTTGTATGAGGGAATCTCTAAGATTGTTCAGGGAAATTGGACTGCTTCGGGTTATCTGATGAACACTTCAGGGTTTCTGTCAGGTTTCTACCATTTTATTGCCAGTTCACCCATTCTATTAAAGATCTCCGATTTGATGAATATGTACGGGCTCCTTTTGATAGGATTGGCGCTTTTCATTGGTCTTTTCAGTCGACTGGCATCCGTTCTGGGAGCATCGCTGATGATCCTTTATTACTTTGCCTATCCGCCTTTTGGCAATCCAATGTTAAACTCTTCAGAGGGCCATCTATTCATCGTCGACAAACTTTTTATTGAAGCCGCGGCCCTTCTCTTTCTCTTTTTCTACCGCGAAAACGGTTTTGGATTAGATGAACTGATTAAACGCTACCGCGAACGCCAAAAATCAACTGAACCGGAGGCCGATGAAATAAATTCAAGACGGGAAGCAATAAAGAATTTGGCTGCCATACCAGCATTAGGGGTGATGGGGTGGGGCGCCGTGCACAATTTCAATACTTATGGCGTCGATGTCATGGCGGGCGCTACCATACAGATTAAACAAACCGCCCTCGGTGAGCTTAAAGGTGAACTGCCCAAAGGCAGGATCGGAAAACACGACATTAGCAGGCTGATCGCCGGAGGAAACCTCATTGGAGGCTGGGCTCATTCACGCGACCTGATCTATGTTTCAACCCTTTTCAAGGCTTACAATACCGAACAAAAAGTTTACGAAACGCTGATGCTGGCAGAGCAGGCAGGAATCAACACCATCAACATCGGATACCCATCAAACCCTCTGCTGGCAAAATATAAAAAGATTACCGGAAGTAAAATCAAGGTTATCACCCAGGTGGCACCTCACCTGAACAACAAGGAACTTTCCCTCGTTGGACCTAATACCGACCCGAAATTGTATTATGAATATATTGACAAGGCCATTGATTATGGGGTAGACATCGTTCAGGTTCAGGGAAACTGGTGCGACTGGCTGGTTCGTGACAACAAGATTGAAGTCATTCAAAAGATGCTGGAGCATATTCGTTCACAAGGCTATACAGCAGGATTGGCTGCCCATTCTGTCGAATCGCTGATCGCCTGCGCCGAACAAGGTATCATTCCCGATTATTACATGAAAACCATGCACCACGACCAGTACTGGTCGGCTCATCCCCGCGAAAATCGTTTCCCGTTTGAAGTGGATGGGAAAGAATATCTGGATCATAATCGTTTCCATAATAATATGTTCTGCTTATTTCCTGAACGCACGGTCGAATTCATCAGCAAAGCCACTGTTCCGGTGATGGGC
>CAZKCK010000575.1:0-1547 GCA_964550695.1 uncultured Bacteroidales bacterium | reverse complement strand
ATGATTGAAGCTGTTAAAGAAAGCAAAGGATAAGAGAAATATTTGGTTTATATTTCAATAAAAGCCTGTGAATGTTGAATTTACAGGCTTTTTGTTGCAAATATAGGCTTGTAATCAGATGCATTTCAGACATATTTTATTCACTCTTACCTTTGAGAGTTTATGCGGAGATTATTTTGTTTAATCACCGCATATTTGCGGTGAATAATGTGTATATTTGTCGCAAAACATTGAAAACATGGCAAAGTACATCTATCAATACGAGGATTGGCCAAATTTCATTTGGAATGATACCTTGATCAATGCCATTTTTGGTGAGGTTCGCAACAAACAGGGTAAAATTACCGGACAGATGAACGCGCTTGGTTTTTCAATGAAAGAAGAAGCCACCCTCAGAACGCTCACCCTTGATGTGATGAAGTCTTCAGAAATTGAGGGTGAACAATTGAACTACGATCAGGTTCGTTCGTCGATTGCCAGAAGATTGGGATTCAATGTTGCGGGATTAATTCCATCCGCCAGAAATGTTGAAGGCATAGTGGAGATGATGCTTGATGCAACCCAAAACTATATGCTTCCATTGACCGAAGAACGCTTATTTGGTTGGCATTCATCGCTTTTCCCTTCAGGTTTCAGTGGAATGCTGAAGATTGAAGTTGGACGGTACCGTTCAGGCGAAATGAATGTGGTTTCGGGGGCGATGGGTAAGGAAAAAATCCATTATGAGGCCATGCATCCTGAATTTGTTAAGCCCGAGATGGACAGGTTTCTGAATTGGTTGAATCGTGAACAGCCAATTGACACTGTGTTAAAGACAGCTATTGCGCACTTTTGGTTCATTATCATTCATCCGTTTGATGATGGCAACGGCAGGATTGCGCGTGCGATTAGCGATTTATTGCTTGCCCGCGCCGAAGGATATAACGAACGCTTTTACAGTATGTCGGAACAGATTTTGGTCGAAAGAAAACGATATTATGAGGTATTGCAAAAGGTGCAACATAGCAGCGGTGATATTACTGAATGGATGGACTGGTTTCTGCATTGTTTGAAAAACGCATTGACTGAAACAGATAAAACCCTGCAAAACATCTTGCACAAAGCTAAATTTTGGAAAAAAAACGAGTTTGTGCCTGTTAATGAACGTCAACGATACATGATCAATAAAATGTTTGATGGCTTTGAGGGTAAACTTAACTCCTCCAAATGGGCAAAAATGACCAAATGCTCAACCGATACGGCTTTGCGCGATATAAAGGATTTGATGGATAAGGATATTTTACAACAGCAACAGGCCGGACGCAGTACAAATTATGAACTTGTTGGGATTTAGAGAAGAAAGCAGATTCCTTCATTGACATTTTAAAATGCTGGTTTTGAAATTAGGCATTAATATTTTTCTGAAAACGGTCTGAAATCAATTTTGAAATCTAAAGCTAATAGGCTTTATAGAAATAACCTAAAACAATTACTTTATTTTTACGTTTCTAAATAAAACCCCTGCGAATGAGATACCTGCTGCTTTTCGTTTTGATCACCCTCAATGT
>CAZKCK010000574.1:0-1556 GCA_964550695.1 uncultured Bacteroidales bacterium | reverse complement strand
CAGGGTTTCCTCTTCAATCCCGTTTATAACTGTCATAAAAGTAAAAGTAGAAAAAAACTTCTAATTCAGACTATCTATAATGGATAATCTAATATAGATAATCTAAAACAAATAGTGCTGTATGTTATTTACTATGAAATAATTACGGGCGTTTTTTCAGTTTGAACTTTTAATATTTTGCCAACAGCGGCATCCTTCGCCCAAAACCAAAAACTTCGAAATAACACACAAAATGGGAGCGGCCTCTAACATTGAAAAACTAACTACTAATTTTAAATTATCTCTGTATTCCACAGTGCCATTAGAAACTGTTCCGCGGGAAAAGCTGCTCAAGTAAAGTTGTTTTTCCTACCTGACGAGCCCCCATAAAAACAGACTGTCATTGTTCTCATCTTCAAGCGATAATATCAGTAAATACATACATATTCATTTTGAAATTTTAAGCATCACAACACCATGTGGTGCCGCTTTTACGGTATAAGTACCATTAATCTCGCCAATGTTTGCATGTTTCCATAGGTCTCTGGCATTGACAATTCCGGATTCATTAATGTCGCTTAGACTAAATGATACTTGAGAAACAGCATCATTTTTGTTAAACAAAATTACTGCTTTCGAACCATCTTCCAATATCTTCATCCAAAGCTCTTGATTTTTATCAGCCTTGATTCTGACACCCTGGTTCCCCGCTTTATCCTGACTAATTGCAATAACTTCCTTGTTTAGAACAATCATTTTAGTTTCAACTGTCATGTTCCTTACATCTGCGCTTAACATCAATGGTGCAGCAACAAGGCTCCAAAAGCTAAATTGAGCCTTTTGTTCTTCGAAAGTTTGTTTGTTATTGCGAGGGTATGCAACAATTAAATTATCGGGATCGTTCCAATGCCCTTTTCCTGCATAATTTTCTTTACCTACAACCTGGTTCAGGTTCCCATACCAGTTCAACCAGGTGACTTCGGGATTCCTTTCAATATATTTTACTATGTCTTCTCCGGTTCTCCACATATCAGCAATTTCCGCTCCCCATAAGTGAGTTTCCTTGCTGTTGAATATGCAAATTTCATAAAGTATGGAGCGCCCTGTTTCTTTTAAAGCTTTACTCATTTTGTAATTCAGTTCTTTAACCGTATGATTTCCCATATCCCCACACGCATCATATTTTAGGTAATCCACTCCCCATTCCGCATAAGTTTTTGCATCGGTTTCTTCATGATTGTAACTTCCGGGATATCCGGCACAAGTTTTACTGCCGGCAGAGGAATATATTCCAAGTTTTAAACCACGATCATGTAAATAATCTGCCAGAAACTTTATTCCATTGGGGAAACGCAATTTGTCAGCATATTGTCGCCCATTTTCATCTCTGGTTTTTGCCATCCATCCATCGTCAAGCTGGAGTAAATTGTATCCGGCATCCCTAAGTCCCGAACTTACCATTGAGTCGGCAACCTCCATGATTAGCTTTTCATTTATTTTATCAATAAAGGTGTACCAACTCATCCATCCCATCGGAGGAGTTGGAGAAAGAGTAACATTGGAATCGATTTCAATTG
>CAZKCK010000573.1:0-1561 GCA_964550695.1 uncultured Bacteroidales bacterium | reverse complement strand
GCGCTGGGGGTTGAAAGATGATGCAGGTCATCAGGGTTATCATGGATTGAAAGGTAAGGTAAACAATGAGTTAATCTCTTTCGGCACGATTGATAGATCACGCAAACTCGCGCCTGTTTATTCGCTGGTTGCTGAACCTGAAGGTACGGTATATTACTTGTGGTCGGCGGTTATGTCTTCAGCACTGCAGCAGGTTGAAATCAAAAAAAGTGGATTGCTGCCAGTTTCGGTATGGGTGAATCAAAAACCTCTTGAATCAGAAAAAAAGGACGTTGGATTACAATCAGGTGCAAATCCTGTTCTCCTTAAATACCAAGGAGTTGGCCGGGCTTATTTTATTTTGGAAAAGAAAGCTTCGGATAAGAAACTTTTAAAAATGGTACCTCTGGCATCCGACTGGTACCTGAATCCTAATGTGCTTTCATTTAATTGCAATCCACAGCAGAAGAATCAATTTGGTTTGTACCGTTTTGAAGCCCCTCCAGGTACACAGTCGATGTTTATTCCCGCTGTGTCGAATCCTGAATTGTGGGTGTCAGGAGAAAAAGTGAGATGTCAGGTCGAAAAATTAAAGAAAATCAGGTTGGCCGACCAAAGTCTGTCGATTTGGAAAATTGACTTTCCAAGAGAGAAAAAGGAGTCGGCAGTAGTTGCTGTCAGGCTAGAGCAAACTGCCGGTTTATTTGGCGGAGCAGCCATTCCCGAGCCCATTATGTTTGAATGTGGAAAAGGGATGATACGGTTGGGTGATTTAAGTGAAAACAATTCCTTGAAAACTTATTCAGGAGGAATGTGGTACCGGAAAACAATCACGATTTCCACAACCCAGGCAAAATCAAATGAGATTAGTCTGAATTTGGGTAAGGTGGTGGCTTCGGCCGAAGTACTGGTGAATGGAATTTCACTTGGTTCAAAGGTAACCTCGCCCTGGAAATTTGATCTTTCAGGCAAGCTGAGGTCAGGAGAAAACCGTATTGAAATATTGGTTTATAATACTTTAGGAAATCACTATCTGACTACGCCATCTCAATATATCGGCAGGATTAATTCAGGTTTGATCGGGCCGGTAAAAATTGAATTTCGATAACAGTTGAATTTCGGAGTAACAAAGCATATATAATATTAGAGTAAAAATAGATTTTAACAATTCTTTCCTGTGATATATTAAAACCATCGGTAGGGCAGTGAATTTTATATTGATGTGGATTTTTTCGCCTGAGAAGCCAATTCCGTATTTTTACGCGTTCTTTCGATTTTTCTTCAAAAACACGATTCTTTCCCTGAAAATGAAAAAACCTACTGAAGATCAGCAGGTTTCAATCTATAATCGTACCCGGGATCGTTCCGAAATAACTGATAGTTGAAATCAAAACTTTCCACGTTTCTAGACAATCCCTGCGCTTTGCCCTGATTGACCTTGCATGTAATTTTTAACTTAATATTAATTGTCATGAAAAAGCACCTAAAAATTTTCGTCGGAAAAGGGAAGCAGGTAAAGGGGCTTCTGATCATCAAGGTACCTGCACGATGGATGGCCTCAATCCCCTCTGCTACGAATATG
>CAZKCK010000572.1:0-1563 GCA_964550695.1 uncultured Bacteroidales bacterium | reverse complement strand
CGGTTCGGGGTCTTCAACAATAAGTACAACCAGTCTTGGAACTGATAATGACAATAATTCATTCATTAACAACAATATCAGCGGAGTTCAGTATGGCATTTATTCGCAAGGTGCAAGCACAGGTAACAAAAACACAGGAACCATTATCAATCAGAATCTGGTGAATACCAGCGCCAACACCAAGGGAGGTATTTTAACTGGTTTTGAAGATAATATTACACTCTCAGGAAACAATATCTCTAACATTGCCAGTTCAGGTAGCGATATTTATGCAATAGCAGCAGGGATGACTGGAATTTCATCAACAACATCAGCAGGAAATGAAGTAACCAATGCCACCATTGCCAATAATATCATTGGCACAGTGGTAAACAGCGGCACATACTCTGCAGCCGGTATTACCCTGGCAAGCGCTACCTCAGGTACAACCACCATTTCCAATAATATGATCAGTGGTGTAATGTCAAATGGCACCAGCGGGGATTTCTCTGCTGGAATTATTTTAGGCGGAGGAACAGGTTCTACCACCAATGTTTACCACAATACAGTTTCGATGCAGGGAACTATTACCGGATCTACTGCTGCTACACAAACCTCAGCTTGTCTCGCAGTTACTAATTCTACTGCACCAACATTGAATGTTAAAAACAATATTTTTTCCAATATCCAGTCAGGTAATACCAACGCTACACTCAGATTTGCAGCCATTGCACTGGCTTACAGTACCTATTCAACTTTAATCAGCGACAATAACGACCTTTTCTGTGCAGGCGCGGGTCCGGGCACTTATCAAATTGGGATTACCGGTACAGTTGTAGGCGGTACTAACAGAACAACTTTAGCCGATTGGCAAACAGCAACCGGTAAAGATGCAAGCTCTCAAAATGCAGCTCCGGTTTACTCCGGCTCGCCTTATTTGCTGAGTATTGATGCCAACAATGCTTCAAATGGAAGCTGTCTTAACGCAAAAGCTGCCAGTGGTACCAGCATTTCACTCGATATTGACTGTGATTCCAGGGATGGATCAACACCCGACATTGGTGCTGATGAATTTAATCCACCAGTAAAAGTTCTGGGTACCTTAGTATATAATCAGGCAAGCACAGCCAATGTTAATATCAATACCAGCAATAACCCGATTTTGCGAATTGATTTCCCGGTGACTGGCGCAAGTGGTACCATGTTGCTCAATTCATTAGTAGTAACTTCGCTTAATACCAGTGATGCCGACATTGCGGCAAGCGGTGTTAAACTTTACCGTACTTCATCAACCACATTCAGCACTGCAAATCTTTTAGGTTCTGCCCAAAGCTTTAGCAGCGGAACAGCAACGTTTAATTCATTGAATTATGATCTACCTGCCGGAACGACCTATGTTTGGGTTACTTACGACATTGCTTCAGGAGCAACTTTAGGAAATACTGCCGATGCAAAACTTCTGGCCAATGCCATTGATGTTGGCGGAACTACTTATCCCGCAACCGAAGAAAGTCCTGTAGGAAGCAGAACTATCGCTGATGATAAAATGTTTTCATCTGTCATAGTTACACAAGCATCTACAGC
>CAZKCK010000571.1:0-1569 GCA_964550695.1 uncultured Bacteroidales bacterium | reverse complement strand
TTATGATGGACCGTTGATTGACGGGGGCAGTATCTTTTTTATAGAAATTTGATAAACAGACAGGTAGAAAATAATTCAGATTTCTTTTAATAAAGTTTCCCATCAACAAAATTCAACTGTCCGAACTTCACATCTTTTACATTGAGCTGAAGATTTACCTTACCATTCCATTCATTTTCTTCGATGTGGTAGCAGAGGCTGAATGGTACACCTTTTTTGATTTCATCAATGTGTTCACCCTGCTGAAAAGCTATTCCTGATGCCGGAAACCCTGAAATATGCGGGTGAATGATTGAAAGTTTGATATGGTTTTTACCAACAAGCCTTGAGTATCCGGTATCCATCACACGTTCTGTAAGGAAAACAGGCGCCATGTTACCCGGTCCGAACGGAGCAAATTGTTTGAGCACACTAAAAAACTTTGGTGTGATGTCACTCAATACCATTGCAGCATCAACCTCCACTTCCGGAATAGGCATATGCTCGCCGAACTTGGCCGCAGCATATTCTTCGAAACGTTGTTTAAAACGCTCCAGATTTTCAGGTTTTAACGACAATCCCGCAGCGTAGGTATGACCGCCGAAGTGCTCAAGCAAATCACTGCATGCATCCACGGCATCGTAAATATCAAAATCCTTGATGGATCTTGCTGATCCGGTGATAAGCCCATTCGACTGACTGAATACAATGGTGGGCCGGTAATAGACTTCTGTTAAGCGGGAGGCAACAATTCCTATAACTCCCTTATGCCATTCAGGGAAATAAACCACTGTGGTTTTACGGTTGATGAGCGAGTCATCAGAAGCGATCATTTCAAGCGCTTGCTGGGTTGTGTAGGCATCCAGACTGCGGCGTTCGGTATTGCAGGTATTTATAGCTTCTGCGAGCAACCGGGCCTTACCAAGTGAGGGTGATATCAATAATTCAACCGAATTATTTCCGCTTTCAATACGGCCGGCAGCATTGATACGAGGGCCGAGTGTAAAAACCAGATCGCTGATTGTTAACTCTTTATTAAAACTACGATCAGGCAATCCGGGAATCCGGCTAATACCACTGATATTTAACAACGACTCAAACCCGGGGCGTGGATTTAAATTGATGAGTTTTAGTCCGAAATAGGCCAGAATACGGTTTTCTCCAGTAATTGCAACGATATCTGCGGCAATACTTACCACCACAAGGTCGAGGTATTGAATGAGATCGTCAAACGGCCATCCTTTGTAATTGCTATACGCCTGAATAAGCTTAAAACCAACCCCGCATCCTGAAAGTTCTTCAAACGGATATGAACAGTCGGCACGTTTCGGGTCAAGTACAGCAACAGCTGGTGGCAGCACATCGCCCGGCCGGTGATGGTCGCCAATGATAAAATCTATATTTTTTGTTTTTGCGTATTCTACCTTCTCAACTGCCTTAATGCCACAGTCGAGTGCGATAATCAGGCTGAATCCGTTGGTGGCCGCATAATCAATTCCCTTGTATGAAACTCCGTAACCTTCTGAATATCTGTCCGGAATATAATACTCAAGCTTATCATAAAATTTATTGAGGAAGGTGTAAACCAAT
>CAZKCK010000570.1:0-1588 GCA_964550695.1 uncultured Bacteroidales bacterium | reverse complement strand
AGACATACTCCTGGTCAATATGGGTTATCTTTACTATCCGGCTATATTTCTGCTGGAAGGAAATCCGGGTACTGTTGTGCATCTGATGGCAGGCCCCGATGCTATTTTAACCGGAAATCAGGGAGGAGTGATGACCATGATCATTGGTGATTCAGAACCTTTGTCTCCCTTTATTTTAGGATCTGGATCGCAAAACGGAAGTTTACAGATATATATTGGTGGAACCTTGATTGTTGGCAGCCCACTTTCAAATCCGGCCGGTGAATACAGCGGATCCTTTATGGTGATGTTTATTCAGGAGTAGTACACAACCCCTAAGCCATTTAAAATTACATTGACAGATAAAATTTCATACAGAAATTGGATATCTAAACCAGGGGAATTTAACTCGATAATTTGGCGCATAGTTTTCGTACTCAATATTCTGATTGTAGTTTGTTGTCTTCCTGCAACTGCCCAGGAAGAGAGTGATTTTGAGGAAATTTCTGTTTTTTTATACAGCAGGCAAGTTGGAACAATCGAGATGCCAGCCTATATTTACGGTCAGGAACTCTATCTGCCCGTTACCAGCATATTTTCATTTCTGAAAATCTATAACAGACCAACTCCGGGTTTTGATACCATATCGGGCTTTTTCATAAATCAGGAAACACCTTTTCTAATTGACAGGGTGAACAACATGATTTCCTATCATGATGAAGTTTTTAAGTTGCGAGAAGGAGATTTGATCAGAACAGAGAATAACCTCTATCTCAAATCGCGCTATTTTGGTGAAATTTTTGGTCTTGAATGTAATTTTGTTTTCAACAGCATGTCGGTTACCCTGACAACCAAAATTGAGCTTCCTGTGATCAGAGAGATGAAACAGGAGATGATGAGATCGAATCTGAACAGGCTAAAGGGTGATATGAGACCAGATACAATTATTGAGCGGAACTATCCGGTTTTTCATTTTGGTGCAGCCGATTGGTCGCTATCAACCACCGAACGGGTAAATGGCCGATTTGATGCTCGTTTGAACCTTGCCTTAGGTGGAATTTTATTCGGGGGCGAAGCTGCCATAAACCTGAATTATTCAAAAGGCCAGCCCTTCGACAGCCGGCAGCAAAGCTACAGGTGGCATTTTGCCAACAATGATTTTAAGATCGTCAAACAGATTGCCATCGGGCGGGTTCCAGTCCAGTCGGCAATTTCACTGAATGCTCCTGTTAATGGAATTCTGATTTCCAATACACCTACAACCTTCCAGCGTTCGTTTTGTACATACACCTTGAGCGATCAAACGGAGCCCGGATGGATTGTTGAATTGTATGTGAATTATGTGCTTGTTGATTATGTTAAAGCTGATGCATCCGGTTATTTTTCATTTGAAGTGCCCCTGGTTTATGGAAATTCGCTCGTAAAACTCAGGTTTTATGGACCCTGGGGAGAAGAACACATTCGTGAGCAAACAATTCGTATTCCATTTAATTTTTTACCTCCCGGAAGATTTGAATATACTATAAATGCCGGAATGGCCAATAATGACCAAAATAGCATTTACTCAAAGGTTAACCTGAGTTATGGATTAAACCGAAGGTTAACCATG
>CAZKCK010000569.1:0-1588 GCA_964550695.1 uncultured Bacteroidales bacterium | reverse complement strand
TATCGATTAATCTTACAATGATTGATTTCGAAAAATTAAAAACCATAAAACCTTAACCAAAAATGAAATCCCAGGAAATGAGCATTTGTCTTTGGTTTGATGACCAGGCAGAAGAAGCGGTAAATTTTTATGCATCAGTTTTTCAAATGACGAAGTTTGATATTGAAAAGCTAAGACAGGCTTATGAGGGGGAATAAATTTTAATACCAAAACTATATCAAGTAAAATCAAATGAAAATACATTTTTTGCTTAATTGTATGTTAGTCTTGCTGGCATGGCATTCTCACAGTCAGTCATTAACCTTCAGATTCTCCGCTGATAACAACAATACTTATGTAAAACTTGACAGTATTCAGGTATTTAACCAGACGAAAGAAACAAAAACAGTGCTTTTTTGGCCTGATACAATTATAAATGAAGATGTGATTTCAGGAGATAAGTATTTGTTTATTGGTTATTCTACAAAACTGATTACCGGAGTACAGGAAAAGACACGGAACCAGGATGAATTTCAATTATTTCCCAATTATCCGAATCCGATGGACAATTATACGAACATCACGGTTTATGTTCCTGCCAAAGGTTTTGTAAATATTGCCGTTTACAATATTCTGGGCGAAAAGGTAAGTAACTTAACCAGATTCACTGAAAGTGGATACAATACATTTCAATTTACTAAAGGAGTTGGAAATGTGTTTATTGCAACAGCTACTTGGGAGAATACGCTTAAAGCTGTAACAATATTAGCAGCTAAATCTGCATCTTCAAATGATTTTTCAATCAGTTTTACTGGTCATTCAACCAAAGAGTATCATCTAAAAGTTGATTCACCGCAACAAGAATTGCTTATAGAATCAGGGATACTTGATGTTGCAGATACCAGCCGGACTTACGTGTTTCAGTTTGCCACCAATATTTCGTGCATTGCTGAACCAGTAGTATTATATGAAGGTGTTGCTTACAATGCCGTGCAGATCTGCAGCCAATGCTGGTTGTCAGAAAACCTGAATGTGGGAATAAAAGTTCATGCGGATGTGGAACAGACCAACAATGGAATCGTTGAAAAATATTGTCTAAATAACTCTGAAGATAGTTGTATAAAATACGGAGGTCTTTATCAATGGGGTGAAGTAATGAATTATTCAACAACAGAAGGAGCGCGGGGGATCTGTCCTCCGGGTTGGCACATACCTGCTGATGTGGACTGGATTATTCTGGAAGGGGTTGCCGATAGTTATTTTGGAATCAATGATTCAATATGGACATCAGATTGGTATTCACATGGCGTTGATGTGGCTCATAATCTGAAGTCAACTTCAGGATGGCAGGAAAACGGAAACGGTATTGATTTGTTTGGGTTTGGTGTTTTGGCGGCAGGACTTAGGTATTCAAATACGGTTCTTGCTGCAGCAGGCACTCATGCCGGATTCTGGACTTCAAAAGATGATTGGGATTATGCATTTTGCCGCAGGTTTTATTATTATATGAAGGATATCATGCGGGTTCCGGAAAGTTACAACTTTGGATTTTCTGTTCGTTGTGTCAAAGATTATTAAACCGAGTTCATAAGTGAATCCTAATATTTTC
>CAZKCK010000568.1:0-1593 GCA_964550695.1 uncultured Bacteroidales bacterium | reverse complement strand
AAAAAATACCTGAAGGGCAGTTGTGCCTGTTTTATGGGTTCCTATATGGATGTAAAGATTGGTTTCCATTTAAAAAATATCATCAATAGCCAATTATTCAGTTTTCGGCAGGTCCAACCCCAATAATTTGCTGTAGTTTTTCAATTTCTTTCTGTTGATGCAGCACAATTGACAACAATACAGGAATTGCCTTGTCGATTGTCAGGCCATTCTGGGGAACCCAACGCTCGTTTATATCGGGAACAGGGTCAAGAAAAAGACTTTTTCTTTCTGGCCCAAAGAACTTTTGTGCCAACATCAAATTCGTATTTTCATAATCACCCAGCAGAGCCAGGCGTTCCTGAGGTGATAAAATGCCGTAGTCATCCATTGGTCTTTTTTTGTACACCGGAGGCAGAACCTTAAACATAAAATCAATCAAAGTATGGTCGTGCTCATTTACAATGAGATTCCGGCAAGCCCTCATTATCGCAACTATATCTCGGTGAAAACCCGTATTGATGTTTTCGTTGGTGCCGGGTGGAGTTATAAACCCTTCCAGGGAATTAATACTTAACAATTTCATGAAATCTGATACAATATCCGGCCTAATCTGACATTCTTCATACGGGCGTAAAAGAATGTGGTCTATCGGGAAATAATTGAGCCATAAGCCAATTATCCGGTTCCAGTTAAATCGCCGTTTTTTAATAAAATCCTGAATGCTGCTGAAATCACTCTTCTTATGGGCCCATTGTTTCCATGCCGATTCAATCCATTTATCCTGCCTGCGCAGATATACAATCACGATGACTTCCACATTCAGGCATTCAGTTAATTCGAACAATATTTTTGACCAGTTATCCCATGAAAAAAAGGCTTCGTTGCTAATAACCAGCGATTTTAGCTGATTTTTTCTGCAATAGGAAACCCATAAACCGAGCATTTGTGCACAGGCACTATATTCAGAGGTATTGCGGGCCATTTCGAATATTTCAATTTGATTGTGCTGCAACCCTTCACCATAATCCGGCTCATATCTGGGGTAAAGTATCCGGTATTTTTTGAGCAGGATTTCTCTGTTGTAATTTAAAAAAGCCTGAATGGCACTTGTACCGGTCTTGGGCTGGCCAATATGCAAGTATAACTTTATTTTGTCATTATCCATATAGTTCTTTTAATTTACTTGTGCTATATAACGCTTCAAATTCATAATCTGTAATACCCGGATAAGAATATCTTAAACCATTGGTAATACTGCTTAACATTAGTTGAAAACTTGCGGATGGGATGTTATAGTTTTTAACAATATACTGATGCATCTTGTAATAATCAGGAAGGGTTTCGCTGGCTGAAGCTTTGGTCTGAGCCACCACTGAAGCAGCATGAATCCTGTGATAGTTGAGCGATTGGGCATGGTAGGCTATCTTTCCCTGTTTTAAAACCGATACATATGCAAACCAATCCCCACAGCTCCTGAATTTTGTACAATCATCAAAATCAACACACTTTAATTGTTTGCTCCTCCACAATACAGCACTTGCATTGGGAATTGTATTGCGTATACATAACGCATTGTTAATTTCTGATAATCCGTCGGCAATATAGTTTTCT
>CAZKCK010000567.1:0-1596 GCA_964550695.1 uncultured Bacteroidales bacterium | reverse complement strand
TACTTATGGCACAGTTACTAACATTTTGGGGGAACCTTCAAAATGCTGGATAACCAGTAATCTCGGTTCTGACCACCAGGCAACTGCTGAGAACGATGCCACTGAGGCATCAGCCGGCTGGTACTGGCAGTTTAATTCGAAACAAGGGTATAAACATGATGGAACACAGGCAATACCCAATTCTACATGGATTATGAATATAAATGAAAATTCAAATTGGACGAGCGCAAATGATCCTTGTAAAATTGAATTAGGTAGCACTTGGCATATACCGACTTTTACAGATTGGAATAATGTAAACAATGCTTATGGCTGGGCTTCTTTATCCGACATGTGGAATTCAAGCCTGAAACTCCATGCAGCAGGATTCCTGACTAACTTAGGTGTTGTAGAAGTGCTTTTCAGGGGGGAAGTCATTCGATATTGGAGTAGTAGCCAGGAAAGTAACTCTGATGCCTATTGTTTGTACTTTCCTGTTTTGTTCGGCAGCAATAATTTATCTGCTTCTGGCAAAAATTGCGGGTTACCTGTGCGTTGCGTCAGGGAATACTAATTCGTTGAATGACTGTGTTTCAGGTAAGTCATAAAACGGATTAAAAAACTAACGAAATCAAAATTCATAAAGATGAAAAAGCTTATACTTACAAGTTCTATACTGTTTTGGGCTTTTACTGGCCTGCTTGCACAATTCATTTACAACAATGGCGCACTTATCACCAGTCAGAGCGGGACATACTGGGTGATTGATTATGGAAATGTAACCCTGAAAAGCGAAAGTTCCACCAACCCGGTCAATATGGCCAACCTTAATATAAAGGCGGATGCCTCACTAACACTAACACCAAACAGTTTTCTAACGGTAAGCGGAACCGTTATCAATTCTTCTGGAGACGATGGGTTGGTGGTTAAATCAACAACTGCTGGCACAGCTTCGCTAATACAAAACACGGTTGGCGTTACAGGTACAATTGAGCGGTATATAGGGGGCTGGACCGATGCCGTGCATGGCTGGCATTTCCTCAGCAGCCCTGTGACCAATCAGGCTATTAGTACCAGTTTTGTTGATATTACAGCAAGTCCAATAAGTTCTGATGTTGACCTGTACAGATGGAGCGAACTGGAAAACCTTTGGATCAACATCAAAAACGGTGCTGGTACATACAATGTGGGTTCAGGTTCCATAAACTGGTCAGCTAATGCCAGTCCTGAATTTGAAACCGGTACAGGATATATGACGGCCTACAGCACCAACCAAACCAAAGCTTTTACTGGCACACTGAATGTGGCGGATGTTACTTTAAGCGGTTTGTCAAATACGGTGGGCAAAAATGCCAGAGGCTGGCATTTGGTTGGGAATCCGTTCAGCAGTGCCATTAAATGGAACCAGGGAAGTTGGGAAAAGACAAACATCGGAAGCGTACCTCAAATCTGGAACGAAACCAGTGCCAGTTATACAGTATTATCTGTCGATGGGATTATTCCGGCCCATAATGGTTTTCTGGTTTATACCACAGGAAGCGGTTCGCTTACCATTCCAGCCGATGCCCGCCTGCATAGCAGTGACGCCTGGTATAAAAATTCAGCCTCTGCAAACGA
>CAZKCK010000566.1:0-1610 GCA_964550695.1 uncultured Bacteroidales bacterium | reverse complement strand
TATATGGAGGGATGGCAATGGCAGCAATGTATACTGAAGCATTTTTTGAAAGCGATCCTCGTAAATTGGCTGAATATAGTTTGAAGGCGATTCCGACAGAAAGTAGTTATGCTCAAATGGTAAGAGATGTGCTGGATCTTCATCAGAAAAATCCAAATTGGCAAGACGCATGGAAAGCATTACAGCCCAAATGGGGGAAAAGAGATGGTAAACTCGTGCCTGGGTTGGATGTAAGGATAAATGGGGCGTATGTTTATATGGGACTTCTTTATGGAGGCGGAGACTTTTGGAAAAGTATGAATATTTCAATGCGTTGTGGTGTTGACAGCGACTGTAACCCATCTAGTGTTGCAGGAATTCTCGGTACTGTTTTAGGCATGAAGGGAATTCCGGAAAAGTGGGCAATTCTTAGAAATTTACCTATTGAAAATATAGCGATAAAGGAAATATTTCCTAATCCTATTAACTGGAATGATATACTTGATGCAACTATGGAAGTGGGTAATTGGAATATATTACAGAATGGCGGGTACTTAGAAAAAGGCGTATTTTTTATACCATACCAAACTCCTGTTTCACCAACACTGGAACAGACAATCTGGGTAGAACAGGGTAAATAATTTAAAACAGAAATACAGGTCACATAACAATTCCAATATTTTATGTCTGGGCGCAAGTAACACAAGCTATTATTTAAAGAAAAGATCAATGAGAAAGTCATGCCGGTTGTATTTGAATATCCAATGAATAAAACCAAATAGATTATGAACTTTAAGAAAATCTCCTTCTTGCTCCTATGTGTCGTTCTTTTATCAGGGATGACAGGTTTAAATGCGCAGAACAAGTCAAAAAAACCAAGGGTTATTGCCATGACCGATGGAGAAATTGATGATCACAGTTCAATGATACGGTTTTTACTGTATTCCTGTGACGTTGAAGTATGTGCTATCATTGAAACGAATTCAATATTCCAGAGAGAGGGACATAGTAAGGAAGACTGGTATGAAAAACAATTAGAAGCATACGCTAAAATATATCCGAACCTGATTAAACACAATCCTGATTATCCCACTGTAGATAAGCTAAGAGAAATTAGTTGCATTGGAGATGAGGATCACGACCACCTGATCGGATTAAAAAGACGGGAACTTATACCTGGCGCTGAAATAACTTTTAAACCGTATGATTGGAAGGACACCCCGGGATCTGAAAAAATTGTGCAGGTTTTATTAGAGAAAAACCCTGCTCCTGTTCATATTCAGGCGTGGGGAGGTGGCAATACGGCTGCCCGTGCTTTCTACAAATTGAAAACAGAATATCCGGGTGACTATCAAAGAGCGGTTTCAAAAGTTGTAATGTATAATATCTGGTATCAGGATGGCGCCGGTAATTATATCGAAAAAAATCATCCTGAAGTGACCATGCTATATCGCGGTTCATTTTCCGGTACGTGGAATTACAACAGCCAGAAAAACACATATGATTTCATAGCTAAAAACGTAAAAAATAATCATGGTCCGTTGGGGGCACTCTATCCTCAGGACTATGTCAGTGAAGGAGATTCACCAGCTTTTTTATACTCAATATCTAATGGCTTAAGGAACCATGAA
>CAZKCK010000565.1:0-1615 GCA_964550695.1 uncultured Bacteroidales bacterium | reverse complement strand
ATCACCGGCTGGATAACCGATTTGCAATATGATGATTACAACCCCATCCCCGGGATTAACCAATATTATTGGGTCATATCTTCGCCCGATGAGTTTGGCTCCGATCCGAGTGAATTCAACAGCAGCGATGTTGGAAATATTGCTGCCCCAATTGACCTTACTGAAGAAGTGATCTCTTTAACAACCGCCTCCACCAATTATTATACATTTAGTAACTCCGCAGGCCATTGGTGCGTTGCAGGCGTAAAAAGTAACTACCCCACAGATGTTTGGAATATGAACCTCTATACCAACAGCAGTTTTCAAACGCTTCTGCCATCCAGTACAGCACCTACCCAAAACAACTATGTGCTTATTGATAATTATCACGCATCAACCTCCGTATATGGTTTAAAAGCTGTACAGGCCACCGGTGTAGATGATGCTTATGTTGAGTTTGAAGATGGTGCCGAAACCCTAACTGTGAACACCGTCCAGGTGTTTACATGGCCGGCCGGTGATGTGGCCGATGTTTACAATGTGCATCTGACTCCGGGGGTTTATACGTTCAGTATGAATAATTCCACCGGTACCGGCGACCTTGATATAGCCCTGTATGGGTCTGTGTCAGGCGAATACTATCAAAGCCGTTCATATGCATTGGGCTACTCAACCAACCCCGGGCAGGGCAGCAATGAATCGTTCACCTACACAATCACTACCGAGGATGATTATGCTTTGGTGTTATTTTCAAACGATAATGCTGCCGCGGGCGGACACATCATAATAGAAGGAGCGGGCATGTGGACCGGTTATGCCGATAATAACTGGCATAATCCTGCTAACTGGAGCGGCAACATTGTACCAGATGAAACAACCGACGTAACCATTCCTCCAATGACAAACAAACCATGGATTTATGCCGGAACAGCTCACTGCCGCAACCTTATTGTCCAGCCGGGAACCAATTATCTGCGGTTATATAACCAGTTTCTTGTGGTGCACGGTGATATGACCATTCATCGCCAGCTTATGATGGATAATCCAACACCGGATGCCCACCTGACAGTTTACGGCAACATTACCTGGGAATCAGGATCAAGTGCCTGGATTGAAAACAATACCTATATTTCAGTTCGTGGTAACTGGACATTTAAGCCGGGCTCAAATGCTCAGATAAACGGTGGTATCGTAATTTTTTCGGGAACTGGTTCATCTGAAATTATTTCAGGAGACGATGACTGCCATTTTAATGATGTTACCATTGCTAAAACCGATGCCAATGTGATAATTACTTCTGCTTCAACAGATACGTTGAATATAAATGGCAACCTTGTGGTCAATGCAGGCTCGGGTTTATTTGGTTATTCAAATATGCCTGTCAGTTTTAAGGCGAATGTAACAAGTATGGGGCTGTTCTACCTGAATACGGGTACATGTTGGTTAAACGGAAATAGTCAAAATGTACAAATGACCACAGGCAATTTTTTCAGGAATTTATATGTCAGTCCGTCTTCATCAGTTAATTTATTGTCCGACATTCTCGTTCAGGGCTCATTGACCATTCATCATGGAGTGCTCGATTGTAACTCAAATACCATCAGCATCACCGAAAATTGGCTGAATGAGGTCGGAG
>CAZKCK010000564.1:0-1643 GCA_964550695.1 uncultured Bacteroidales bacterium | reverse complement strand
AGGCCGAAAATGAACTCGAAGACAGAATTGTAAAATTGAAAGAGGAAGCGGCAATTAATTTTTGCAAAAATGCAAGTGATTTAAACTTAGAAAGAAAAGAAAAGGCATGGAAATATGCGCTGATTCCTCATGACAAGACAGGCGCGAACATGACCTTCCTGAGATTGGTAACTGAATTTGGAAAATAAATTAAAAATATTTTCAAACAGTTGGTTTATTCAAAAAAAGTTTTTTTAATTTTGGGTTATCAAAAAGTTATAACCATGAAACGTAATGAGATCAATCAATTAGCCATGATGGAAGCCGTTCAGGCATTCCTCACAAAGTACAATGTTGAGTTTAACAAAATCCCAACCATTGCCACACTTATTGTTGAACTGAACGAGCTGCTTAAAAGCATCCGCGATTTGCGGCAGGTTCAGTCGAAAACCACCGAAGGCGCTACCGCCTCCAAGAATGAACTGGCCCAACAGGTCAGGGATGGTATATTGAAAATCTGCGATGCCCTGGTGGCTTATGCCACCCAAACCAACGACCACAACCTGATGGCCATTGCCGGCATTACTGCCACTGAGCTCAAAGCCATGCGCAACAGCGATCTGGCCGACAAGGCCCGCTTTGTGTACGAAACTGCCAGCCCCGTTGCAGCCAACCTCAGCACCTGGTTCGTAACCCAGGATGATATTGATGCCCTTACCACCCATGCGGCTGCCTACCTGAAAGCTCTTCCGGGCCGCCGTGCCGTACTGAACGAAACCAAGGTCTCTACCACTGCCATTGCCTCCAAAATAGCTGAAGGCAAAACAATGCTGAAAGAAAAGCTTGACAAATACATGAAACCCTTCAGAACCGGCAATCCCGGCCTGTTTGCCGAATACACCAATGCCCGCATGATTGAGGATATAGCAGGCGGAAGAGGAAAAGGGGATGATGAGGGCAGTGCTCCTCAAGCCTGATGGCACATAAATAACATGTGTTTGTATTTACACACAAATGGCAGCCCTTTCTGTAAATGAAAAGGCTGTCTTTTGTTATTGCCGGACAGGAGTTCAGTTTTCACAATTAAACCTTAAATTTGAGCCGTATAATTCATCAGATGCAGTTATTTTCTGACTGTGACACGGGCAGATAAATGTTTGAACATGAAAGCAGCAGCAAAGCTGTTGAAGAATGATTATAGATTCTAAACCCATTGAATTGGAAATACTTCAGGCAGTTGAAAACCAAAAATATCTAAATAATGCCTTACAATATGAATAAAGAAACCAGCATAAAATTATTTGAAAGCAAAAAGGTGCGAACCCACTGGGATGAAACCAGCGAACAATGGTATTTTTCGGTAATTGATGTTGTTGAAATTTTAACCGGGAGTATAAATCCGAGAGATTATTGGTTTAAAATGAAACAAAGAGTCAAAAGTGAGGATGGACTTGAACTGTCGACAATTTGTCGACAGTTGAAATTAAATGCTGCCGATGGTAAAATGAGAGAAACCGATGTAGCTGATACTGAAACGCTTTTGCGTATCATTCAATCCATCCCATCGCCCAAAGCAGAACCATTTAAGCAATGGCTTGCCAAAGTAGGTTACGAACGAATGCAGGAAATTGCTGACCCCGAACAAAGTCTGGACAGGGCACGGG
>CAZKCK010000563.1:0-1647 GCA_964550695.1 uncultured Bacteroidales bacterium | reverse complement strand
TAGAAACAAGCCTTGCCCAGAAAATGGAAACAGGGAAAATTGAATATGAGGTGCATCTCAAGCTAGTTAATAAGACCAATAACCAGTTAATTGAACTGGAAGATGTCGGTGTCGGCATTTCCCAAGTTATTCCAGTATTAATTGCGATCACAACAGTTTTAGATTACCGGAGCGAGGATTTAAAGGCTTTTATTCAGCAGCCTGAACTGCATTTACATCCAAAATTACAAGCGCATCTTGCTGACGCATTTATAGAAAGTATGAATGCTCAACTTTCGGACGATAGAAACCCTTGTTTCATTGCCGAATCGCATAGCGAACATTTCTTGCTGCGTTTGTTGCGGCGGATACGGGAAACCCATAAAGGCGACATCCGCCATAAATCAACCGGCCTATCCGCCGATCAGGTTAGCGTGCTTTATGTCGATAAATTAGCGGATGGCTCCAGCAAAATTTTCCAATTGAGAATTTCAGCCGATGGAGAGTTTATCGATCGCTGGCCACATGGATTCTTTACTGAGCGCGACGGAGACCTGTTTGATGAATGAAGAGTTTCTGGTAGAGCCGACAGGCTTTAAAAGCGCTCTTGAACTCAAATACTTGCTCGAAAAATTTGGATTTCACCAAGGGCGATTTATCGGGGAGTTCCCGAGTCAATGGCGTAAAAAAGTTTTCGAACATATGGGTGTTTTACCTGACGTTGAGCAAGCCCGTATACGTAGCTTAATGGCGCAACATAAAAACTGCGAAGTCCCTTCTGGTCAAGATTTTTCACCCAATTTATCTTGGCTAGAAAACGCACATCATCAAATAGGACAGAATAATTTCGATGGCGTGATCGCGGCTTCAGATAACGCCTGGAACTATCCGACTGTTGAGAATTTGGAAATAGATTACCTGCGGGGTGGTCACGATATTCGAGTGTTAGCTTCTAGTGCTAATTACACGAAATATACCCGTCGGCTGTTGCAGTTAAGTCGTGAGATTGTTCTGGTTGATCCGTATTTACAGCTTTACAGTGGCCGTTGTGAACAGTTGTTGAAAAACATTCTAAGCGTCGCCCAAGACGGTAAATGCCAATTATTCGTGATATGGGCCAGATATGAAAAAGCCGGCATGAAAACCAAGCAGGCTTATGCGCAGATGTTGAAAAACCGCTACCAAAGTATGTTGCTGCCTGGGTCATCGCTCACCGTGAAGCTGGTAAATGACAATGATTCCAGTGAAAAAATGCATGCAAGGCTGATGCTGTCAACATTGGGTGGATTTCGGTTTGATCATGGGTTTTCCGAATTTGATGAAAACCGGTATGTCGATATCGCCATTCTCGGCAAATCGGTGCATAACCAGCATTGCCGTTGGTACGTGGATCCAAACTCGGTTTGTGATTTTGAAATTGTCGAAGAACACTTGGTTGGTAGTTGAAAGTCATCTGAATAATAAAATTACTTATGGATGAGCAAAAAATATTATTCATTCTGACGTTCAAATAATGCAAAAAATAAAAATATTCGTTAATAATCAGAGGAGTGATGACTTGGCATGATTAGTGTATTTAGCTAAGCGGCTTTCGTTCAAACACAAGGAGAATTCTGATGCCTAAGTTAATTTCTGACCAAGTTCGTAAACGTGTTATCGAGATCGCAG
>CAZKCK010000562.1:0-1651 GCA_964550695.1 uncultured Bacteroidales bacterium | reverse complement strand
GGTCGAAAATGAACCAGGATTATTACCTGTACGACCCGGCAATGGTAAAACCTGCGGCGATCAGCTATTACACGAATACGATTTCGACAACGATCGGGTTCAGATTTTAGACTTTGCTGTTTTCAACCTGTTCAGACCAGCCTTTGCCTTTTGGTGAAGGCTGTTTTTATATTCATCGGGTTTTATGGTAAGGCAAAGGCGATAAGCGCTGTCGGCCTTGGAAAAAGCTCCCTGATTTTCATACAGCAGTCCCATTTGGTAGGCAGCACCTGCAGCAAAGTAAAATGGTTCATTTTTGCCCCGCAAAACAGTAAGCTGATAGTTTTCAAGGGCTTTGGATGAATTTCCGGTTTCGTGATAAATCCGACCAAGCCGGTAAGTATATTCAACCAAATCACGCTTCGATTTCACTGTTGTTTTGACCGAGTTATTCAATAATTCATTCATTGACAGGTTGTAGTATCCACCATCAAAAAGCAAACGGACACGCAATAAAATGACATTGGGGGCAATTCCTTTGTCTGCTTCTAGCCTTGCTTGTTTATCCTCATCTACTACTGAATTACCATGCCCGGTAACCTGTTCCATCTGTAATGAATAACCAGCTGTATCACCGCGTAAAAGGGAAATCCATGCCAGCTTCTGGCGGGCAGAGCTTATATAGTTCTGCCCTTTGAAACCACCAAGAAACCGCTCAAAATAGGTGGAAGCACTGTAATCAAGTTTATTGAGCCTGGCCATTCCTTCAAGATAATCGAGATAGTAGAAATGGAATGTTTGTGAAAATAGCACTCGTTCGTGCAATACCGCCAATGCCTCATCGTTCAATCCATTTTTCATCAGGATTGTTGCTCTTGCAAAGACCAGCAAAGGACTCAATGTCTGATGTTTACCGGCAGCTGGGCTTCTAAAAAGTTCCAATATAGGCAAGGCATCCTTTTTGCTTTTTTGCAGGTTCACCACTAAAAAGGCCAAAAAGAAAGAGGCTTGTGGTTTGTACATCATTGTAATTCTATCGGTTCCCGAATACATTGCAACCTGTCGAATTTCTTTCAGTCCACTTGTCAAGGATCCCTCAAGACCCATAAGGTTGCTCATCCATTTGTAATTTTCGGGCACCAGGCTAACCATGGCATGAACGACGCCCATCCCGATTTTATTAATGGTAAAGGAGGGGTACATTTTCTCATTGTCCGAAAACAAGGTATAGGCTTTCCGGATTTCAAGCGCTGCGGCTGCATAATCACCAAATTTCAACCTAGCAAATGCCCATTGCAGGTATATTTCACCCAGGCAGAAATTGTAGTAGGGGGAATCATTCCTGCCATTCTCAAGCAGGCTTATCCTCTGGTTCTTTTTTTCTTTTAACTGATCATATACTTTGGGTTCTTCCCCGATGATCATGGTTAAAAAATCAATATAATTTTCAAGGTAAACAGGAAGCAGGTTATTGGGATCCGCTTTCTTTTCGATTGCGATAAGGGTATTTGCTTCGGTGAAACGGAGTGCAAAGATCGACTCGTAAGCATCCTGGCAATTCTGGCTGTAGCTGAACTGCGACTGGGTTCGGGGTATAAAAAGCAGAAAGGCACCAGTGATCAGGATCATCCTGAACAATGGTGCCTTCCACACGATTATTTTCATAAATATC
>CAZKCK010000561.1:0-1653 GCA_964550695.1 uncultured Bacteroidales bacterium | reverse complement strand
TTGCCGAAAAAAAAGAAAAAAAGGTTTCTACAAGTGGCAAAGACGTTCAAATGATAGACCTGAACAGCATCCGCAACAAAGACGTTCGCGAGATTGGTGCTGAATGGATGTCGTACCAGGCTTTGCGTCAACTGCGTCTGGTTGAGTTCTTAGAAAGCCATGGCTGGAGCGAAGATCAGATCCGTCTGGCTCAGACCCACCTGATCAGCCGGGCCGTCTACCCGGCTTCAGAACTGGAAACCACACGTTGGATCAAAGAAAACTCTGCCGTGTGCGAAATCACCGGCTATGATATTGAAAAGGTAACCAAAGACCGCCTGTATACCATCTCCAAAAAGCTTTACTCAGAAAAGGAGGCCTTGGAGAAACATCTATCGCAGCGTACCAACGAACTATTTGATATACAAGATAAGATAGTGCTTTACGACCTGACCAATACCTATTTTGAAGGGCGTAAACAGGGCAGCAAACTTGCTAAATTTGGGCGCAGCAAGGAAAAACGTAGCGATGCCAGATTGGTTGTGTTAGCCCTGGTAATCAATCCCGAAGGGTTCGTCAAATACTCCTCGGTACTGCAAGGCAACATGGCCGACAGTAAAACACTGGAAGCGATGATTGACAAATTGCGCATCAAAACATCTTCCACGGCAAAGAAGGCCCTGGTCGTTATTGATGCGGGCATCGCCACCGAAGAAAACTTGAAAATGATACTGAACAATGGCTACGATTACCTTTGCGTAAGCCGATCGAGCCTGAAAAACTATACCATCCAGGCGGGTGCTGTCTCGGTTTCAGTTACTGATAATCGGAAACACAAAATAGAGCTATGCCAGGTAAACTCTGTCCGTAACACGGATTATTATCTGAGAGTAGAAAGCCACTCCAAAGAATTGAAAGAACGTTCGATGAACCAGCAGTTCAGGGAGCGTTTTGAAGAAGGACTGCAAAAAATAGCCGATAGTCTGACCAAAAAAGGAGGTGTAAAACAAGAATCCAAAGTGCATGAACGAATTGGGCGGATAAAACAAAAATACCCTTCAATTGCGCGGTATTTTGATATAGAGCTTGATGTACAAAACGATCCTCAAATCAGAAAAAAAGGCAAGGGTTCCGAAGATGTCAATGCTCAAAAGAAGATCGTAACTTCCATGAAATGGGCAATAAAAGAAGGTGTTGACATCAATGCCCGCAGTGGGGTTTACTTCCTTCGCACATCGCTCAAGGATGCCGAATCAGAGCATAACGTATGGCAGTTTTATAATACCATACGTGAAATCGAGGCCGCATTCAGGGTGCTGAAATCCGACCTCGACCTGCGCCCGATCTATCATCAAAAAGATGAAAACACGATGGCACACCTGCACCTTGGTTTACTGGCCTACTGGCTGGTCAACACGGTCAGGCACCAGTTGAAGAAAGAAGGCATCCACAGCAGTTGGCGCGAGATCATCCGAACAATGAACACACAAAAAGCAGTGACCACCTTAGCCCAGAACAACCACGAAGAAGTGATCATGATCCGTCGTTGCTCGGAACCAACCCTACAAGTACGCAAACTTTATGATGCCCTCAAATACCGATATGCTCCCTTCGTAAAACGAAAATCTGTAGTACACAAATCTGAACTCGAAAATTGCCAATTCATTGAACAGC
>CAZKCK010000560.1:0-1662 GCA_964550695.1 uncultured Bacteroidales bacterium | reverse complement strand
CATAAGAGTATAAACCCAAAAGAACTCAAGGTTATAAGAAATGAGGAGGCAAAAAGGGCTGCGCAAATATTAGGCGCAGAGCATATTTCCCTGCAAGAAGATGACTTAAATGTTGAGTCCGCAAACAAAGCACTACGCTTGAGGCTTATTGAGATCATACGTTATACGAAAGCAGACTTGATTATCACCCATAATCCTGATGACTATATGCGCGATCACACTGAAACATGTTCCCTGTCAATTGATGCGTCCTTTGCTGCAACGATCCCCAATTTAATTACCTGTAGCGACTTTATTACCGAAGTTCCTCAAATATATTTTATGGATTCTTTAGCTGGAATTAATTTTATTCCAACAGAATATGTTGATATAACTAGTGAAATCGAACAAAAAATTCAAGCATTATCCTGTCACGAAAGCCAGATTAAGTGGCTGCTGGAACACGACCATATAGATTTCTTAGATTTTGTGAAGACATCCAATAAATATCGGGGCATCCAGTCGAACGCAAAATTTGCCGAGGGGTTCAGACAATATAATGCATGGCCTCGCAACAAAACATACAGGGTATTACCCTGATTGATGAAAGGAAGATCAAAATGAATTTTCTAAGCACAATAAAGGGTTCCATGCTGTGAATTAACACCAGATCAAGTTTTGGAAAGACGCTCTTGTTGGAATACTGCGTTTAATCCCATCGCTTGTGATGAAATCTCATCATTTAACATGATGCTAGGGCATGAAATAGCTTTAACAATTAAGAAAGCAAAAGAATGCGGCGAAAAGCTTATTATGATTTTGCCAGTCGGGCCGATGGGGATGTATAAATGGGCTGTATATTTTCTTAAGGAATGGAAAGTAGACTTAAAACATGTTCACGGATTTAATATGGATGAGTGGAGTGACAAGGAAGGCAATACACTTCAATCCAGTGATCCAAGCTCATTCCAAAACGCAATGTTATCGGCATTTTACGGCCCTTTGCTTGAACTAACAGTACCAGAAGCGCAAAGAAACTTTGCAACCAAAACAAGCATTATAAATTATCCTGACAAAATTGGAGAATTGCGAGCCCAGGGAGCAAAACTTGTTACAGTGTATGGTATTGGGAGAATGATGCACATCGCATTTTGGGAACCCCATTTTGCTGCAGAATTTCAAGATGAAGAACATTGGAAAAAGCAGCCGTTTAGACTGGGTGCAAAGCTTCATCCATTAACAATTGAACAAAACGCAATAACCAGTTTTAAAAGCAGGACAACGCTTGTTCCTTGCTACGCCAATACGATTGGACCTGCACTATTTTTGAAAAGCGATTATGCAATAGGCGGATGTGACGGCACCTTTGAGCGCGGGATGCAATGGCAGGGAATGTCTTTTTGTGTCACATTAGGCTACGGTCCAGATATGTGGGTTCTATCTAGCTTTATGCCAACATTACCCGGCAAATTATTTTTTATCAAAGATTTGGCTGGCCCTTTAAATGCTGAGTGTAATTGAGGAGAGAAACCGTGAAAATTAAATGGGGCGTTATCGGAGCAGCAGGCATTGCGGACAGACGTACAATACCAGGTTTATTACTGGCAAAGAATGCCGAGCTTTGGGGAGTAATGGATGTTGATATTGGTATAACTAATAGGATAAAAGAAAAATATAATGCAA
>CAZKCK010000559.1:0-1670 GCA_964550695.1 uncultured Bacteroidales bacterium | reverse complement strand
GTAATTGTCGAGGTACTGCCCGGGCCTGAAAGTGCGAGTTTTATATCCGCATCAGTGAAGTTAAATAAGAAGTCATAGGCGTTGGACGCCGAGGAAGCAAGTTGGCCCTCAGTACATTTAGGTACATATCCATCAACTCCCGCATTACCGTTGCGGCGAAACCACCGGGCGTCCATCCATATCCGGGCATCGGTGCCTACAATGATATCCTGGTTTGCCTTAAGTCTGAACTGAAAAAGCCAGGTACCGGGCAATTGTTCCGGGTAACCTTCGTTACGGGATTGGCTATCAGCCTGAGTGCCAACCTTAATGGCTTTGTACACATCGTACCTCTCTCCTGCTGCAAAGCTTGCAGGCCAACTCCCATCAGGTATGGCAGTTGCTCCCGAAAAACCTGTGCAGGCAAAGTCATAGTAGTGGTTACCGTTGTAACCGGGCAGCGTTTCCCACTCCTGCGTGGTCTCATTAAGGACGATATTGTCCGGATCCGTGTTAACAATAAACGCTGCCTTATTAGAACCTTGAACGGTAAATTTCAATTTGTCAAACATAACAACATAATTGCTGGCACCTACCAAATAATCTGATGTAGGGACTATCCTTACGGCGATTATTTCGTTTTGGAAAATTTGTTCACCCAAAGCAAGCGGTGTAAAAACCTTGGTTGTTGTGTGGTATCTGCCAACAATCAGTTTGAAATCCACTGACAATTCGTTACCATCGCCGAGCACAGCATATGCACTTAAGGAGTTATGTAATAGAAGTAAAACAAAAACAAATTTTATTAAGTGTAAGACCTTTTTCATAAGATTAGAATTAAGATGTTAAATTGTGATTATTTTTTCAGGATGATTTAAGGTATTTATATACCAAACCCGCCATCATAGCCCCCACAATAGGGATCACAATAAAAAGCCATAGCTGTGCCAATGCCCAATCACCAACAAATACCGCCTGACTGATGCTTCTTGCGGGGTTTACTGAAGTGTTGGTTACGGGAATGCTAATCAGGTGAATCAATGTCAAGGACAGCCCGATAGCAATACCAGCAAAACCTTTGGGAGCTTTATCGTCGGTGGCGCCCAATATAATCAGCAAAAACATAAAAGTCATGACCAGTTCGGTTACGAGGGCTGCCAACAGGCTGTAGTTGCCTGGTGAATGTTCGCCATAGCCATTCGCAGCAAAATTGCCAATCTCACTGCCATTTCCGGTAACTATCAGATACAAAACAGCGGCGGCAGCAATACCACCCAAAATCTGTGAAATCACGTAAGGAAGAATTTCTTTTGCACTGATCCTTCCCCCCATCCACAAACCAATGGTAACGGCGGGGTTGAGATGTGCTCCCGAAATATGCCCGAGCGAATAGGCAATGGTAAGTACTGTTAAACCAAATGCCATCGACACGCCAACGAAGCCGATGCCTACATCAGGAATGCCGGCAGCAAGCATGGCGCTTCCGCAACCGCCCAATACGAGCCAAAAGGTTCCAATGAATTCAGCTACATTTTTTTTCATATTTGTTAGTTTTAAGTTTTTATAATAAATAATATTTCTATTTGGCCTGCAAACAGGTCGTTTAAGGCTTCTCTGGTTTTATCCGATTTAAAGTCTATTTAACTTTGTTGCAAAATTAGGGTCACCAATGTCTATTTAACTTTCAAACA
>CAZKCK010000558.1:0-1671 GCA_964550695.1 uncultured Bacteroidales bacterium | reverse complement strand
TAACGGTATGTGTACCAACAGCAAGATGTTCTCCAATAATACTTGCATTTTCAACAGGAGTTGCCGTACCAATCTGGTAACTAAATACTTCAATGGCACAGTTGTCGGTTATAACAGCATCAAAATTATCACCGGCTATAACGGTATAATCAGGTTGACCAGCATCTGTAGTTCGGGTTTGGTTGGCAACGGTTATCACGATGGGGGGTTCCGGATCGGTTATGGTAAATACCGTTTGGCAAGTTGCCGTTAAACCGCTGAGGTCGTATAATCTCCATGTAACGGTAGATGTAGGCAGGGCAACAGTACCAACGGGAATTTGCGCACCAGCCAAAGTAGTAAATAAGTCAGTTCCAACTTCCGTCCCACTGCCAATCTGGTAAGTCAGTTTCCATAAAGCATGGTTATCGCTAAAGCCAAAGGGATCATATTCGGCACCAGGCACCTCATAATAACAAACACCCGGGTCAGAATTGTGTGCAACTGTTGCGCTGGGGCAGGTGGTAATTACAGGAGGTTGATTGTCGGCTACAATGATATTAATGGTGCATGAAGCTGTGTTTAAATCAAAGTCGGAAGCTGTCCATACCACCGGGGTAGTACCAATCGGGAATGTAGCTCCATCAAGAATTTCAAGGTTATTATAGTCATTTAAAGTATATGAATAACAATTGTCGCTGGAAGACGCATCGAACTCTGTGCCTATTGTTGTATAATAAGCCAAATCCACTTCAGCGTCGCGGTGGAATTCATTACCCGGCAAACCGGCCGGACAGTTTACAGTAGGTGGTTCATTGTCATATACTGTAATATTAAATTTACTACTTGAAGAATTCCCGTAAGCATCCACTGCTGTATAGGTAACCTCTGTTATTCCAACCGGGAATGTTGCTCCGGGTACAGCCCATGCAGGGGTGACAGTAATGGTGAGTGGATTCGGATCAGTTGCATAATCGATAAATGTCGGGGCCGTATAGTTTACAACAGCTTCGCATGAACCTGAAGTGTATCCATCTGTATTAATGGCCTGGGATACAACAGCAGGTGGCTCATTATCAAGTATATAAACATAAAAGGTAGCAGTACTTGAATTGCCTTTGTCATCTTCGGCAAACCAATCAATGGTATTTTCGCCTAACTGCATATGTACACCAGCCAGCGTAGCAACCAATAATTCATTTTCCAGCTTTACTACAATCCCGCAATTATCTGTTGCATGAACATCATCAAATTCATCTCCCTGAACTGTATAATAATTTTTATTCAAATCAACGTATCTGAATTGATTACCAGGCACAACAATGATTGGAGCTTCCAAATCGTTGATGGTTAATGAAACAGTACAGGAAGTAGTGTTCCCTTCCAAATCAGTCGCAGTCCAGGTAATGGGAATCGGAAGCTCATTGGCCAATCGTTCAATGGCTACCCCCGACAAAGAATTTGACCCTGTTCGTAATCCTGTTCTGTCAGTAAAACTATAGGTTACCGATGCAATCCCACAGTTATCGCTAAATGCCGTTGGATCAAGTTCATTGCCAAGAACAAGGTACGAACAGAGGCCTGAATTGGTATTCCTGCTTTGCACCCCAACGCAGGTTATTTGCGGATCCAAGTCTGTCACAACCACATTAAACGAACAGGTGGATGTATTGGGAGGCACAGCATAGTCTA
>CAZKCK010000557.1:0-1672 GCA_964550695.1 uncultured Bacteroidales bacterium | reverse complement strand
GAGTAGTATCGAAGGATTACCTGTGGAAAATGTAGTGGTAACCAACTGCATATTAAGAAGCAATTGCGCGGCGATTAAATTTGGAACACCTTCTGCTGCAGGATTTAAAAATATTGCGGTATCCAACTGTACGATCTACGATTGCGCACAGGACGCGATTAAATTTATGGCTGTTGATGGTGGAATTGTGGAAGACATAAGCATTTCAAACATTACCATGCACAATGTTGAAGGCCCGATTTTTATGCGTCTGGGGAATATGGGCAGGAAAGTGCATCTAAAAGGATTTGAAGCCTATCAGAAGAATTCAAAAGAAGATTCCCCGGTTGGCCTTATGCGAAATATCCGGATCTCAGGAATTACTGCAACCATGAAAACAGTTACAATTCTGGACTCGATGCTAAGGGTTGCGTGGGATAAAATGGCAGTCCTTGGTATTCTGATAACTGGTATACCCGGACATTGCATCGAAGATGTTACTTTTAACGATATCCAGCTTATTTATCCCGGAGGTGGAAGCAAGCAACATGCTTTGAATAAAGTGCCTGAAAATGAGGATATGTATCCGGAGCAACATTTCTTTGGCATATTGCCGGCTTATGGAGCATATGTCCGTCATGCCAGAGGAATTGTTTTTAATAATGTAAGGTTTAAATTGGCTAGCCAGGATTTTCGGCCGGCCATCGTTACCGATGATGTTGAAAACCTGGAATTGGTTAATGTGAGTGCAGAAGTTGACAAGGAGGCAGAAGCAGTTGTCAGAATGGTGGATACCAAAAATGTTCTGATCAGCAATTGCAGATCTTTAAGCAAAACCAATGCTTTCCTGAAATTGGAAGGGATAAATAGTGGAGATATTCTGATGCTTTCGAACGACTTTAGGAAAGTAAACAAACCATATATGCTGGATAAGAACGTGACTTCAAAGGAGGTTAGGTTCAAGTAAATTAATTAAAATCAAAACTGAGATGAAATACCCATGGGCAAGTGTTCAAACCAGCAGAAAATGATTAAGTGGGTATTCCATCTGACCATTAAAAAACAAATCAGTAATGAAATCTTAAAACGAATCCAAAAATGAAGTCTCTAATTTTAATAATTTTATTTGGGTGCTTATACCTCACTAGTATTGCCCAAAAAAGCAATGATGGCTTTATAAAATATCAGCCGGTACAATTGACTCCATCGGAAAAGGAAACCTTGAATAAGTCCTTGGAAAGATCACACGAACAATATGATCCCGAGGGAAAGATGATCACTTCCACCTTGCATGGATATAATTATTGCACCGATGCTGAAAGCGGAGTTTTCCATGATATCCGCAGTTCATTTTGGTATGCTGCCTCTTTGCTCGACCTGGGGGATAAACAATACCACCGGCGGGCATTCGATGTGATTGAAAAAACGATCTCCTTGCAGGATCAGGACCCAAATTCCAAATCGTACGGAGTCTGGCCTTATTATCAGGAAGAGCCCCTTGCGACTAAAAAGACCCCGATCGACTATAATTGGGCCGATTTTAATGCAGTGACCCTGTTGGATGTCTGGATGGGGCATCAGAAAGAAATTCCGGAAACGCTTAAGCCGACCATCAAAAATTCGATCATACTGGCTGCAAAATCAATCCAAAAACGAAACGTTGCCCCCAGTTATACCAATATTGCTGTCATGG
>CAZKCK010000556.1:0-1677 GCA_964550695.1 uncultured Bacteroidales bacterium | reverse complement strand
AAAATCGCCAGAATCAGCAACGGCATAAAAACCAGCGGGTATTCAAGAAAAAACCTGCTGAATATGATTCCTGTCATGCTGGTAACAACAATTATCATCAAAAAAAGCAAAGTCGTTTTGATTGTTGGCGGCTTCGCACCAGGAGCCAGAAAAGTAAGCGCAAGAACCGGGGTTAAATAGGCCAGAGTATAATTTAAACTCATTGCCACCAGCATGATGATGGTCGAGCCGAAAGCATAACGAAGCAAAGGATTCAGCTCAATTGCTGCAACCGGCACCTGATTGATGGCAATGGTTTTACCTGACATAAGATAACCAGCTAATTAACCTGATTCTGAATTTTCCAAGTGAATTTAGCAATCCACCCTTTTCGTCAGTAAACACAACCACGTCCACCTGACCGCCATGGCGTAATTGTGAAAAAATGGTTTTGTCGTCGATGGAGATGATTACCGGGAAACGCTGCGGATCGCGAAGCCAGCCCTTGGCGCCGGAAACACTGGGCAGGTCTCCCCTATTGGTATTTCCGGTGCTGACACCATAACCAATGCTTTTAACCTCGCCTGTAAATATTTTTCCCGGATAAATATCAAACGTTATTTCAACTTTATTCCCGGTTTTCATCAGCGAAATGTTGTTTTCCTTAAAATCAGCCTGAATCCAGTTATGCGAATTGGAAACCAGCGTGGCCAATGGTTGACCCGCGGCAGCATAAAAACCCAAATCGATACTGAAACTTTCGATGTAACCAGCCGATGAAGCAATTATAGAAGTGTAGGCAAGATCAAGCTGAGCCTGTTCAAGTGCTTTTACAGAAGCCCTTAATTCTGCATTTTCATCTCCCGACACTCCAAGATTTTGTTCGACGCGCTCCAAATCAGCCTCGGCGGAGGAAACCTGTTCGGTTGCCGTCATCAAACCTGTTTCCGACTGATCCTTGTCGGCCTGCGACAATGCTCCCGGATTTTCCTTCAGTACGGACTGAACCCGGTTCCAGTCTCTTTGTGCACGTTCGAGTTGTGCGCGCGCCACTCCCAAACGACCGGCTGCAGCTTTAACCGAAGCCGTTTTCCCAGCTACATTTTGTGCTGTATTGTCAAGATTGGCCTCGGCCTTTTCAATCGCTAACAAATATGGCCTTCTGTCGATTTGAAAAAGAGTATCACCCGGCTGAACCTTTGTGTGCAGTACAACATTTATTGCAGTCAGGTAACCTGAAACCTTTGGCGAAACGGGAACCATCAATCCGTTGATTCTTGCCTGATCGGTGTATGGTACATGCCGGTCGGAAAGTACGTACCAGGCCAGAAACAACATCGAAATAACAAGTACAATAATTGTAATCAGTGTAACCGGCGATTTTTTTTCAGCAGGCATAACAACCGGTTCTTTGGGCGCCTCTTCCTTCTGAACTGTATTGTATTCAGCTTTTTCTTCACTCATGGTTTACATATCGGGTTTTGACATCGGTTCTTTACAATTTGCCATCGGATGACTGCAATTTCAAAGCGTGACAATTCGTCACGGTTTCATTTCCTTCTTCTTTTAAACGTTGTTTGAGTTTTCGCCAGTAGGCTTGTGGATCAATACTTTCAGATAGTATTCCGACTACATCAACAACTGAAAAGTACCACTTTTCTTCTTCATCGTTCCAAACAGAGCGAACCTGTTTCTGCT
>CAZKCK010000555.1:0-1679 GCA_964550695.1 uncultured Bacteroidales bacterium | reverse complement strand
AGTGCGACCACACCGGTAATAACGGTACTGTAATACGGGGTTTTATACTTTGGATGGATTTTTGAAAAGCTTGCCGGTAACAATCCGTCTTTCGACATGGCATAAAATATGCGGGGCTGTCCAAGCATCATCACAAGGATAACAGAGCTAAGGCCTGCTATTGCTGCAATTTTGATGATCGGACGAAGCCAGAACAAACCTGCACCCATCTCGTTCACACCAACGGCAATCGGATCAGCAACGTTCAGGAATGTATAACTTACGATCCCTGTCAAAACGATGGCAACCAAAATGTACAAGACTGTGGATATCCCCAACGAACCGAGTATCCCGATGGGCATATCGCGCTGCGGGTTTTTGGCTTCCTGTGCCGCAGTTGAAACGGCATCGAAACCGATGTAGGCAAAAAAGATCACTGCAGATCCCCGGAGGATACCGCTCCAACCATAATGTCCCCACACACCTGTGTTTTCAGGGATAAAAGGGTGCCAATTCGCTTTCTGTACAAAAAAGAACCCGATCCCGATAAAGAGCATGATCACAAACACCTTGATCACAACCATCACATTGTTGAAACCAGCCGATTCTTTGATCCCAATTATCAATAATATGGTGATGACCGCTACAATAAACATCGCCGGCAGATTAAGAACGGCTGTAATGTGTGGCAGATTGGCAATCATTATACCCGATGAGGCCAAGCTGGCCGTGAGCTGTTCGGTAATGGGTTTCCATCCGATTTCGGGAATATTTACCAGAACTGTACTATATGCGGCTGTAAATTGGGGAGGGATGAAAATCCCGAAATCTTTCAGGAAACTGACAACATAGCCCGACCAACCTACTGATACTGTGGATGCTGCAAATAAGTATTCTAAAATAAGGTCCCATCCGATTATCCACGCTACAAATTCTCCAAGCGTTGAGTAGGCGTAAGTATAGGCACTGCCCGAAATTGGGATCATCGAAGCAAATTCGGCATAACACAATCCGGCGAACAAACAGGCCAAACCGGATATTAAAAACGAAATAACGATCGCTGGCCCTGCATATTGCGCGGCTGCCTGTCCTGTTAAAACAAAAATACCGGCACCAATGACGGCACCGATTCCTAATGTGGTAAGATTAGTGGCACTGAGTGCCCTTTTCATCTCATCGTTATCTCCTGCCTGATGGGTATGGTCCATCATTGGCTTTGTCCTGAAAAGTCGGGAATTCATCATTTATAAGGGTTAAAATTGATGGCAATGTAAAAATTAATTGCTATTCATGGTCAGGTAGGATCATAAAATCTTTAAATCGGAATTAAGCCTCATGTTTGATCCATTTCCCGTTCTTCGATTCTCCCAGGATGATCACTTCCTTGGTTTTTTCATACTCTCGTATGGCCAGGATCATCTCTTCCTCAGTTTTACGAATAATCTTAATCCCGGTCTGAGATCCTTTATTGCGAACTTCAATATAGAATCCGTCTCTATATTCTTTCGCCCTTGTAGGTGGTCTGCCCATATCAATTTCTAATTATGTTTATCAGCGTACTTTCTGGTAAGTGCCAAATATAAAAAAATTTCTTGTTAAAAAAATATTTTTGAAAAAAAACCATCTGGAAATACTTGATTTATATGAAAATATAGTATCAAAACAGGATAAATTATGGTCATTTTCAAAGTTTAAGGAGA
>CAZKCK010000554.1:0-1687 GCA_964550695.1 uncultured Bacteroidales bacterium | reverse complement strand
CTTGCATCCGGATGTGAATAATTGTTACTTTCGTACACTGAAAAAGTTAAAAATATATGCATTACGATCTTATTGTAATTGGAAGTGGCCCCGGAGGTTATGTTGCCGCCATCAGGGCATCGCAGTTGGGGTTAAGGACTGCGGTTGTTGAGAAATCTGAACTCGGGGGCATCTGCCTCAACTGGGGTTGTATCCCCACCAAGGCGCTGCTCAAAAGTGCCCAGGTTTTTCAGTATATGAAACATGCGGCTGACTATGGGATTAAATCGGATGGTGGTTTTTCACCCGATTTTGAAGCCATTGTGAAACGTTCACGCGATGTGGCTGCAGGCATGAGCAATGGAATTCAATATCTTTTTAAAAAGAACAAGATTGAACAGATCAAGGGCTTTGGCCGTGTAAAACCGGGCAAAACCATTGAAGTGACTGCAGAAGACGGTTCAGTGAGCACCTTTACTGCAAACAGCATCATCATTGCTACCGGAGCCCGTTCACGCGAACTGCCCAATCTGAAACAGGATGGTGTGAAAATTATAGGATACCGCGAAGCCATGACCCTTCCAAAACAGCCCGAAAGCATGGTAGTTGTGGGCTCAGGAGCTATCGGTTCTGAATTTGCCTATTTTTATAACAGTCTGGGCACCAAAGTTACACTGGTCGAGTTTATGCCAAACGTTGTTCCTGTTGAAGACGAAGAGGTTTCAAAACAACTGGAGCGCAGTTTTAAAAAGTCGGGCATGAAGGTAATGACTGATTCAACGGTAGAATCGGTGGATACGACAGGCGAAAAATGCAAGGTGCTCATCAAAACCAAAAAGGGCGAAGAAACCATAGAGGCAGATATTGTTCTTTCGGCCGTTGGAATAGCCACCAACATTGAAGGTATTGGACTTGAAGAAACCGGAATAAAAACCGAGAGGGGAAAGGTGATTGTTGATGAGTTTTACCAAACCGGTGTGGAGGGTTATTATGCCATCGGCGACATCGTTCCGGGCCCGGCATTGGCGCATGTGGCATCGCACGAAGGCATCATCTGTGTTGAAAAGATTGCCGGGCACCACCCACAGCCGATGAACTACGGCAACATCCCGGGTTGTACCTATACCCATCCTGAAATTGCTTCGGTAGGACTTACCGAAAAAGCAGCTCGCGAGGGCGGAAGGGATATCAAAGTGGGCAAATTCCCGTTTACGGCTTCAGGCAAGGCAAGTGCTTCCGGCAATAAGGACGGTTTTGTTAAAGTGATCGTGGATGCACAGTATGGTGAGATTCTGGGCGTACATATGATTGGTGAAAATGTGACTGAAATGATAGCCGAAATCGTGCTTGCCAAAAAGCTTGAAAGCACGGGCCGCGAGATTATTGATGCTGTTCATCCGCATCCCACCATGTCAGAAGCTGTAATGGAAGCCGTTGCTGCAGCCTATGGAGAAGTGATTCATATTTAAGGTTGCAGAAAAATAATTCCGAGATAGATCAGGCCACTTTTAATTTCAGGACTTCAAGTTCGGCACCTTTAAGCATGCCTTCTTTACCCCTTGCAAGAACCTCTTCTGCAATGGCTTGATCCAGGTAGTAATGTTCACAAACGTCACAAATAAAAAGAGGCTACCCCGAACCGGACAGCCTCTTTTTGTTTAAACGAAGTTTAAAGGGCGGAAGGGATTTACCTTGTACCAAGTACCTT
>CAZKCK010000553.1:0-1710 GCA_964550695.1 uncultured Bacteroidales bacterium | reverse complement strand
TTTGAATAATCTGCAAAAATTTTTCCGGCTCTGCGCTGTTTTTAGTGGGTGATTTGAATTATTAATGTTCTCATTTTTGTCAATAAAAATTATAAAACGTTTTGATCAAATTATGTTTAAAGCGATTTATTCTGTATCAGCACTAAGTAATCCCAGGGTTTCAGCGTAAATGTGTCATCTCCCTTCAAAGCATATTCTTTATCTGTAAACAATTCGCGGTATGTTCCTTTATAGTATTTTGAATCAAGAATAACCGTGGCTTCCTTATCACTGAAATTAATTACCGGCAATACCCTGTCGCCGTTCTTTTCGCGGGCAAAAGAGATGACCTGATCCATTTTATCGTTATAAATGCGTACCATTTCACCACCCCATCCGCCATTCCAAAGCGCCTGGTTTTTGTGCTTCAGATCAAAGAGTTTCTTGTAAATATCGGCATTCGGGTGCTGTTTCCACACAATGGTATCCTTGTCAAAGAATGCCAGTGATCTGTCGAGACCAGCTTCCTGACCACTATATACAAGTGGCATCCCGTTTACCACTGATGCCAGCACCATGGCGGCATGCAAGCCTTTGCCGAAATTGGAATACTGGTTGCCTTCCCACGAATTTTTGTCGTGATTGTCAGTAAAGGTCATGCGGTAAGCACCTTTGGGGAATGTACTGACATCATGGGCCATGTATTCAACCAATCCTCCGATACCTTTCTCACCGGTGGCAGCAGCGTGCATTTTATCCCACAGGCTCCAGGAGTAAGTCATATCGAACGCATTTTTATGCAGGTCACGCGATTCCCATTCGGCTAACATGAACACCGGTTTGATGGTTTCGAGTTCTTTGCGCGCATTGTCCCAGAAATCCACAGGGATAAATCCCGCCACATCGCAGCGGTAACCATCAATATCTGCTTCCCTGACCCAGAATTTGAGGGCTTCGGTCATGTATTTGCGCAGTCCGGGCTGATCAAAATCAAAGTCGATGATATCATCCCAGTCATACCATGGCGTTGACTGAAAATTACCTTCTTTAGATTTGGAATACCATTCGGGATGTTCGGTTGTAAGTGCATTGTCCCAGGCTGAATGGTTGGCTACCCAGTCAACAATCACATACATACCCATGCTGTGGATTTTCTGAACGAGTGATTTCAGATCATCCATGGTACCAAATTCAGGATTCACTGTCATATAATCTTTAACGGAATAATAGCTACCCAGCTTTCCTTTGCGGTTTTTTAAACCAATGGGGTTGATGGGCATGAGCCAGATGATGTCGATTCCCATTTCTTTGAGGCGGGGTAAATGTTTTTCGAAGGCTTTGAACGTGCCTTCGGTAGAGAATTGCCGGATATTGGCCTCATAAATCGTGGCATTTTTACTCCATTCCGGATGTGTGAGTTCAACATAAGGTTTGGGTGTATAGCAATCCGCTTCCGTTCCGGAGGCAACCCGGTTGCTGTTGTTATTCCGGCTGCAACCGGCCAGTATAAGTGTTAGTGCAATCATGACAGGCAACTTGGTTTTCATGGTTATCTGTTTAAGTTAATGTCAAAGGTATTAAAACACTTAGATTTTACAAAACGGGGAAAACCAGATTACAAGACAATAATAAATCCGTTTATTATACGCTTGTGGCGATTTGATTTATTGATAAAGGGGAATATTTCCAATTCCGGTACAATCAATGCTGATTGGCTGTTAGTCAGCGCTC
>CAZKCK010000552.1:0-1715 GCA_964550695.1 uncultured Bacteroidales bacterium | reverse complement strand
TATGACCTCCGTGAACGGTTCAACCATGACACTGGTATACACAAATCCGGGTATGAACGTAATTGCACCGGGAACATTTTTAAAATTGAAATTCAAGTACAACGGCATTGGCACCGGGTATGTTAATTTTACCGGCGCATGCAGTTTTACCGATAACTTGTTCCAATCGATCAACGTTGCTTACACAAATGCCACCGTAGCTGCCGGAACCTATCCTCCGATTGCCACCGCGACTATTGGTTCAATTCCTGCTACCGTTGGTTCTTTTGTTGACATTCCGGTGAGTATCGACGGAGCCACTGCGAATCCGCTGGGAGCTGCCACCATGTTCATCGGTTATGATCAGTCAAAACTTTCATTTGTCAGTGTTGTCGGCAACACATACAACGCAACTGTAAATTCATCCGGCAATCAAATCAGTATTGCCTGGGCCGACCCGGCCGGAGTAAGCCTGGCAGGAACTTTACTTTCCCTCAGGTTTCAATACCAGGGTGGTGCCGGAAGCGGTTGTTCCTCAATGTTATACTTCAAAAACGACAATGCAACGATGCAACCATGCGAAATGGCTAAAAGCACAGGCGAATTTGTTCCTGCCAACTGGATAAACGGAGGTGTGAACCTTTCTGTTGCTCCTGCTGCCATCAACGGACCAGCCAACCCTAACACCAATACTGCCATCGTTTATACTACAGATGCAGGAATGATCAATTACAACTGGACTGCCAGCGGCGGCACCATCACCTCGGGAAATGGTACACCCTCTGTTACAATTACCTGGGGCATTCCCGGACCAGGATTCGTACAGTTAAGTTATACAACCCCCGGAGGATGCAATGTGTCAAATACAAAAAGTATTGTCATCGTTTCCGGTAATCCTACCACAGACCTTGAAGGATATGTTACCTATGATAATGTTGCCAATCAAGGTATGAACGGAGTAAATATTACACTTTATAATTCAGTTGGCGTTCAGGTTGGTTTGCCGGTTGCTACCGTTACCAATGTAGGTCATGGTTATTACCAGTTTGCTGGTGTGCCCCAGGATGATTACACAATGTCAGTCAGTCTCGGAGCTCCCTGGGCAGGTATGGCCGGAGTCACCGCCCTTGATGCCCTTATTGTGGAACTTCAGACAGCCGGAGTGCTTAATCCACCGCTAACCGGACTGAGACTTTCTGCAGGAAATGTGAACAGCATTTCAGGAATAAATGCTACAGATGCACTTTTAATCAAGAAACGCATCATCGGTGAAATTACCTCTTTCGCTGCCGGGGACTGGGTATTCAACAACTCAATTATTCATGCTTTCCCTGGCCCTATGACCACGTATAATTTCAAGGGATTATGTACCGGAGATGTTAACGGTTCCTATAACCCGGTTGTGGGTGTGAAATATGCTTCTTTGTTTAATGTTTCTGAAGACGAAATCATGCCTGTACAGGTAAACACCACTTTTACATATGATCTTAAAAGTGCTGCCTCTGCCAGCCTTGGCGCAATGACCCTCTTCCTTGGTTACAATCAGGAATTTGTTGAAATAACCAAGATCAACACTACTCTTGAAGGATTGGAATATTCCATTAAAAACGGAAAAATTTCAATCGCCTGGTCAAACACTGCCTCCAAACAACTTGAATCAGATGGTTCGGTTCTTTCGTTGCAGGTCAGAGTTAAAAAAGAAGCCGCTGAACCCGTACAATTATTCAACGTTCTTT
>CAZKCK010000551.1:0-1715 GCA_964550695.1 uncultured Bacteroidales bacterium | reverse complement strand
CCTGCAGGTCCCCGAAGACCCATTACAATCTATAATAATTGGTCATCCTATGACGAATTATCGGATAATGTTCCGTTGACTGAAGCTCTTGCGATGAAGCAATTGGATGAACTGGTACGTTTAAAAAAGAATGGCGTTCATGTAGATTACTATTTAATGGATGCTTTTTGGTTTGACAAAGACGGAGGTTATAGGACCTGGCATAAACAGCACTGGCCTAATGGGCCTGATAGATGGTTAGAAGCATGCAAAGCAAATGATATTAAGCCCGGTATGTGGTTTTCAGTAAATGACATGATGTCTAAAGGTGATGGATTTTTCCTGAATATGATGCCCGAATGGAAGGATTCCGCTACAGACGTCCCTGGATTATTGTGTTTATTCAGGGGAGGATATTTAGAACATTTAATCGGCAGCCTTCAAATGTGGGCTGATAAAGGTGTTAAAGTATTTAAATTTGATTTTGCCCGATTAACAGCTGCAAGCGAGGAAACTAAAAAAATTTACCTGCTGTCCGAGATCGAAGAAATGAACAAAGTCGCCTTCATAGATGCGCTAAAACACTTCAGATTGAAAAACCCCGATGTGCTACTTATCGGGTATAATGGATTTGGCGGTGAGCAGAGAAATACTTATTCTCCTTTCCATAAGACTGTAGAAAGCCGCTGGCTCGAAGTATTTGATACATTGTATTGCGGCGATCCAAGATTTTCCGATGTTCCTGCCATGAATATCTGGCGCTCTCAGGACATTTATTCCGATCATATGGTGCGTCAGTATGAACTCAACGGAATTCCCCTGCATCGTATAGACAATTGTGGTTTTATGATTGGTGTTACAGGAACATGTTATAGTAGAGCAACAAGTGCATGGAAGGGTATGCTTATCCTGGAACTAGCCCGCGGAGGATGGGTAAACAATTATCATGGCAACCTGGAATTGCTTTCAGAAACTGATGTGCAATGGTTTGCTCGCACTCAAGCACTATTCACTGACCTTCAGCAATATGGTCTTGCCAGTACTTTTGGTGGGATACCAGGCAATACTGAGTTGTATGGATTTATGGCCCAGGGGAAAAAAGGGACCCTTTGTACAGTTGTCAATCCATCACAGGCTATTGTCGATTTTGAGTTGCCGGTTGCCGGTTTATCTGCTTCTTCGGTGATATATGCTGATGGCGGGTTTAAACCAGTATTGAAAGGAAATATTTTAACCATGGGGCCGGAGCAACTGGTTGTATTGGGCTTTGATGAGTATGCCAGTGAAAAGTATAATCTGGGAGTTGATCAAACTATCAAAATACCTTACTCTATTGAAAAACTTCCTGCTGATTTTAGAGAGTCGTCCAGAAACACTATTTATATTACAATAAACCCGGTTAAGGGGAAAGATCTCCGAATATTTTTTCAGCAATTTGGCCCGGATAATTTTCCAAAACGTTCTTCTGGAGGATCACCTCCCAATGGGAAAAAGATGGACGAATTCTTTAAAATAACCGTGACCCAGGGGAAAAAGACTATTCCGATAACTATTCAATATGATAAAATGATTTGGAGCGGTTTATCATGGGCGGCCGGTGAGGTGTACAGTTCTTCTTTCGACTCCAGTATCCCACTTAATATTCAATGTATTTCAACAGAATTGGATAAGTTACTGCTAAAAGCCGAAGTATATGCTGTTTCATATAAATGACAAATCATGCAACTAAATGAAAG
>CAZKCK010000550.1:0-1722 GCA_964550695.1 uncultured Bacteroidales bacterium | reverse complement strand
TAGCGCAACAAGAGTTGGACCAGGCAATTAAAGATTCTATGCAGCAATTCAAAAAAGAATCCGAAGCAAAAATCACCATGTATGAAAAAAATATTGCTGAATTCAAAGTGAAAATCGCAAAAGAGAACAATGAAGCCAGGGCCAGGGATGAAAGAAAATTAGCCGAATTAGAACAGCAAAACAGTGAGATGAAACAACGGCTGGCAGAATTTAATGAAGACAGAAGAGATCAATGGGCTTCATTCAGGGCTAAATTTAATCACGACATGGAGGAACACGACAGAGCGTTCAGGAATTTTTGGGGTATTAGAAAATAAAACACAAACATTTGATTCTGTAATGCTTTTTTTATGCTGGTATACCGAATTGGACTATATGTGAGTAATGCAACATATTCAAACACTTGTGAATGAATTTATAAATAATGAATTGCGAATGGGTATCTTATTACCTGCTGTTTACTGCATAGTGGTTTGACAATCAGTACGGTGGCCACGATTTTAAAACAGAAATTTGGTGACAGGTACAGGTATTACCGAATATTTTACAACATCTTTGCTGTCGTCACCCTGATTCCCATTGGATTCTACACTTATTCCATAAGGCAAACCCCATTTTTTCCTGGGAAGGATATTTTATGCCAATCAGATTTATCATGCTGGCCATTGGACTTCTGATTCTATCCGCAGGGTCAAAGCATTACGACATGTCAACTTTGCTGGGGCTAACACAGATAAAGCCGGGAGCAACACATAACCTGATAAACACGAGTGGGAAGATTGATTCAACGGGCATACCTGGTATCATCAGACACCCATTTTATTCGGCATCCTTTCTGATACTTTGGGCGAATAATCTTGATATTTCAATTCTCATTGTAAATATTATCCTGAGTATTTATTTGATAATTGGAACGTTACTGGAAGAACAGAAGCTCATTCAAGAGTTTGGTAATGATTACAGGGAATACCAGAAGAAAGTATCTATGTTATTCCCGTTATGATTATGCGCATCAGGCAAAATCCTGATAGTTCAAAAAACAGGTTTGAAATAAATGCGCTGAAAATAACGGGAACTGGTTTTTACTTGCTTTAAATGACATACTCAAAGAGAAGCTGAATAAAGTCAACAAAATAGTTGAAGACTATGTAAGAAAATTCAAAATGCCAATCTTCAGATATCCGGTTTTTCAATGTTCAAACTGATGCATATCATTACGGATTGACCATCAACCAGAATTCGCCTTCTATGCTATGGGCGATTGGCATCTTGCAATTCAAATTGAGTTGATTGTTATCTTCGTAAAGAGTCCCTGAAAAGAAGCCGCGCGCTGTTGCACCCGGGCCGGTATATTCGGTCAGGGTAGCGGTAGCATTGCCGTATTGGTCTTTACGAATACACGAACCATCTGTTGTGATTGTCCGTTGCTCGTAATTAAGTAGGTACATTATTGTACTGACAGGGGAAAAACCCAAATTATTACTTGCACCGGTAGGACCATTCAGTATCCTTGTAGTGACAGAAGGGTTGCTGAATGCCAGGTTGAAAACATTTGTCGATACAGCCCCCTCCATGTCTGCAATAATCTGAAAGTGGCCCTCATCCAAAAAGCAATAAATCCTTGTGTTCCAGCTGGTATCAATCTGTAAGTATTTAAATTCTTGTCCGTCAATTTTAACCAGCAAATAACAAGCATCATCAACTATCGTAATGTTGGAAGTA
>CAZKCK010000549.1:0-1734 GCA_964550695.1 uncultured Bacteroidales bacterium | reverse complement strand
AGGCTTAGTGTTGTAAACTGATTACCATAAGAATATTCAACATTAGGGGCAATAGTTACCCGTTTTACGATGCCTGTTACATCACCTGTACCAACTGTTGTAGCACCCCCACCCATCAAAAGAGTGTATGTTGACATATTCAATGATCCCGTTGTCGCAGAAGGATTGGCACTAGATAAATTGAGGACACTATCAATAGTAATGTTATTTGCAGCTGTTGTTCCGGCTGCATTGCTAATTGTGAGATTATTAAATGTAAATAATGGAATATTCTGTGTACTGCTTCCGTTCATAATTATAGTACTACCTTCAATGGTGTAAGTATTGGTTCCGGGTGTAAAAGTACCTGCAATTCCGATTGCTCCATTTGGTGAAAGAGTCCTGTTACCAATATTGCTGCTTTTTAGATTACCATAGTTTTTAGACACTATTGTTTGCGCGTCGGTGCCACTGTATTCGACTGTACTGGATGATCCAAGTGTGAAAGTGCCATATCCTGAGGGAAAAGAACTTGTTGCACCAGCAATTAAAAAAGTGGCTGAATTGGCAATTTCAAATGTCTTGGTAGATTTCCCTTCGATTGAAAATCCCCCATTACTGAGTTTTCCGGATTGAATTTTGAAATCTCCGGTAACATTTGAGGGTGTGATTGCAGCGGATAAAACAGCTCCATTAACATGGCTATTGTTAACATATAATTTATTGTAAACAATAGAACTTACACCGATTGGGATGGTCTGAATACCCGATCCATTATAATTAACTGTACCATAGTCACCATCGCTTGAAAGCACACCCGAACTATTACCGATAATAAAGGAACCTCCAATATTAAGAATTCCATCACCAAGGAAATTAATTTGAGTCTGTAATGGCGAACTGTTTGCAATATTATTGTAAATTATACTACCTGAGACAGTTACTGTGCCCGCACCTAATTGAAGCCATGCACCCCTGCTGTCTGTAATATCATTTTGCCCATTACCTAGTTCAAGATTACCATTTATCGTAAATGTGCTGGCATCAACAACAATTATATTCTGAATATCATTTGTATTTGGTCCATAAATAACAACATTTCCACTTACTACAAGGCTACAAATACTTGGACTAGTAGGAAACATTATAACACTAAAATTACTTATTCCCGTGGTACTACCTAGAAATATGTTGTTACAAACTGCATTAACTCCTCCAGTTAAACTAATGATGCGCATGTTACCATCTTCACCAATGTAAACATTATCAGCACTTGTTGGTACAGATGCTCCAGCTGGGCCACCAGAATACGTCGACCAGGTACTTGTCGAATTCCATTCTCCTTCAGCCACCACTGCGTACCGATTAGCAGCAAAAATTGTTGATGAGTATAGAATCGCCATCATGAAAACGGCAATAAACATCAATTTACTTCCTGAAAATGGTAAAATTCTTCGTTTCATAGGTTCGGGGTATTATTTAGTATCTGTCCATAATGTCAGGCATAAAGTTTTTCTGGCAACGAATTTTTCTGCCTGACGTGGAAAAATTCGGCCAAGATAGTTTTAATCACAAACCCTGTGAACAATTCACAACAATTTGTCAATAAATGTGTTAATAAAAATTATTCTTAAAATATCAATCATTACGATCCTCTCTTTTTGTTCAAACAACCTGTTTTAGCCATGCTTTTCGAATTTCAAAAGTAAATCGCTGAAGCATTTCATAGATTCATTGTCTTTTAACCCGAAGGTA
>CAZKCK010000548.1:0-1734 GCA_964550695.1 uncultured Bacteroidales bacterium | reverse complement strand
ATCTGCGAGGGTAATATTCAGATATTTGGGTCCGTTTGAGGAAGGAAATTCAACATTACTGGTGGCGGAAAAATTTGTTGCGTTATAGGTTAAAACACCATTTGGACCATAGGCGATTGTTCCGCCTCCACTTGTAGTCACACTGCCTGAAAGTGTGAGTGTGCCATTGACGGTAAGGGTTTTTCCGGTAGCAATATTCAAGGTGGAACCATTGTCCAAGGTAATACTATTAACAGAAATATCATCTGTAACTGAGAAAGTTGCCGTATTTGATACAGAAATCAACGCAGAATTCAAACTCTTTGACGTGGCTAAGGTGCCTCCACTGACCACTGTGCTGCCTGTGTATGTGTTTGTACCTGAAAGGGTGAGTGTTCCGGTACCGGCTTTTATTAAACCAACTGTTGCTGTCCCATTTTGTATTGTTCCTGAGAAAGCAGTAGTTGAATTATCTCCACCAGCGGTTAATATTGGATTTCCTGCAGTACTGCTCGTTACCAACCCTGCTCCTGCCAAAGAACCAACTGTTTCGCTATAACCGGCATGGTCAAATGTGCCGGTTACGGTTAAAGCGCTTGCATCTGGAATTACACCTGAGGCACCGAGTTTTATTGTTCCACCATCGATCTTAGTTGTACCTGTATAGGATGAATTCCCTTTTAAAATAACAGTAGCACTATTCATTATCTGAAATGACGCTCCTGAACCATTTTTTTCGTATATGATTCCATTAATTGTTAAAGTATTACTACCATAAACCCTTAAATATCTTGATGCAGTAGTATTATCAATTGATATTTTATCGCAGGACACTAAAATACCACCAGAGCCTACAGGATTTATTTCAAGATCAAACCCAATCCTGTTACCAATTTCCCTAGAACCAGAAGATGCGGAACTGGGTCCTAATTCTAAAAGGGACCCATCATTAAAATTTTCAAACTTTTTTGCATAAGTATTGTCTCCGTAAAGTTTAATTCCGCCAGCTCCGTTATATGTGATAAAAAAATTAAAATAAGAGCCACCTCCGTAATTGGAGTAAGCCCAATGCCTTGAACCTGATGTGTTGTTAAAATACAAATTGTCTCCCGAATTGGGATTGGAATTAAACCAATTAGAAGTTTGGTCAATATTATCACTTGAAGTACTGCCACCACTCCAAAATCTGTCTGTTTGGGCATTAACAAGCCCCGTTGAAAAGAACAGAAAAAGGAAAATGTAAAATTTATAATAAACCACAATACTAAATGGTCTGGTAAGAATTATCCTTTTCATAAATATAAGAATTAAATTTTCAAATTTTTGGTTGTCAAATGTAACCCTTTTCACAATACCTGTCAATAAAAACCTATCATTATTGATAAAATTTTCATTTTCATAAAGCTTTCTACTGATCAGGCGCAATTATACCAGTAAACAGCCACATTGCCCCCAACCCCTGAAGGGCACCTCTTCTTACACATCTTTTCGTGCCAGTGTCTCACAAATAAATAAACTGCTCCCGGCATGGCATTTGAATCCATCAGCCCCATCGGGGCGCAATCTTTGTAGCCGGCAATGCCAGGGTATATTATCAGCCCCATCGGGGCGGCATAAAATCATCCGGGTAAAGGTAATGCCTGTGTTGAAATTTTTAAACCAATGGTATAGATTAATTTCGCAGCTACGCTGCTTGGATTCATTCGTTTGGAACATTTCTAATCGGGTAGGAAGCGGCTCACGCCGCTGTCCCCC
>CAZKCK010000547.1:0-1739 GCA_964550695.1 uncultured Bacteroidales bacterium | reverse complement strand
GCTTTTTTAGCAAGAGTATCTGCGATGTTCATTTTGTAATTCTTTAATTTGAAACATTATACTTAATACTCTTTAAAGTGAAAACCCCGTAAGTAAAATCACCCTCGGGATATTTCCAGATAGTTTTACCTGAGGTTGGAATCTTCCTTCCATCAAATTCCTTATAATCTGAAACCGGAGTTGACCAACAAACCTGTTTCATGGTGCCATCATCCTGCAAAGCAGACCTGTCGTCGGAAACAAAATTCATCAATTCTCCCCCTTCGTTGAAGTATAGATTTGCTGATACGACATACTTCCCATTGGTAAGTGTTACTTCAGTTGAAAGAGAATCAATCTCATTCCATGTTAAGCGCTTATCAATCAAGCTTCCGGGAGCAAAAATGCACATATCATTCAACAGGGTTACTGTTTCGGCTTTGGTCAGTTCTTCGCCTTTAATATCAACCACTTTAAATAGCTCTGCAACCTTTACCTGGAAGATTGCCTGCCCATTAATATACAAATGTAATGCCCTGAAAGGGATGCTCATTTTACTTGCTTTCATCAGAAACAGACGGGAATAATTGCCAAAAAAGTTGTACTGAACGGAATGTGATTTCATAGGCTTATCGCCCGGTTTTCTATACATTTCAGCATCAAATTCGATGCACATATTTTGGGGCTTGCTTTTGCCTATTGCACTTGTATAGTCAAGATATTTTTGCACACAAGCAGGCAAATGAGCGGTTTCTTCTTTGCTAAGTGCATTTTCAGCCCTGAGAGGTTGTGTAGCGAATTCTTCTGATTTCTTGAGTTGAAACATCTTTGTTGAAGAACTGCAAGATGTGAATGCTATCATGGTAATGGTTAAGATTAGATTGTTTATGTTTATTAATGTTACATGTTTCATAAAATTGGCGATGTATTATTTCTGAGTTTTAAAACTGATATTTCAGTCCGAATTTCATAAAACTTGATCCTGGAATTTCAAAAGAAGTTTGATTGTAGAAATCCTTATAAATCTGTGTTCCGCGGTATGCATCGAAATATACACCCAGTTTACGTCCACCCTTGAATTGAAATGGGACTGCCGATATGCCGAATGTTGCCCCATTGGACCATCTGTTTATCGAATAATCAGGTAAAATACCTGTACTGCTGCCTGAAATAAAATTGAGTTGTACGAGATAGCCGAATTTTAGTTGAATGCCGGCATGGGGTAACAATTTTCTGAAAAGCACGAAATTGTACGTAAGAGGAATCATGATCTGTGAAACGTTTAAATCCCTTACACCGATATACTTATTACCAGCATCGATATAATTGAAAGTCTGCTGATTGAACATAAAGTCAATTCCACTTTCAATTTGGTTGTATTTCAAAGGTTTGTTTACATGCAAAGCAACATTTATTCCAGTATATGTTGCACCCGAAAAAGCATCTACTGTTGCTTTGGGTGGAGCTTCGGCACAGGGAACCACGGTCATATCTGTGTTTTCGGTTATTCCGCCCTTGTTGGCTCCCGCCAGAATGGAAAATTTTAGGCTTCTGCCGGTATTTGTTTGCTGGCTTGTGGAGCAGGAGTTTATTGCAAACAGGCATAGACTCCATAAAAAAATATTAATGATCTTTTTCATTTTATTCAATAGTAATTTCATCTGTTATTAATTTGTTTTTAAAGGTCAGATGGAATACGCCATAGTATCATTATCGGTTGGTGATAAAATTTTACCATGGCTATTTCATGTCAAAAGTTA
>CAZKCK010000546.1:0-1745 GCA_964550695.1 uncultured Bacteroidales bacterium | reverse complement strand
CACAAAATGTTTCTCACACCTTTTCATTCAGAAATACTGATTTCCTGCTTGACGGCAATCCTTATCAACTAATTGCGGGCGAGATGCATCCTGCCCGCATACCAGCCGAGTACTGGCAACACAGGATACAAATGGCCAGAGCAATGGGATGCAATACAATCGCAGCATACATTTTCTGGAATTACCACGAAACGAGTCCGGGGGTTTATGATTTTAAAACCGGCAATCACAATCTGGCTCAATTTATCCGGCTTGCTGCTCAGGAAGGTCTCTGGGTAATCCTCAGGCCGGGACCCTATGTGTGTGCCGAATGGGATTTTGGTGGCATACCGCCTTATTTGCTTAAAATTCCCGACATCAAAGTCCGGTGCATGGATGAGCGCTATATGCTGGCAGCCGGCAATTACATGAAAGCACTGGCTGAAGAAATCAAGCCCTTCCTCATCACCAATGGTGGACCTGTGCTTATGCTTCAGGTTGAAAATGAGTACGGAAGCTATGGGAATGACCAACGGTATATGAAGCAAATCAAAAAGATCTGGGAGCAAAGTGGCATCGATGTGCCCTTTTTTACCGGTGATGGTCCCACCACTTATATGCTTGAAGCCGGCAGTCTTCCTGGTTGTGCCGTGGGACTGGATTCAGGTTCTGATCAGGGGTGCTTTGATCTGGCTTATAAAACAAATCCGGGTGTTCCCGTATTCAGCTCCGAAACCTATCCCGGCTGGCTGACACACTGGGGCGAACCCTGGGCCAGACCTGATACCACCGATTTGCTGAAAGAAGTTAGATTCCTGATGGATACCAAAAAATCATTCAACCTTTATGTAATACATGGCGGCACCAACTTTGGATTTACAGCAGGTGCCAATTCGGGCGGCAAAGGATATGAGCCCGACGTTACCAGTTATGATTATGACGCACCCATTGATGAACAAGGTAATACAACACCCAAGTACCTCGCATTGCGTAAACTCATTGGCTCGTATCTTCCATCAGGTCAGAAACTTCCTGAAATACCGTCACCCGTAAAAGCAATTTCTTTTCCACCGGTTCAAATGCAGCCGTTTACTTCCATCTGGGAAAACCTGCCCGAATCAATGGGCTGTGTGCAACCTGTACCCTTCGAATCCCTTGATCAGAATCAGGGTCTGATGTTATATAGAACCACACTGATTGGACACAAAAGTGGCAAGCTGAAAATTACTGAACTTCATGATTATGCCACCGTTTTTGTTGATGGCAATTATATTGGGAAATTAGACCGGAGAGAAGGCAATTTCAACATTGAGCTCCCAAAGACCAACAGCAAAAACCCAATACTTGAAATATTGGTGGAAGGGATGGGCCATATTAACTTTGCCCAGGAAATTATTGACCGTAAAGGCATAACCGACAGGGCTACACTGAATGGCATGACCCTGATGAACTGGGAGGTATTCAGACTGCCATTGGATGATAAAATGATTTCAGCGTTAAAACCAGGAATCAGGTTGGCTGCCAAACCCGGTCAGTTTTTTAAAGGATCTTTTGTTTTGCAGCAAACCGGTGACGTGTACGTTGATTTATCCGGATATAAAAAGGGAGTGGTATGGATGAACGGACACAACCTTGGCCGATTCTGGGATATTGGACCGCAGAAACGCCTGTATTGCCCGGCTTCGTGGCTAAAAGCAGGTCCAAACGAACTGCTGATCTTTGATCAACACCAAACCAATGGGGCTGTGGTTGAAGGCTTTCAAAAA
>CAZKCK010000545.1:1050-1753 GCA_964550695.1 uncultured Bacteroidales bacterium | reverse complement strand
TTCGTACAACCATAGTGTTTCAATGACCTTTTCATCAGTAAAATAATTTTTTATTAAAGGGGATACATAAATTAAATCCCGTGAATGTGCGAAACCGCTAACAAGATTGCCCCCTGGAATAATCCGGCTTAACTGGAGATGCTTTATTTTCCCGAGCGGGACTTTCCCTTTTAATTCACTAAGATCCCTCTTTTGGCCAAACATTGTTGAAGCCCCGGTATTAATATCTGATTTCGTTAATTTTTTCTCTTCAAAACTTATCCATCCATGTTGTTTGGCGGCACTAAACAGCACCCCTCCCAACACGGGAACCACAGCCAGATTCTTTATCATTTCCCTGCGTCTGTTCCTGTGCGGTTCTAGGATTTCGTGATTAATATTTTCTGGGAATATTCCCTCCTTCCTTCTTTTGAAATAATTAAATATCATACGATCAATACTCCATAGGTAATTTTTGGGCAGGGAAGCAAAAACAATTAGCACAACTGCTTCAACTAAATTTTTTGTGACAATGAAATAATGACCTTCGGCGGGCATATATGACGCCATGAAAGGTGGATTAGCCACATAATATAGTATTAGGAGGAGTGCACCTGAGATACTTGCAATTCGTGTAAACAAACCTAAAAACAGACCAAATCCGATAAAAATAAGTCCCCAAATATTTAATAAATCGGTAATCTTCAGTACTTCAGGATTGGCT
>CAZKCK010000545.1:0-1040 GCA_964550695.1 uncultured Bacteroidales bacterium | reverse complement strand
AGGTATAGCTTGACCAATCCGGAGACGCAAGCTTAGAAATACCTTCGAAAAGGAAATGCCATCCAACCAATACGCGGAGGACTGTAAAAAAAAACATGGTGGCAGTAGATTGCTTTATCTTTTCCATAATTACATTTTAATACTGTTTCATATTTAACAATTTGATTTATCCCTCCTCCAATTTAAAAGCATTAAAGAGCAGATAGGCCATTGCAACCAGCAATACCGCCATACTTCCAGTCTGTCCTGCTATATCCGAAGTAATTCCCATAATCAATGGAATTAATGCACCTCCTGCAATGCCCATAATAAGCAGGCCCGAAATTTCATTGGCACGATCGGGTTTTCGTCTTAATGCTGCAGAGAATATGATTGAGAACACATTCGCGATTAAAAGTCCGGTCATAAATACCATGGATAAAATTCCCCAGAGATTACTCAGCAATAACATTGCAACCAGGGCAGGAATTGCCGCAAGCATGCACCAGATAAAAAACTTACGGCCTGAAAGTCTCACTAAAAGAATAGCACCGATAAATGTGCCAATGGTCCTTGCCACAAAATAAAGGCTGGTTCCCAATCCGGCTTTTTCCAACAAAATACCGCACCGTTCCATCAAATATTTTGGTATGGTTGTATTTAAACCAACATCAATACCCACAGCAAAGACAATCCCCAGAAATAGCATAAGGATAGCTTTATCTTTCAGTAGACCAAATGAATCGGAAAACGAGAAGGTATTCTGAGTAATTGTTTGTTCATGAATATGTGTCAGGAACAGCCACAATCCGGAAACAACTGTAATAAAGGCGAAAACCAGGAAAATGTATTTCCAGTCGCCGAAACTAGTTGCAGCAAATCCCGCGATAATTGGCCCCAGAAAAGCGGCAATTGCCTTGATGAACTGGCCCAAAGTTAAACTGCTGGTCAGACGGTCACCTCGAACAACATTGGTTAACAGTGGATTTAAAGAAACCTGAATAATGGTATTACCAATTCCAAGCAAACCAAATGCTACCAGGATCATAGGAAAACTGTAT
>CAZKCK010000544.1:0-1753 GCA_964550695.1 uncultured Bacteroidales bacterium | reverse complement strand
TTTCCCCGGTTGCTTCTCCCGTGATATCTGAGATATTAAAGTTCTGAATACCTTTATTTTGAAACTTTTCAAGCCAATTCAATATTATATCAGGATGCCATTTATCACTGTAAGGATTTCCAAAACCCATCGTGAGGTAACACATAAACTTCTTGTTTCCCTTTTGCACTATTTCATTGATTTTAAGCGCGGTGTTATATGCTTTTTCTGTTGTTGAATTGATATTTAACTTTAAAAAAGTGGGTGAAACTGAAAAGGGAAAGGAAACAATTGAAATCTGTTCGAAAGTAACCGCTTGTTTAGCTCCTTTTTCATTCACTACTAAAACCATGATTTCAGAAAGGGAGTTTTCGATATCAAGCCCGTTAATTACATCGGCTGTATTAGCCATTTGTGGAACTGCTTTCGCTGAAACAAAACTCCCCACATCAACCTTATCAAAACCAACTTGCAGTAATGAATTAATATACTGAATCTTTCGTTCGGTTGGAATGAAAGTATCCAATCCTTGCATGGCATCACGGGGGCTTTCAGTTATATAAAGTTGCGGGTTACGGGTTACGGGTTGCGGGTTACGGGTTACGGGTTGCGGGTTAACAGATATATTTGGTGATTTCATTTTGGTGATTTCCATTGTTTTTCAACATAAGCAGTAAAGTTATTAATTTTGGCTCCAAGTTCATTGTACTTAACTATCAATTCATTTAATCCTTCATTTTGAAAATACAAAGTATTCAGCATTGAGAGATGGGATATAGTTTCATCACAAGAAGCATGAGCAAAATCTAAATATCGAATAAACTCATTTTTATATCTTTTCCTACCATATCCCTCGGCAATAGTATCTTTAATACGTTGCGCGGCTCTTCTTATTTGACTTCCTTGTTCATATAATTCATAAGATGGAAGTTTTAAAGTCAGATGATGAACTTCAATTGCCAATTCGAATGCAATATTATAAATATCCAAATCTCTGTAGCTACTCATAAATGCTTATTAATACGTAACCCGCAACTCGTAACCCGCAACCCGTAACTTGTAACTAGCTCTTTCAACAACCCATATACCTGCTAATCACCAGCCTCTGGATTTCTGAAGTTCCTTCACCAATCTGAAGTAAGCGTTGGTCACGATAAAATCTTTCGATATCATAGTCTTTCATCAAACCGTAGCCACCATGAATTTGAACAGCTTCATCTGCATTTTGTTTGGCAATTTCTGAGCAGTATAGTTTGCACATGGCAGATTCTTTTGCAAATGGTTTTCCAGTGTCTTTCAGCCAACAAGCTTTATAAAGTAAAGCACGGGCAAGTTCTATTTTTGTTGCCATATCAGCAATTTTAAATGCATTGGCCTGAAATTTAATGATTGGCTGACCAAATTGTTTCCTTTCCTTTCCATATTGAATAGCCAATTCCATGGCACCCTGAGCAAGACCCAAACCCATAGCTGCAATAGAAAGACGTCCTGAATCAAGCGTGGCAAGCATAATTTTTGACCCCTGCCCTACTGTTCCCAGCATGGTTGACTCACTGACTTTGCAATCATCAAAATATAATTCTGCAGTATCAGATGCTCTCCACATCATTTTTCCATGCATACCAACTGCTCTGAAACCGGGAGTTGATCGATCTACTAAAAAATTAGTAAATTCTTTATTCCCTTTTTCATCAGTACCTGTAACAGATTGAACAGTACTTCCAATGGAAATATCGCATGAAGCATTGGTAATGAAAATTTTAGAACCATTAAT
>CAZKCK010000543.1:0-1760 GCA_964550695.1 uncultured Bacteroidales bacterium | reverse complement strand
AGGTGGAGTATCCAAGTGAAGGTGATCCCTGATAGTAGAAACAGTTCACTGTCCCGGTTGCAGTTGCGGTGGCAGAGCCATGCGTGTTGTTGGTGATCTGGTTGCCATAAACTGTCATCGTGGCAGCAGTTGGCGTAACGTACAAATAATAAACAGTGGCACTGGTCGCTTTTGGGTATGCACAGCCCGTTATTGAGTTGTTATATATATTGCAGGCGTTGTTCGTGAATGTGGTGCCCATATTGCTCCAGATACCATAAAATGCATTGGTATTGGCATCGGCCATGGCAAGGGTCACTGTATTATTGTATATGTTAGCATTGGCATTTTTAGATGTACCAAGCTGGATTCCGGCAGTAATCGCAGTTCCGTTGATTGTGCCGCTGATGGTGTTGTTGGCAACATGGAATCTGTCCTGGTAGGTCGTTTTAATCCCGTTGCTGGCAACAGTGCTTCCACCAAAATTAGTGATCAGGTTTCCCCCGTCTTTTCCGATTTCATTCGACTGATCGTAATAAGCAAAAGGAGTATTCGGATCGTTATACCCGTCGAGCACAATCCCCTGGTAACAGCTGGTAATTGTATTGCTGTGGATTTTATTGTTGGAGTTTGAACCATTTGGTGCATCTACCGACAATTGCGTGCCGGGAGCCCCTGGCGCTATGTTCGCCGAATAAATACCAATGGTTGCTGTATTTGAATTTTTTAACGTGATGTTGCAATTTTTAATGGTTACATATTGCGAACCATCCTGAGCCGATGCCTTCAAAATTGCATATCCCCACTCGCAGGCAGCAGTAGGGTCAGCCACATCAATCCCATTGAAGGTGATGTAGTCAGTTCCTTTCAAACCAATTATATAGTTAGATAAGCCGGTTGCAGTAACACAACCGTAGATTACCGGGTTTGCCCCTGTTCCGGCAGCCTGAAATACGATGGGATTCATCTCATTGCCTGTTTGCTTGATAAGTCCTGCACTATCTATTGTTAAAGTTTCTGTATGACCAGCCGCAACATTGAATGTTACCCCGCCGGTGCCAACGCCCAGGGTGTTAAGTGCGAAAATCGCTGATTCCACATTCGCGTAATCTCCCGGAATATTTTTTGTACCCGTTAGCTGGCCAAATGTCATAACACTGAATATCATCATGATAATCATCGTAAAATTCAATCTTTTCATCGCTTTGGTTTTTGGTTAATACTATAAGACTTCGGTTTCAATAGCCACACCTGATTCAGCATCCGGTTTAGGACGAATATCCTGCACCTGATCATGCACCATCTCTGAATAGATTTTTTTCAGGATTTCATTCTCCTCCCTTTTACGTCTAATCAAGTCAGTCAGGTTGTCTAACCAGGTAACAGGTTTCTGATCATTTTCCAGTTCATCCATTTTATCAATGCGAAATTTTTGTGTGGATATTTATTCAGCAAATCTATTCCCACGGGTTCATAATAACAAACATTAACCCATTACAAAGTCTGTACAGGCACCTTACATTAATTACAATATTTGATTTTCAATGAGTTAAAAACACATATACAATGCCAAACCACCTCATCCCCCGGCCCCTTCTAATTGAAACCACCTCATCCCCCGGCCCCTTCTCCTCAAGGAGAAGGGGGGGGCGGTGCTAAATTCAAGTTTGTCAGTAACATAGAAGACTATTTTATCAGCATGCCCATTTTTCATACAGCAAGTTACAGAACAATTAAAACCTTCAATTAACTGATAACCCGTACTATAACACACCTCCCCT
>CAZKCK010000542.1:0-1764 GCA_964550695.1 uncultured Bacteroidales bacterium | reverse complement strand
GAAGTAGATGCTTTTCAGACGACAATCATGACTCCATTACCTGGAACCACCATGTATAACCAGATGAAAGAGGATGGGCGTTTGTTGAAAACAAATTACCCGGATGATTGGAGTTCCTACCAGTTTTTCAGGGTAATCTTTACACCCAGGTCCATGCCTGCCGCCGAACTATATGAGACTATGGTTGATGTATGGATAAACCTCTATAGTAAGCGGGCTATACAGAAAAAAGCTCTTAAGACATTCTGGCAGCAGAGGAGTTGGAACTTGTTGCGTTGGTTCACCAGGGGCTGGCAAGCTACATTATGGGCATTCCATACCAATTGGATTTACAGGAATTTTATTGTAGGCAAATCGAAACAAAACAGGGTGAAAAACGGACTTCGCACTCCTGAATAGATTTTTCCCTTTTCCTATGCCTGTTCATAGCATTTGTCCCAGCTCAATTTCGAATCCTTATATTTGCTGTTTCAAGTCTCGGTTTCATGCAAAAACGAATCGTTTACCTCGATAATATCCGCATTTTTCTGATATCCTATGTAATTGCCGGCCATATTTCGGTTGCATACGGTGCTATTGGAAGGGGAAACTGGTATTATATTGAACCGGTCCATGATTTTTATACCAAGGCCGTGCTCTACCTCTTTGATATGCTGGCTTATTCTTTCCTGATGGCAATGTTTATTTTTATTGCCGGTTATTTCACTCCAGCCTCCCTTGAAAAGAAAGGAACTTTTAAATTTTTAAAGGAAAGGGTATTCAGACTTTTCATCCCCTTGGTCCTGTACTATTTTATTATTGGCCCTATTGTCCGGTATATCAGCTTATTGGCCAAGGGAGAAGAAAAGAGTTTCTTCCAGTTTATTTTGGAAATGTACCAATCGGGAGTTTATGGGTATATTGGAGTAATGTGGTTCGTTGAACTAATCCTGGTATTCTCATTTGCCTATGCCGCCTATAAATATTTTTTCCCGAATGGATTGATGCAATTCAAGAATGCTTCATTCCCAGCAAACCGCTCGGTTTTGATATTCATTATCTTATTCGGACTTGCCAGTTTCCTGTCCAGGGTTCTTCTACCCCTGGGAGGAGGATATATGGCCGCACGACCCTTAGCTTCCATGGTGTTGTTTGCAACATCCTTTTTTCTGGGGACAATAGCATGGAAATACCAATGGCTGGAAAAACTTACCAAAAAAGACGCATGGTTGTGGTTTTGGGTAGCACTTAGATTCATGGTAGTTCCGCTAATCGCATTTGTTAGCTTAAGAAAAAATGTAAGTTTTGCCTCGATTAAAGGTGCCGGATCATTGGGGTCCCTTCTTTATTCCTATTGGGAAGTGATCAAATGCATTGGTACAGGAATGTTAACAATAGTGGTTTTCAGGAAATATTTCGACAAACAGGGTAAGATTGCAGCAGCTTTAGGCCGAAGTGCTTTTGCAGCCTATGTCCTTCACCCGCTGGTGTGTGTTTTATTAATGTATGCGATGGCAGGTGTTCACATTCATCCATTGTTAAAATTCAGCGTTGTGGCTCCGGTCGCTTTGGTGGCCACTTTTGGGGTTTCCTGTTTTTTTTTAAAAATCCCTGGTATGAATAAAATTTTTTAAATTTGTATCTCTTGTATTGAAATTATACTATTTAATTTTCGCTATTCGACTTGTTAATAGAATTTTCTTTTCCATTGTTTAACTGAATTTGAGTCAATTATTATCAAGTATACCAGGTTAGGTTTCCTGTTCTAATTATCGCTTTATTTTA
>CAZKCK010000541.1:0-1764 GCA_964550695.1 uncultured Bacteroidales bacterium | reverse complement strand
AATTTATTCCCGCACTTGCCATAGCGTCGGCCGTTGAACTGAACCGCTATGGCGGTAAATGGTGATTTTGGTAATTTTAAGGTACAAATTTTAAAATTTACCATCATGAAAAAAAAGAATCATCACTGATCGAGAAGTTCATCCAGGAGATGCAGCTTCGTAACTACAGTCCCCGTTCAGTTCATACTTACAGCGGACTTCTTGCAAAAATCGAATGCGATTTTGCCACTTCACTGGATACTATTTCCATTGTTCAGTTTAAAGATTATCTGCACCGACGGATCATCAATGAAAAGATTTCTGTTGCGACTATTAATCAGTCAATCAGTGATTTTAAGATTATGCAGGTTGATGTTTTAGGGCGTGAATGGGAACAATTTAAGATTAAACGGCCACGAAGGGAGAAAAAGTTGCCTGTTATTCTATCGATAAGTGAAGTTGAAAAACTTATAAGTGCTACCCAAAACATTAAGCACCGGGCATTATTGGCTTTGGCCTACTCGTCAGGATTAAGGCGTCAGGAAGTTCAAAGGATCAAACCGGTCGATATTGATTCTGCCCGCATGCAAGTCAGAGTGGTTCAAGGAAAAGGTAAAAAAGACAGGAACACAATCCTTTCTCCAAAAGCACTGGATTTACTTAGGACTTATTACAAAATACAACGGCCAAAGACCTTTTTGTTTGAGACGCAGATGAAAATAGGTGTACCACTTGCCGACTCGACATTAAATGAAATTGTCAAGCAAAATGCTGTTAAAGCGGGTATAAAAAAAGGATTTCCTTTCATACACTCAGGCATTGTTTTGCAACCCACCTGCTGGAAAAGGGTGTCAACATCCGGATAATACAGGAGTTTATGGGTCATGCATTTCTTAAGACCACCGCTGTTTACCTGCATCTGGTAAATGTTCAGCCGTCGGGTATCACGTCTCCACTGGATTCCATGAACATATAAAAACAGGTGCCATGGAAAACAAGAAACAGCTCATCGAACTGGCTGATATTTTCAGAGCCATAGGTGACAATTTTCTGAAAACGCACAACTTATGTGCAGATCAGTTGAAGGCATTTTATGCCATCGAAAATTGCAGGACATCAGCTTTAGGTGGTCACACTGATCAATGCAATAGTTGCGGCTACACCAAACAATCGTACAACTCTTGTCGAAACCGGCATTGCCCGAAGTGCCAGAATACAAAGAAACTCCAATGGGTAGACAAACTGGCGGCCAACCTGCCTCCGGTAAAACATTTCCATGTGGTGTTTACCATACCCGATTGCTTGCACACTGTTTTTTACCTCAATCAGGATAAAGCATACAGCCTGCTTTTCAAGGCGGCAGGCCAGGCTTTATTACAATGTGCCGCCAATCCGAAGCTGATAGGTGCTCAGGCTGGTGCAGTTGGAGTTTTGCATACATGGGGGCAAACACAGGTATATCATCCGCATATTCACACGATTGTTCCCGCTGGTGGACTTTCTGATGATCAGATGGAATGGATACCGACACCCAGGAAGTTCTTTCTCCCGGTAAAGCTCCTGAGCAATGTATTTCGGGGAATACTATGCCGACTAATCGGTCAGGCTGTTGATAAAGGAGAAATATTATTGCCTGATTGTATATCTGATTATGTAACACTAAAAGAATTGTGTTACCAAAAGAGTTGGGTGATATATTGTCAAAAACCATTTACAGGTGCTGAGGGTATTATCCGGTATTTGGGTAACTATACCCATCGTGTGGCAATCTCTAATCATCGGATT
>CAZKCK010000540.1:0-1767 GCA_964550695.1 uncultured Bacteroidales bacterium | reverse complement strand
ATCGTAAAGATTACAACGCAACAGAAACATTTTTCTTGTTTAAAGCCTGAATTTTGACTAAACTTGCAGGTTCGTAAATAAAAAAATTTCGTTGACTATCTTATTGTTTATCAATATATTATTTTTTACCAATGGAGGGGATTAGAAAAATCAGCGGTGCACTTGTTTCGGTTTATTCAAAAGAAGGTCTTGAACCCATCATACGGAAACTTGACGCTCTTGGTGTTACTATTTACTCCACCGGCGGAACCTACGACTTTATTCAGAACCTTGGCATTAAAGCCATTACGGTTGAATCGCTTACTACATACCCTGCAATATTTGGCGGAAGGGTTAAAACGCTGCATCCAAAAATATTTGGTGGCATCCTTTACCGCAGAGATAATTCCGAAGACCTGAGTCAGGCAGATGAATTTCAGATTCCACCCATTGATCTGGTAATAGTTGATTTATACCCTTTTGAGAAAACGCTTGAAACTACTGATAGTGAATCTGAAATAATTGAGAAAATTGATATTGGCGGCATATCGCTCATCAGGGCAGCAGCCAAAAACTTTGAGAGTGTTGCAATTGTACCTTCGGTCGACCAATATTCATATTTGCTTCAGTTGCTCGACACTCAGGGCGCCGGAACCTCACGGGAACAACGCAGGTATCTTGCGGCTCAGGCATTTCATGTGAGTTCACATTATGACACCGCTATATTCAATTATTTCAACAGGCAGGCCGACCTCAGGGTTTTTAAACAAAGCATTCAGGAATCGCGCAGCCTGCGTTATGGCGAAAACCCGCATCAGAAAGGAACCTTTTTCGGTGACCTGAACAGTATGTTTACCCAGCTTCACGGCAAGGAAATTTCATATAACAACCTGCTCGACCTTGATGCAGCCGTTTCGCTGATCGATGAATTTACAGAACCAACCTTTGCCATCCTCAAACACAACAATGCCTGCGGGGTTGCCACACGCGATAACCTTTTACAGGCCTGGATTGATGCCCTGGCCGGCGACCCGGTTTCAGCCTATGGCGGGGTGCTTGTTTGTAACCGGATTGTTGATGAAGCCACGGCTGCAGAGGTGAACAAACTCTTTTTTGAAATCATTCTTGCACCCGGATACGAAAATAATTCGTTACAAATCCTTGGCTCCAAAAAAAATAGAATAATTTTGCAGCGCAATGTAACCCTTCTGCCCAACAAGCAATTCAGAACCATACTCAACGGAGTGGCCATGCAGGAGCGTGACCTTAAAACCGAAGATGTGAATGATTTACATGTTGTTACCACAGAAATACCTTCAAAAAATATTGTCGACGACATGCTTTTTGCCAACATTATTGTAAAGCACACCAAATCAAATGCAATAGTGCTGGCAAAGAACAAACAATTGCTCGGAAGCGGAACCGGACAGACTTCACGTGTTGATGCTGTTCGTCATGCCATTGAAAAAGCCGGAGCATACGGTTTTGACCTGCAGGGTGCGGTGATGGCATCTGATGCGTTCTTTCCTTTTGCTGATTCAGTTCAGGTAGCCCACGATGCAGGAATAACAGCCGTTATTCAGCCGGGCGGCTCAGTACGCGATCAGGATACTGTTGATTATTGCAATGCCAATGGACTGGTGATGATTGTTACCGGTACAAGGCATTTTAAACATTAGGTGACTTCTGAACACCTGCTTTCATTTTTGTAATACACACATAGAAAATATACGATGGGACTTTTCTCATTTTTAAGTAAAGAAATTGCGATGGACCTTGGCACAGCCA
>CAZKCK010000539.1:0-1769 GCA_964550695.1 uncultured Bacteroidales bacterium | reverse complement strand
ACCTTTGGCAGAATTTGTAAAAGAACGTAGAAAGGAAGTTAATATTACTCAGGAAGAATTTGCAGAACGTACGGGTGTTGCATTAACTGTAATTCGCAAAATCGAGCAGGGTAAGACAAATCTGAACATGGATAAAGTAAACCTTGTGTTGAACATGTTTGGTCATGAATTAGCTCCGGTAAATAGTAAAGAACTAGCTCAATGAGAAGAGGTAAAGTATATTATAAAGATAGTTTGGCAGGAACTATTACGGAAACGGATGAAGGCGATTTTGTCTTTCAATATGATCCACACTATGTGAACGAACATCCATCGGAGTTTATCACGTTTTCGATGCCTGTTACAAACAGGCCCTATATTGAGAAACGACTGTTCCCGTTTTTTGAAGGCTTGATACCGGAAGGATGGCTGTTGGATATAGCTTCGAAAAACTGGAAAATAAATATAAATGACCGCATTGGCTTATTGCTGGCATGTTGTCAAAACTGCATTGGCGCAGTTAGTGTAGTCCCAATACCCGAAGAAGATGGAGAATAAGTGTTTGTACTGTTATGAACCTGTAGAAGGTGAGGCAGATTTTCATGAAAAATGCTGTCTGAAGTTCTTTGGGGCTACGAAACCGCCACAGGTTCCATACTCAATCGATCAAATGGCTGAATTGGCAAAGAATGTTGTCGAACGAAGTGTTTCGGTACCAGGCGTGCAGGCCAAATTATCCATATCAGTGGTGAAAGATACCCAGGACAAAGGGGATTCACGATTAACAGTTGTCGGAGCGTTAGGGGGTCAGTTTATTTTTAAACCACCTTCTGATAGATTTCCTGAGATGCCTGAAAATGAACATCTAACCATGAGAATAGCTGAAGCATTTGGGATACGTGTTGTTCCGTCAAGTTTGATCCGGCTGGCATCCGGAGAATTATCCTATATCACCAGAAGAATTGACCGGACCGACAAGGGCGAGAAAATCCATATGCTGGATATGTTCCAGATCACGGAAGCTTTTGATAAATACAAAAGTTCCATGGAGAAAGTTGGCAAAGCACTTCACGACTATTCGGATAACACCATGCTGGACAAAGTCCTCTTTTTTGAGTTATCTGTGTTTAGTTTTTTGACAGGGAACAATGATATGCATCTCAAGAATTTTTCCATGATCAAAAGTTCTTCGGGTTGGGTATTGGCTCCTGCTTATGATCTGTTGAATGTGGCAATTGTACTTCCTGAAGATACAGAGGAACTTGCTCTCGCGCTTGAAGGAAAGAAGAAAAGACTCAAAAAGGAGTATTTTGAGCGATTGGGGAAAAGATTGGATTTGAACGAAAAACAAATCCAGGGTGTTTTTAAGCGAATGACAAAGTTCAAGCCCTTGGCCATTGGATGGATTGACAAATCCTTTTTGTCAGACGATATGAAAGTAGCTTATAAAAATGTTCTTGAGAAGAGATACGAACAACTAAAATTGACAGTTAATTAGCTCCTTAAGGATTTCAAGGTAGTTATCATTGGTTCTAACTTATGCAATTTTTGCACAAGTTGAAAGTTAATTTACCTGAAATTTTTAGACCGAATTGGAAATTACTTCTATTTTTTTGACCGGAGGGGTTTTACAATTAGATCAACCCTTTCCATTTTGGAAACAGTTCCATATAATTCATTCTTACCCTCTTCTGTAATTTCAAGATAAGGAAACCCGCTTTCATAAAGCGCCTTTATGATTTCAATGCCGATATCATCGGCACTGAAATCCAGTTCACCAAACAGGGCGG
>CAZKCK010000538.1:0-1769 GCA_964550695.1 uncultured Bacteroidales bacterium | reverse complement strand
ATTTTTTCGCCATTGCACCGGGCAAAGTGATAGGGTATGCCCGGAATACCTATACATTGGATGAACTGTCAAAGCATGGTTTTGAAATAATCAAGGCAAAATCGATCACCAGGTGCAAAACTGACATCAACGACTATAAAAAATGCGTCATTGCAATCGAAGGCAGTGAACTTGCACGTGGTGGCGGAGGAGCAAGGTGCATGACGATGCCGGTAAAAAGAAAGTCTTTGTAAGAAAGCCTAATCTTCAGTAAAACAAATCGGAGGAACCGGAACCAGTGTGCTCGTCCGTAAAATCCTTTCGAGCCCTAGCTGATCGGTTAGCGGACGAATTAGTTCTTGTTTCTGCGCTTCGTTGATATATTGTTCTTCCAGCTTGGAATGTAAATTTTCTTCCAGCTTCATCTGAATCTCTTCAGCATCAGCCACCAAACGGGTTAAATTGGTCCTGAAGTGGTGTATCTCCATTCCTTCTTCCATTTTTACCATTTCTGCCTGGTTATTTTTCCCTTTCGCCCTTTTTGAATAAAGGGTTTCACGGGTCGGGCTGAAGAACTTGTCATAGGTGGGAAGCATCTCAACAGTAAGAATACTCAAACTGCTGGTAACAGGTAACCCATATTGAGCGAGCATGTCCCGCACATCTTTGTTCTTCCATCCTGTAATGCCATATTGAACCGCATCACTGTTAATTTCGATCACAACCGACCCTTTTTTATCTTTGGGTACCCGCTGACGTACAAACAATTGGTCATCAAGAAGGATATTTCTGAAAACCTGGTCGTCTGCCCGCTTTACCTGGGCATAAAGCAGTGCCCAAAGCTGGGTCCGAGGGGGTTTGCTGGTAACATCAGCCCCGTTAAAAACAGTATTTGCAAAAGGTGCCGTGACCATAATGTGTTTTTCATTGCGGTTTACCGTGCAAAACAATTGAGGTGCCGGATGTTGAACCCCTGTGGTTCGCAATGCCGTGCCATATCGCCCCTGGGCGGTACTCCAGCCGGTTTTATGTCCCACCCTGATTTCATAGGTGAAAAAACCGAACAATTCTGCCGAAGCGGCGTGAAGTCCGGGAGGCAGGGGTGCCAGGTAATGAACCTGGCTGTCATCGGCACGGGTCAGCTCCTGCATGGCATTTAATCCGGTTCTGTCATCAGTATGTGCCGGGCTGATAATTCTGATCGGTTCGGGATTGATGGGCAATGAAGGTTCTTCAGGGGCCTTGAGCATGTCGATGTCCCATCGGGCCAATAATGGATCAGGACTATAGGCCAGCATACGAATGCCGTAAAAGTCGTTTGGATTTTGAAGTGGTTTTTCGAACTCAAGCCAAAGAAAGCGTTTCCGGGGTTCGGTGCTTCGGTAAGTTTCGTCGCTGATATATTTGCTTTGGGCGATTCCTGCTCCAACGATTTTGGGCACCTGGGAGGGTTTTGTTGTTATGGGTAAATGCATCTGCAGGATCAGATCAGGGTCTTTACTGACTGGAACCGGATTGGCGGGCAATGATTTGAAGTGCGTTTCAACCCGGTACTTTACCATGATCTCTTCAGGGTGTTTCCCCGTGTTTTCAGGGAGTGGCTCCACGGCATCGAAAAAGCACAAATATGTCTGACTGCGGTCGGGGTTGTACAATGCCTGGATGTTAATGGCCTGTTTCATTTCAATGTCCCCCACCTGCTCTTCTTTTTCCCAGGGAATTGCATCACGGACTCCCTTATCCAATCCGGCTCCAACAAATTTTTTCTGCCTGAAAATCTTAAAACTTGT
>CAZKCK010000537.1:0-1777 GCA_964550695.1 uncultured Bacteroidales bacterium | reverse complement strand
AAAATTCATTGATCCCTGTTATTGGGAAAATTCCGCCATAGGATGTGAATCTAGGAAAAAAATTCCCATTGGTATTCAAAAAAAGCAACTTGCCATTGATAAGATCAAGATCACCATCATTATCAAGGTCTCCGAATTTTGCGCTGGTCATGCCGGTACATCCGGCAATGAAATTTGTACAATTTAATGGCAACGAACTCTCATAGTAGTAATGCGGGGTAAAAACTCCAGCATTGTTCTTGTATAAACTGGTTCGATAGGTATTGGTCGAGTTCTTTTCAGTCAATAAAATGTCAATCAGGCCATCATTGTTGAAATCGGCACAATCAAATTCGCGAATGGTCGATGCGATGAGCTTGATCTTTTGAAATCCGTCCTGATTATTTTTCAGCAGGTACATCTCCGGGTTGCAAAAAACTATATCGAGGTCTTTGTCATTGTCGATATCAATGGCAACCGGGTTAATAACCCCTGAATTCAGGGTAAAAGTTTCACCGTAGGTATTTGCAGTGATTAAACTGTACACACCGCCATTATTGATATAAATCTTCAAGGAGTTGACCCCGATCTGGAAACCGTCCAAATCCCCGTCCCGGTCATAATCACCCCAGCATGAAACGTTACTCAACCCGGCATTGATGTTGGTCAAACCTGAACCTGTATTCCGAAAAATGGCATTAGTGGTAAGTAAATCAATATCCCCATCCCGGTCGAAATCCAGCCAGTTTGGATAACTGTAGTTTGTTACATGATAACCTGTATCAATTTTAAATATCGAATCATGATTCAGGTATATTTTCTGGTTACCCAGAATGTCCATTTTCCCATCCGAATTGATGTCGCCCCATAATGTCTTTGTGTTCACCAGGCTGTCCTGAAAACTGTCAAAAGCAGGATACTCCCTTACACTTAAATATGAAGCAGATGTTAGCCATGAGAAACAATGATTTGTAACCACACAAGTATAATTGCCACTTTGACTGAGTGCAACATTATTTACTTCCAGCACCCGTTGATTTGCCCCCGGAAGGTCAACATTTTCTCTTTTCCATTGGAATGAAAGGCCATAAACAGAATCGGCAGGCAAACAAGCCTCGAAAATTACAAGATCTCCAATACAAGCCATCTGGTTTCCGGAGGTAAAAGTGGCATTCGACTGAGCCATTTTCAGGATAAAGGCATCATACAGGGTGGCTGTGTTGTCAAAACACCCCGAAGTCGTAATTCCGGATGTTTGGGAAGAATTTCGTCCCGTTACAACAAATTCAGCATCATTCAACACGGCGATACCCGAACATTCTGCACCCCCGAACAATGAATTTGAGGGCAAACCTGCGGTTGGATAATAACCAACATAATTACTATTACTTAAGATACCATTTGAGAACAAGGACACAACAAATCCCCGGGTCCGATAATTCATCGTTTCGATCTGATTGGTTTGTATAAAAGGAGTATTCGCCGATGAAAAAAACGATGAATTGGTTAATGTTCTGCCTGTTGCAACCACTCCTCCCTGTGTAGTTATTGATAAATCGGTCACATAGTCTTCATTCAGGCTTCCCATGTAGGTTCCCCACAGCCGGGTTCCCTGATTTGTAAATTTCGCTACAAACCCGTCATACAACTGGAAAGGGGAATTCTCCATTAAGTATGCCCGAGAGCAATATGCCTGGCCGTAAATAAGCGGGAATCCGCAAACATAATCGTAAACTCCCGGGGGACCATTCAGATGTATGTAAACCTTACAGAAATTTTGCATATTGGGTGATAATAC
>CAZKCK010000536.1:0-1787 GCA_964550695.1 uncultured Bacteroidales bacterium | reverse complement strand
CCGGAAGTGCTACAGGAGCCACCACTTGGAGCTGGACTGGGCCGAACGGTTTTACTTCTGCCCTCCAAAGCCCGACAATTAACGGAATCACCCTTGCCGGGGCGGGCGTTTATACCTTAACGGCAAGCAACGCCTGCGGCGCTGCTCTTGCTGTGAATACGGTGTCGGTCACGGTAAATGCAGCGCCATCAGGGGTGTCAGCCGCAGCAAGCCCAAACCCGTTGTGCTCAGAAAGTACACTCACGCTTACAGGAACGGCAACCGGGGCAACGAGTTACAATTGGACCGGCCCGAACAGTTTTACATCTGCAGTTCAAAATCCAACCATTGCTTCGGTTTCGGTAGCTTCCACCGGCGTCTATTCTTTTACAGCGAATGCTGCCAACGGATGTTCTTCAAACCCAGCAACCGTTTCAGTTACCGTAAATCAAACGCCGACAGCAGTCACCGTTGAGCCTGCAACCGCAACCATTTGCAGTGGCAGTATCCGTCAACTTGACGCAACGGGGGGGGATTTTCCTTTTGGGACAGGGGAATCTATTACTATTGGAAATACAGCATTAAGTACATTGGGCCCAAATCCCTTGCAGAATTATATGGGAGGTTCCAAACAACAAATGATTTATACCGCAACTGAATTAATTGCAAAAGGAATATTACCAGGTCCAATTACTGCTTTGAAGGTCCATCTGAATGTGGGTAACAGTGCATACCCGCTTCTAAATTTTACAGTGAAAATGGCACACACCGTCACAAATTCCTATGCCACCACTTCCTCCTGGATTACCACTGGCTTGACAATAGTCAGAAATACTGCATCTTACATTCCACAATCAGGGTTAAACACAATTGTATTTAATACACCATTTATATGGAATGGGACAAGCAATATTGTAGTTGAAATGTCTTATAGTAATAATGACAATGGTATAACCATTGGTAATAATACGGCAAAATACTCTCATACAACTTTTCCAAGTACTTTATTTTACTACCGGATTTCAGTGCCTTTTTCAACAATTGATACTTATGCAGGTCCTGCAAGATTTATGTATTCTTCAAGAACTGATATTTTTTTCGTAGCCCCGCAATCCAGTCCAATCACCTGGTTACCAGTAACCGGGCTTTATACCAATCCCGGGGCCACCACAGCCTACGTTGCCGGTACAAATCTGGCAACCGTTTGGGCCAAACCTATAGCTACAACAACCTATATCGCCACTGCTACTGCAACCGGACCATGCACCAGCTCAGGCAGTTCAACAATAACCGTTCAATCCGTTCCCACTGCCGCAATTTGCTGCAATGCCAACATCCGTCCGGGCTTTCCTGCTTCGATCTCCGTGGCTTTCACCGGCACTGCGCCGTGGAGCTTCACTTACAACGCTAATGGTTCGAATCCGGTAACTCTCACAAACATTTACGACAATCCTTATACATTTACGGTAAACCCCATCATCACTACCACATACCTAATAACAGCAGTAAGCGATGCCGGCGGATGCGGCGGAACCTTTTCCGGTAGCGCCACCATTACCACCGGCCCGGTTGAAGTAATTGGCTCAGGCCCTACAGACATGTGGTACCCCACCTTAAAAGCAGCATTTGATGACATTAATTCAGGTATCCACACCGGGTCCATCCGGGTGCTGATCCATGGCAATACCACCGAAACCGTTACCGCCACGCTCAATGCCAGCGGAACAGGTTTGTCAAATTATACCGACATCACTATTACCCCAACAGTTACAGGTGTTTCAGTGAGTGGAAGTGCCGGTTTAGCAAAT
>CAZKCK010000535.1:0-1803 GCA_964550695.1 uncultured Bacteroidales bacterium | reverse complement strand
GGTTTCCTGGTTGAGCCTAGCCAGGGAGAAGCAGGTGTTTTCGTGCCCGATGAAGGATATCTGAAGAAGGCGTATGACCTTTGCAAATCGAAAAATGTTCTTTTCATTGCCGACGAGGTTCAAACGGGAATTGCCCGCACCGGCCGATTGCTGGCCTGCGATTGGGAAGGATTCAAACCCGATGTACTGATTCTTGGCAAGGCATTGTCGGGCGGAGTTTATCCCATTTCGGCTGTACTGGCCAACGATCCGATCATGCTGTGTATCCATCCGGGTGAACATGGATCTACTTTTGGCGGAAATCCTGTAGCAGCCAAGGTTGCCATGGCCGCACTGGAGGTTGTTCGCGAGGAGAAACTGGCAGAAAATGCAGATAAGTTGGGTGAGTTGTTCCGTTCGGAACTCCGCAAGATCAATTCTCCTTATATTGAGCTGGTACGTGGAAAAGGTTTGCTGAATGCCATTGTGATCAAGCCATTCAACAACAAAACCGCTTGGGATGTATGTTTGAAGATGCGCGACAACGGGCTGCTGGCAAAGCCAACCCATCAGCACATCATCAGGTTTGCACCACCTTTGGTGATCACCGAAGCACAGATCCACGAAGCAGTGGAAATTATCAGGAAGTCGATCAAGGAATTGGAATAGTCGACTGTCCAATCAGTTATAACGAGAGCGCAGAGTTTGGGATTCCCCAGACTTTGCGCTCTCTTTTTTGTTACTGAGTGCCTGTTACTGTTTAATAATCATTAAACCGGTTTGCTTTTTTACTTGGAAATTCTTTGCCTAAAGCAATAATCCCGGTGTAATCCAACATATCGGTTAAGTATCGCTTGCCGTCATGTGCTAAAAGTTTCAGTTGGGTAGTGGCACTAACCAACTCGTTTTTTTCTTTTTTAAGTTTGGCTTTAAGATATTTCCAATAATTGCGAGTTTTGGTGTAGTCATCTTGGTCGGTAAGTAAAGCTACAATATCCAATACACTGAACCACCATTTGGCGTTTTGGTCGTCCCAAACGGCTCGTACTTCGCGATCATCAAAAAAACGTATGGATATTTTTGCTTTGTTCATCATTATTTTGCTACCTGCAATGCACGGTATAATTTTTACTATGTGACGGCAATTATTTTTGTAATTATAGTCTGCTTGGTAACGTTACAATGGCCGCTAATACTATGCTAAGTAATCTCTTACAGCCCGCCTGATACCATTTTTTACCTCCTCCCAGGTCTGGTTTTTATAACTTACAGGTTCTTCAGTATCTTCTGCATCATTAAAGTATGTCATGGCATGTGGGATACTGATGGCAAGCATTTGTGTGGGATACTTTTCTTTATGCCAATTCATAATCTGCTGAAGCGGATAGTGTTTTAGCAGTTCATAAAGATCCCAAAAGTCTTTTTTCTTTGCCCTGCCAAGAATAGCCTGAATTATCATTGCTGCTATATCGGCATTGCTGTAAAGCCGGATATTATCAATGGTTTCCGTCATGGCAATTTGTGCATGAGGGAAATATATAAAGTCAACTTTGATGTTTTCAATAAAACAAAAGATGCCAAAAGAGGTTTGTTGCTGCTTATATACAAACCGTTCACCGAAAGTCGATTCCAGTTCTGAGATAATAAATGGAAAATCGAATTTTTCATGACTGAAAAAATCCAGATCGACTGAACCCCGGTGACCAAAACGAAGAGATAATGCTGTCCCTCCAACCAATGAGAATGCCTTGAAGGCCGGCAGATTCATTAATCGTTTCAGTAAGGAAAAAGTCCCGGGTTCAACTGTCTCAGTGTATAGCATTT
>CAZKCK010000534.1:0-1811 GCA_964550695.1 uncultured Bacteroidales bacterium | reverse complement strand
TTCAAGTGGTGCGGGAGTTATGTTAAACAATTCGGGAGATAATTCAAGCCAGTTTGAAAACATTTCAAGTTGGTCGGAAGATAATTCAAGCCGATCGGTAGATAATTCAAGTCATTCGGAAGACAATTCAAGTGAGGCGGGTGATATGTAAAACCGTTCGGTAAGCATTTCAAGTCAGGAAACAGATATCTCAAACTGTTCGGAAAGCATTTTAATTTGGTCGGAAGATATGTCAACTATTTCGGAAGTAATTTTCAAGGGACGAATAAATATAATGAATTATTCCTGATAAAGAATATGCAGATACCGGTTATTTAGAAATTTTCTAAATTTTAGAAAAGAGCTAAAATAAATACGTACCCGAAGAACATCTGTATGTATTTGATGGTACATTTGTTAAAAAATTTTACGTTATGAAAAGTAATTATATCAAGAAACTGAACATGATCAGGGTATTGCTGGCTTACCTTGAAGAACAAAAGGAAACATGGAAAGACCTGCCTGCATTTGCTGAGGCAGTGGCATGGTTAACTGAGCAAAAGAATGCCATTGAAGAAGAGGCCCGTAAGCAGGAAGAAATTACACCTGGCATTTCTGATGACAAGGAACTGAAAAAATCAGACATGGTGAAACTGGCCGTTAAACTTTGTTCGGCCGGCAAAGCCTGGGCGGCGAAAGTAAGGAACCAGGAGTTAAAAACCAGCTTAAATGTATCGTATAGCAAACTATTGAAGCGGAAAGATCAGGAATGCTACAGTTTCTGTAAGAACATCAACCTGCTGGTGAGCCCTGTAATTGGGAATTTTGCCGACTATGGGGTAACAGCCGGCGATCTGACCGCTTTTAACGCTGCCATTGACCGTTTCCATGCCGTAATAAGTGCCCCTCAGGCAGCCCGCACCGAGGTTAAAAATGCTACAGGGCAATTAGATGTGCTGTTTGATGAAGCCGATGCCTTGCTGCACGATACCCTTGATGCCATTGCACTGGTGCTGAAAGAAACCCATACAGGATTTTATGCCGGGTACCAGAATGCAAGGTTTATCGGGGGGACAACAAGCAGCAGGAATAAAAAAGAAGGCAGCAATTCAGGTATTGCCAAGACTTAGGTTAAAGGAGGATTTTTTTATCAAAGCTGAATTCGGGGACCAATGTTTCAACGGCGTTATCTTTTAGTGTATATTGCATAAATTTTTCAAGATGCTCGATTTACTTAAAATAAAGGAATTAACCAACCGGATCGTAATCCAATACCATCCTGATAAAATTGTTTTGTTTGGATCCTATGCAGAAGGCACTCAGCAGGTTGATAGTGACTTGGATATATTGATTGTTAAGGATACCAATCAACCATTGCACCAAAGGGGGTTTGAACTCAGGATGTCGTTAATTGATCTGGCTATCCCGATTGATTTATTGATTTATACCAATTCAGAGTTTATGAAAGAGAAAGCAAACCCCAATTCTTTTTTGCACACTGCATTAAAAAAATCTGAAATTCTGTATGAACGGGCAAATTGATGATATAAAAGCATTGGCTATTCAGGTTTCAGAAGAATTTAGGAATTTTGCCTGCAATTTGTTGGGCATTAAAATGTAGATTACCTTCAAATCAGGCGTAAGACGATAGTATAGTCAACAAATGGTACTCACTTAATGGACGTAAAACAAGCCTATGACCTCTGGGCAAGTCAGTATGATACCAACCTGAACAAAACCAGTGATCTGGAAGCCATGGCGCTGCGTGAAACCTTAGCGCTGACCGGGTTTGATACCTGCCTCGAAATTGGTTGTGGTACCGGTAAAAATAC
>CAZKCK010000533.1:0-1814 GCA_964550695.1 uncultured Bacteroidales bacterium | reverse complement strand
ATTTGAGTCTGTTTTAAATTTGTTCTGCGCATCAGATCGCGTTCACCAAGCATCTCACTTTTAACCGCAAGCATTACTTTTTCATATTTTATACGCGATGGGCGTCCACCTTCTATAAAGGCTTCCGGAAGTTTTTTGTCTTCAGGATTGTAAAACAGTATGATATCAGATGGCAGTCCGTCTCTGCCCGCCCTTCCGATTTCCTGGTAATAGTGTATGGGTGATTGTGGAATTTGCGAATGAATGATAAACCGGATATCGGGTTTATCAATGCCCATGCCTAAAGCATTGGTAGAAATTACACACTTCCAAAGGTTGTTCATTAATCCGTTTTCAACTGATATCCGTGATTCAGCATCTAATCCTGCATTATATGCAGTTGACGGGATTTTTAAAAATTCAAACCATCTTGAATATATTTCAGTATCAACTCTGGTCCCAGTATAAAGAATTCCGGAACCCGGAATTTGCGGGAGATTTTGCCCCAACCATATTAGTTTATCATCTTCAGAATTAACCTTGATTACGTATAACTTAAAATTGTCTCGCATTAGGTTCCCTCGTATTATGGATAAGTTACTCCCCATTTGTTCTGCAATATCTGCTTCAACTTTTTTTGTGGCTGTTGCGGTTGTTGCCAATACTGGCAATCCTTTTGGTAAAAGACGAACAAGGTTTATGATTCGTTTGAATGCTGGTCTGAAATCATGCCCCCAAACAGAAATACAATGGGCTTCATCAACAACCACCATTGAAAGGTTCATTTGCCAGGTTGCTTCTATCCATTCAGAATTTTCCTGTCTTTCCGGTGCTATATACAGAATCTTGACTTTACCTGCTTTAGAATCTGCAATAATTTGCGTGTTTTCTTCTGGTGTTTGTTCACTATTTATACATTTAGCTGAAATTCCGAGTGATGTAAGTTTCTTTACCTGATCACGCATTAATGCAATTAATGGTGAAAAAATCACAGTTGTACCTTTATGCAGTATTGCAGGAAACTGAAAACAGAGAGATTTTCCAAATCCGGTTTTTTCAATAAGAAGAACTCTTTCGCCTTTTAGAATTTTCTCAATGGTTGTCCATTGTTCGTCATAAAAACGAGCCAATTTGAATGTCTTTTGTAAAACCGCTTCCGCTTCTTGTCGATTCATAATAATACCTTTTTGTCTGTCAATAAAAATGCAACTCTTTGGAAAACTTTGGTTTGTATTTCAGGTTGTGAGGCTTTAAAATGGGTTCCATCTTGGCATCAAGAAATGTTAAAAGCGGGAAGATGATATTATTTACAGGAAATATTCTGTTTAATCAAATGAATGATATTTTTGGTTCTGCTTTTCATATGCTCAAAAATACAAATTTATCTCCGGTAAGTAAAATTATCAGTACAAAGATAACAAAGTATTACGCAAAACAAGGCGTTTCAGAAAGAATTTTTCCAGCAAGAGTTATGGCAATCAATCATTTATTACTATCAGTCTTGCAGTCTGCCCCCACAACCACCCATGTATTGAACAGGATTAAGAATTACCCGTGCTTTTTTAATTTTGTCTATTCAGCATATAACACCCCCAGCTTAACATATATAACAGTATAACAGGGAGTGCATGTCAATTACGCATAAAGCCTGCACTTATTCCTGTTGCGCAGAATGCATGTTATAAAACACCACTGCCAAACCCCCCGGTTTTATACCCGAAACAACAACTTAAATCAATGCTCGAAAAGGCTTGCAATGATTCTGAAAAAGACACACCAGAAAATGTAAATTCATGAAAACCCTATACGTAAAAATCAAACAGAAACCTTTTCTT
>CAZKCK010000532.1:0-1816 GCA_964550695.1 uncultured Bacteroidales bacterium | reverse complement strand
GAAGGAGCCGGATAAAAACCTATATGTTTTGCAAATCCTCCAAAATGAACCAGATTCCCTTTCTGTACAAAAGTTGGAATCTGATATGCAATGGTTTCTGTTGCATCCGGAGCTGAATTCCTAATCGTCGTTCTTACCTGCTCTAAAATAACCTGAACTTCTGCCGGAAAACCAGCAATATATTCATCGATGGTTTGCGGCTTCTTTGTATCTTTTTTTTCCATTTAACATTTTTATTAATAAAGGCCTGGCTGTAATCTTATACTACGAATAGCTGTCTTTCCCTTTTGGCAAAATCCTTAATAGTTGCGGGCTTCTTCCCTAAAAGGTTGCACCGGTTATAAAGATGAGTTTCATGCTTTCATTTATGGTTTTCCTGGCTCTTAATCTTTCCCCAAAATTAAGCGAAAAAGCGCGAGGGCGCAAGGGAAGCGCTAATTATTTTGCGTTTTTCTTTGCGTCTTCGCGCCCTTGCGCTTAACCTTTTTACGTGAAATAAATGAATATCTAACTTTTGGTTTTAAAATCGCCAATATAATACTTTTATATACCATGAAAAAAATTTATATTTGAATAATGCCAGCATGGATTAGCCACAATCAGCAAATTGATTTACCCTGTTCAATGAATGAAAAACCTGTAATAGCCGGCTTGCGCTCCATAAAACTGGAAACAGAACCCGGTACATATTTTTGGTGTGCCTGTGGAAAGAGCGCTTCTCAACCATTTTGTGACGGCTCGCATCGTACAGGTTCTTTTCAGCCAATGATTGTTCAAATTAAAGAAAAACAACTTGTGAAATGGTGCAGCTGCAAGCATACAAAAACCCCTCCTTTCTGCGACCATACTCACCGGGAGCTCCCGGGATATACCCCTGATAAGGAATAAATCTGCACGCAAAATCAGTATCCTCACAAATGATTCAGTAAAAAAAGAAAGATAAATTTGATAATTTAAACGTTTAAGCATATATTTGAAAACTCAAATACTTTTGAAATCATTTGTAAGCTGTTTTATAAAACAATCTTTGTAATACTATGCAGAAAAGAATATCATTGAAAGATATTGCTAAAAAGGTTGGAGTCTCAATTGCTCTTGTTTCCTACGTTATGAATGGTCAGGAAAAAGAAAAGCGTGTTGGGGCCGAAGTTGTTAAGAAAATCAAAGATGCTGCCGAGGAATTAAATTATCAGCCGAATCAGATTGCCCGCAGTCTGCGGATGAAGACCAGTAAAACAATCGGCCTTATTGTAGCTGACATTGCAAACCCGTTTTTTGGTCAGCTTGCCAGAATCATTGAAAATGAAGCTAATAAATCGGGATATACTGTAATTTTTGGCAGCTCTGATGAAGACGTAACGAAATCAGGCATACTTATAAATACATTTCTGAACCGTCAGGTTGATGGCTTAATAATTGTCCCTGCTGAAGGAGGTGATAATCAGATTCAAAACCTCTTAAAGAAAAGAATCCCTTTGGTACTCGTCGACAGGTATTACCCTGATATAAATGCAAGCCATATAGTACTCGACAATTATCAGGCAACCTATGATGCTACTATTCATCATATTAAGAACGGATTCAGCCGGATTGCAATGGTAGCGCATAAATCCCAGCTTATTCATATGAAGGACCGCATCAGGGGTTACAAAAACGCAATGATTGAAAATAATTTATCGGAATTTATTTGCGTGGATGAAATCAGATTTGACCATTATGACGAAGATATGGAGAAGATCTTTATAGAATTTGAAAAGAAAAACAAAGGCATTAACGCTTTGGTATTTGCTACCAACACACTTTCAATTTTCGGTCT
>CAZKCK010000531.1:0-1838 GCA_964550695.1 uncultured Bacteroidales bacterium | reverse complement strand
ACTAAACGGAATAAGGCTTGCATTAAGCTTTTGATACTAATATTGCAATATATGATTACATCTTATCCAATACAGAAACCTTTCGAGTTTCGCGGGGTATCATACAGAAATTTAAGGCATTTCAAAGATCAGTTAACTGAAGTTGAGAAACATCCTGACCCCTATTACCGCATATTAGCAGATAGAAGCCAGAACCTCTTTTTGGAACGGGCGGAATTGTACCCTTGTTTCGACTCCAGCGACAGGATGCACGAAAACCGATACTACCGGTATCTTTTTTATTGTAAGAATCGTGAGGAACTGGAAGAAAAATATCAATACCTCAAGGGCAAACATTATTTGAGTTATGGCGCTATTGACAACCCTGAATTCATCCCCAATATTTTTTATGGTGATGATAGTTTATTTTTTCAAATTGCGGAGTAAGTCACATCGTTAACTGATTTTCAAATAATTTTAAATTATAACTGAATATGACCAACAAAGAAAGAGCCTTATTGGTGGCCGATAAAGCCCATGCGAACCAGACCTACGACATTTACCCTTATGGCTATCACATCAGACAAGTGGTAAAAATAGCCGAAGAACTAGGCTATGACGAAAGTATTGTTGTTGCTGCGGCCTTACATGACACATTGGAGGATACCGAACTTTCCTATAACGACCTTAAAAAAGCCTTTGGCGAAGAGGTGGCCGAAATCGTTTATTGTGTTACCGATGAATTGGGAAGAGACAGGAAAGAACGTAAGGAAAAAACCTATCCTAAAATCCGCAGCAACTGGAAGGCCGTTGTGGTAAAAATATGCGACCGGATTGCCAATATGCAACAGGCAAAACTTTACAACAGCAGACTTTATGAGACATACCAAAATGAACACGATGATTTTTGTAAGAATATCATGAACGCGGAACATCCGCAAAACGAGACCACTAAAGCCTGGCAAAAACTGAATAACCTTTTAATTGCCGGTAAGGTTTGAAAAACAGGGTCAAAATGAAAATCAGGTTCCTGTCATCAGTAAATAACCATTCCGGAATGAAAGTTCCTGTTATGCTAATCGTTTTGTTTGTTTTAGCTTCATTTGTTTCAAATGCGCAAACTGAAATTCAAATCACAGTAAACCAGCGAGATACAATAAGTACATTGAACCCGGATTCTTGCAGTTACCAGTTAATCCGGTTTAATTTCATCCATGTTTGCCCGATTGAGATGGTTGATTTTCCGGAGAGGGTAACAGAAACCAAAACAACAAGGAATTCTGATACCGGAGAAATGACCATGACCCAAACAACATTATGGGGTTTTAAATTAAGTAAATATGAGGTTACCCAGAAACAATGGGAAACTGTGATGGGAACAAACCCAAGCCATCATAAAGGAGATTTCCTTCCTGTGGAGAATGTAAGTTATACTGAAATACGGGTGTTTATCAATAAATTAAACAAGGGACTGGGAACAAAGTATTATCTCCCCACAGAAATCCAATGGCATAATGCCACAGATTGCGATACAATTTTTTCCGAAAGTTATGCCGGTACAAATGATAAAGCTGAATTACAGAAATATGCATGGGTTATCGATAATTCTTCGGGAAAAACCCATCAGGTAGGTACCCTGTTGCCAAATGCCAGGGGGATGTTTGACATGAATGGAAATGTAAGCGAATGGTGTTTATTGAGTCAGATTGCAGAAGATGATCGAAACATTAATAAAAATTTGTCCGATTCAGTTCAGGTTATTATTGGGGGCAGTTGGGCATCGGAAGCTGATAATTGCAACCATGACAAACGAAAAATTTGTCATGTGAATTATAAAAGCAATGACCTTGGATTTCGGC
>CAZKCK010000530.1:0-1850 GCA_964550695.1 uncultured Bacteroidales bacterium | reverse complement strand
ATCAGCGCACTTGAAAAGGGATTCCCCAACAAATGCCAGCTCCGGTTTGTACCGGCAGCAACGCCAAGACCCGAAATCTGAACATCTGAAACGTTTAATAAACCGGAAAACTCTTTGGTGCTCTCAACGTCATAGGCCGCCATGTAGCCTTTGCCTACCAAAAAATTTGCAGTATTGTTACCACTCAGTCCGTTTGAAATGGTATTGGCTGTAGCCCAGGTAGGTGCTGTGCCAGTGTTTTTGTAATTCACCCAGATATTTTCAGGCTCATACCAACTGTAAAAATCGTACGGCGCAGTGGTAAAAGCAGGATCAATGGCCTGAGAAGCAACCGGAGAACTCAAAAAATGCCATCCGTCTGTCCAGTCTGTCCAGTCGGCATTGCTCATATAGCGTTCCATGGTTCCGGTGATACCAACCGTACTTTGTATTAAAGAACCAGTTCCATCAACAGCAGATTTTAAGGTCAATGCAGCTGAAGAACTATTATCAACATATACGGTTCCGTTAGCAGTTAGCTGACCAGTTGAAGTAATTGTGAAGCTAGATGTGCTTTTTACCGTTAGTTCATTAACAGTACGAGTATCCGTCAGTGTACAAATGCCAGCAGTAGCTGCAGGTGGATTTGCTGTTGAAAGAGCACCAATCGAAATATTGTTTGTTGCAACTGAAGGAACAACATGGTAACTTGGATCACTTGAATGAACAGAATTATTCCAACGAACAGCATCACTATAATTGCCTGTACCCGTAAAAGCATGACTATAAAATGACTTGTTAACCGCTGAATTTGTGAGTGTTTTGACAGTTATCAGATTTGGTGCTGCACCTGCAGCCCGGGTATAACCACCATCCCCAAAAAGATCATAATTAACATCACACCAATTACATAGGCAACCAGATGGAACTAGTGATAAATTTGGAAGCACACTAGCCAGATTCTTAGAATTGGCTGAGGAAGAACTAGCTTTTAAGATCGCCCTGAAAGTTCCAATTCTTACCCAATTATTATGATCAATCATAACAGTGTATGCATCCTCGCTAAGAATATCGGTGACCCACTGTATTACCGTTTGATCAGTTGTGACATTAATACTATTCGGGGTTATTGGTGAAGCTGCAACAGCTAATAAATCCGTAGTATTATTAACGTATTGCAAATATGTATTATTAAATGCACCACTGTTAAAAAGACCAGTATTAAAAGCTACCTGAAATTGCATCCCTTCAACTGCTATCCAATTTGTAACAGGGTCAGAAGCAGTGTTTCTAAAACGAACATCAAATCTGAATTCAGTTTCATTTATCTGAACCAAATTTAATAATTCCATCTCAAAAGATCGTTGAGCAGAACAAGTGTTGCCATAAAACAACAACGAAAGTAAAAAAAAGGAAAGTAAAATTGCATTTTTCATATTCAATATTTATTGTGTTTAGTCTTTATGGTGTTTTACTTCTTACAAGTTGTAGCAATGAAAAGTTAACCGATGAACGGTCAGTAAGATTCACAAGTCCATCTCCATTCAAATCACTAGCAACATAACCTTTGGCAAGCTGAAGCAAATCAAAATTTACTGTTGAACGGTCAGTTAGGTTGACTAACCCATCCTGATTCACGTCGCCTGAAAAGATACCCCAGACACCAGACTGAAGCTGTTTCATATTGTTGTTATAAGCCTTGCTTGCAGCAGTGGTAAAATCATATGCTATATGAAGGTCAGCAAATGAAACAGGATTGGCGCTCACGGTCTCAACATGGTTACGGTGCTTAACAGTGATATAATACGAACCCGAAAGGCCTGAAGGAATTGTAATAATTGCTGTTCCGTTTGTGTTCAGGTTTACAATGG
>CAZKCK010000529.1:0-1861 GCA_964550695.1 uncultured Bacteroidales bacterium | reverse complement strand
GGGCTAATGAAAGTGTTTTGTACACAACCACATTTGGAATGGGTACCATCGGTTTTGGTCAACAATTGTCTGCATTGAACAGGGTAGCTGATGATTTTACGCTTACCGCCACTTCACAGATTGACTCGATTGTGCTTTTTGCCTATCAAACCAATTCAACGACCACTTCCACTATTACGAACGTAAACTTTCGAATTTGGGATGGGCCGCCAGATTCAGTCGGGTCAAATATTGTTTTCGGCGATACAACAACCAATCGTTTAACGAATACCTACTTTTCAAATATCTATCGTGTGACCGAAACCACTATTGGCAGTACCATACGACCTATTATGAGAAACGTATGTGCAACGCCGGGTTTAACATTAACGCCGGGTATCTACTGGATCGATTGGCAAACAGGTGGCAGTATATCTAGCGGCCCATGGCAACCGGCTCTTGTTCCGGTTGGACAGAGTATAACCGGGAATGGCAAGCAAAGGTTAATTGGTGCAAGCGGAGGTGTTTGGAATTTTGCTGTTGATGGAGGCCCAGGGACTCCGGCACAGGGATTTCCTTTTCTGTTATATGGTCCTCTGCCAGCGACTTTGTCTGCTACATCCTTAACTTTTCCAACGCTTTGTGTTGGGGCGAATGATGTTCAATCGACAACCATTACCGGTCAGAACTTAACAGGCTCGCCGGTTATTGTAGGCCCATACAGTTCCTTTGGATTTTCAACGAATCCGGCAGGTCCGTTTGATCCAACCGTTTCATTATCTTATGCCGGTTCTTCCTTATCCAGTGTAGTGTATGTTCAATATTTACCCTTAGCAGCCGGAAACAATAATGGAAATATTCCTATGGCAGGAGGTGGTGCTACAGGGCTTATCTCGACCATTGCCGATGCCAACAGCACGCCAATGGTTACAGCAACATCTTTCCCTTCTCCGGCTATAGTTTGTGAAGGGAGCAGTGTTACCTTAACCGGTGCTGGTGCAACTACTTACACTTGGACGGATGGTACGAATACACCGAGCGATGGGGTATCCTTTGTACCAGCAGCATCATCCACATATACGGTTACCGGAACTACCGCAGGTTGTTCTTCAACTGCAACTGTTATTGTGACCGTAAATCCTATACCCACAGTAACAGCTACAGCAACTCCATCTACAACTTGTGACAATACAGCTGTAACCCCTGCGGGCGGTGGTGCCAACTCGTATCTATGGTCAGGAGGATTGACTGATAATCTTCCCTTCATTGCTACTGCTGGTTCAAGCACTTATACTGTAACAGGTATAGATGGTGTCGGATGCAGCGCAACGAGTTCTGTAACAGTAACGGTCAATCCATCTTCTGGTATGCTTGCTCCTGCAACCTCGAATCAAACACAAAATCATGGAGACGATTTTAATATTCATTACTATGATGCATCCTGTAATTTAATTGCATCTGTGGACGATGGTTCCGGAGGTAATATTCTCGGACTAACCGTATCAACAGTGAACGTAGATGCGAATGCAGGTGTGCACAATGGTCAGCCTTTTGTACGCCGATGGTATCAAATTACTCCCGCAAACAATGTTGGCGTTTCTGCTATGGTAACTTTATACATTGATCAAGCTGACTTTACAGATTATAACACAACAGTAGCCTTGCCATACTTGCCTATGCCAACTAGCGGTAACAACGCCGATCCAAATATTTCTAATATCCGGGTAACTAAAAATGCCGATGCCGGTTTAGGAAATAGCCCAGAGGTGATTACACCTGCAGTAAACTGGAATGGGATGTATTGGGAACTGACATTCCCCGTTACGGGCTTTAGTCAATTCAGGGTACATTCAGCGAATCCGTTTAACGCAGCGTTACCAGC
>CAZKCK010000528.1:0-1865 GCA_964550695.1 uncultured Bacteroidales bacterium | reverse complement strand
GCGCAGGATGGGTTTCACCAGCATGATGGTTTTGCACTTTCGATGAGTCTGGGCCCTGTATTCGGAACTGTATCAGATGATTTCGGCACAAATTACATGGAATTGAGCGGGACCGGTGCTTTGTTTGATTTTAAAATAGGGGGAGCTATTAAAGAAAATCTGATTTTGCACGCAACAATTCTTTCAAGTTCGGTTCCGGGCCCAACTATTACGTTTTCCGGCAATCAGAGTGCTGTAGCCCCTGACAATGTATCACTTGGTGAGGCGATGATTGGTGCAGGACTTACCTGGTACATTATGCCAACAAACTTCTTCTTTTCAGGATCGGCAGGAATAGGCAATTTCTCAATTCTTGATACAAAAACCAATAGCAATGATGCAACCCAACGAGGCTTCTCAATGCAGCTTAAGGTTGGAAAAGAATGGTGGGTCTCAAAGAACTGGGCACTCGGTATAGGTGTAACTTACGGTAAAACACATCTGACCAATGAACCGGGAGGCGGGATCATTGAAAAAATGGACAGCAACCGCTTCGGAATCCTGTTTAATACCACTTTCAATTAGTCGGATAAGGCGTACACAGGTGGCAAGGCAAAAGTACTAAGCTGATATTAATAATTTTATTCGTAATCTTTCTAAATGTCAACCTGCCAGGTTGTTAAAACTGTATATACACCCTTCATCCCTTCTGTAAGTTCAGGCGTTCAGCGGTGTACAGATACAAATTTCAAATTTCACATTCATATTCCGGTGATAAAAACCCTCAATCGGGTGATAAGGATTTGCCGTCCGGTGATTTTATTTTTTTTGGCTCTTTGCACAGCTTACTTTTGTTTCAATATTCATAACCCCCTAAATTTTAATATCATGAAAACAAAATTTTTTGCTTCGGTGATCGCTATCCTTCTCATAGGTAGCTCATGCTTCTCACAGCCCGGACGCGGTCCGAAACCACCTACAATCAAAGAACGCCTGAAAATGATCAATCATGAAATATGCAAACCGTTGAACCTCGACAAGGCCCAGACTGCTAAAGTAAAGGATGCATTTGAGGCTTTTTTTGTGGAAATGGACAAACTGATGGACAAAAATGTTTTCCCTCCCGTTTTGCCTGAGCGTTCAAAGGTTGAACCCCTTGAAAAGATCAGGGACGAAAAAGTTAAGCTGGTCATCCCGGCTGATTTGTTCCCAAAATACCTTGAACTCGAAAAGGCATCGCGCCCAAAAGATCCGTGCGAAGGAAGACCCCGGAACAACTAAAAAGGATTCTAAAAAAATCTTACTTTTAGGGCATGAAATCACAAGCGTTCAATAATCGTAAAACAGAGGCTTTACTCTACGTATTTATCTGGATGCTTGTGTTTTCAGTGCCATATTTCAGAGAACGGGAGTTCAGCAGCATTCACTGGCTTCCGCTGATAAGTGAATGGGCTCATTTATCAGGCTTTGCAGTGATATTTGTGTTAAATGTTTATGTACTGGTTCCCGGATTGTTGTTCAAAAAAAAATATACCGGATACATTGCAGCAACCATTTTAATTATATTTTGCATTATCGGCGTGGATATCGGCCTGCTGCCCGGTAATCCCAGGCCGGGGTTTCCTTTACAGGGCTTATCACCCGACGGAATATCCCCGGACCTGCCACGCGGGCCTCAATGGTTGGTTCTTCGTATAGCCGATAATTTTATCATCGGCATACTCACTGCCGGATTCGGAACTGCCTTTAAGGTTGTGGCCAAATGGCTCAATGAAGAGAAACTCAGGAAGGATATTGAAAAAGAACAGCTCAAAACCAATCTGGCTTTGCTGCGGCATCAGGTAAGCCAGCACTTTTTCATGAATACACTGAATAACATCCATTCA
>CAZKCK010000527.1:0-1869 GCA_964550695.1 uncultured Bacteroidales bacterium | reverse complement strand
CTTCACCTGAATTGTTCATAATAGTTGAACTGAAAATACCCTGACAACCTGCTCCAATCCATACTCCACCGCCGGTAGTGTAATCAGCAGTTCTGCTATTGTTGACAATAATACAGTTTTTTACAATTGTTGGATTATAAATACCGCCACCACTCCCTGATGAACTATTATTACTAATCACACACCTTTCTATATTTAAGAATCCCGCATTAAACACTCCACCACCTAAAGTATTGTAAGCTATATCACAATCTGAAATGTAGCACTGGCTGTTAGCTGTATTATATACCCCTCCTTTATTATAAGCTATGTTACAATCAGATATATTGCACTGGTTACTATTAGCACTAAATACCCCTTTACAGTTGTTGTGCGTGATCGATGAATTTGAAAGCTGTATGTTCCCTTCATTAAATATAACTTCACCAACCCCTGACGAGGCATTTCCAAAGTTAGTATTGAAAAATTCACAACTGTCAATCAACACGGTTGCATTTACTGTATTCCAAACAGCCCCGGCACGGGACAGAGCATTATTTCGTTTAAACGTGCTGTTTTTTATTTTACAGTATCCTGAATTCGCAATGCCACCGGCTTTGGTGACAGCATTATTACTGTCAATAGCACAAGAGCTTATCATTACACTATCTGTATTATAAATACCTGCTCCTGTCGAAGCGCTGCTGTTTAGCCTGATAATGTTATTGTTAAGCACAAGTTTTCCCTGATTATAAATCCCACATCCTGTATTAGCTGTTATACGGCTATTCCTTAAAGTGACTCTGGCCAGTGAATTTATTTTTATACCGCCACCATTTCCCTGAGATGTATTGTTTTTTATTTCAAGATTGTTACACTTGATTTTAGTATTGGGATTAATCAGAATCCCAGCACCATCTGAACTATTGGAATATCCTCTCTCAATGGTTATGCCATCCAAACTGGCAGAATCAGGATATAGCAAAGCAGACGGATTAATATTCATAACATGGATACTATTATCTGTACTTAATAACGTATCCCCAATATTTCCGCTAAAAATAGTTTCGTTGTTTTCTATGTTTCGTTGGTCTGTCGTTGTTTCATTTCCCTCAAAACCACCATAAACTTTTACCCCGTTGCCTACAGTGAATGAGTGATTCCGATTACCGATCAGACTGTTTTTATAAATCCCGCTTTTTAACCATATTTCTGTACCCGCAACAGCATCTTTCATCATTTCATACAGCAGAGTCTGACCATTATACTTGCAGCTTTCAAAATTTCCAGCCAAAGCGGATGCCCAGGAAGAGCCATCTCCAATATAATTGTTGTTATCGGTAGCATAAATGCGATTGTTAGCAAACCCAATCAAATTCGGAATAAGGCCAGTTGTATCAGTTTCATAAGCACCCATATCCACCGAAGTATAACGGAAACGCGTATTGCCTATAATATCTGTCGTTATACCTGCAGTTACAAGAGAGTCAGCACCTGCATCAATACATGGAGAACACCACCGTAGTGACCAATTCCCTGATAGTCCATTGTAAGCTGTTCCTGATCCTGCTGTAGCACTTAAAAACAATGGATCTGAACTATACACCAAAGGATTTCCTGTGAAACCCTGAATAGTGGAATACCTGATATCAGAAATGGGATTGTTTTGTAAAGAAAATCCATTCCCCCAAATTATTGAATTTAAAACAGTTGCTCTACCACCCCAAATGATTAGGTCACCAGCCCAATTATTTGCAATGGTGGAGTTGACTATCTTTATTATCTGAGATGACATATTACTCATAGAGTAAATACCGCCTGCGTTGGATGTTGAACTATTATTTACTATAAGTGAATTTACCAATGTTAAATTGCCGCTATTTCTTATAC
>CAZKCK010000526.1:0-1875 GCA_964550695.1 uncultured Bacteroidales bacterium | reverse complement strand
GTACCGGTTGAACTCATTGTATAGATACTGTCTCTGTAGTCAAAGGCTATTTGCGCCCCATCGGGAGACCATTGTGCATTATATCCCCTGTTAAGGAAGGACAGACCTGTACCGTCTGCATAAATGGTACAGATAGAATCTGTAAGGTTAACAATGATTTGATTACCGTTTGGCGACCATGAAGGAACCCAATACCAGTCATAACCATCATAACGTACTAAAATTGTTTTACGGGAAATGACCCTGTGTCCGTCAACCTGCAGTATTTCAAGTGAATTCTGCCAGGGCGGTTTGAAATACCGGGACATATAAGCAATTTTCGAACCATCCGGTGACAATTCCAACGCTTTTGGGTGAATCTGCATTTGATCGGCAATCATTTCTGCCCCGGTCCGATCGATCAGATTAAGACGTGCAATCGTGTCATGTTCGCCCAGGGATATCCAGATGATTTTATCAGATGCACCTGGTTTCCAAACCTGAAATTCCTCAGGGTCGCTGTTTTTTTTGCAACCTGCCGAAATCAAGATGCACAACGTAAGGCCTGATAATGCCAGGCTAAAATTGAACCCTGTTATTTCCTTGTGGCCCATCTGATCGTTTTATCATTAAATTAATTGCTTTTAACCTCCGCCTTTTTACAGGTAAAATCCTGCCAGATCGTATTTAAATTTACCCAGTTAGTATGCGAGAGGGGTTTTGGGGATAATGCAAAGTACAGAATAGTCCGTTTTTCGTCAGGACAGAATTTCCAGTGTGCGATACAATTGAGCATAATAGGTTGGTGCTGCATATAATCCATCATTTCAACCGTTCCGGTATAGGTTTTCAGATCGCCTTTCTCCGTTGTTGTTTCTGTAAATGATGTCAGAACAGGCGATAATATAGCTGCAGGAATGCTGTCACTTGCACGGTTGATTTCAATTAACCCGGTATAATAGGTCTTTAAATTGCCGGCGATGACTGATGCATCGATTTGTGGCGACCCCTCCAGGTACCATAAAAAGGCATAGGTCCAGTATTCATCGCTGCTTACTTTACCCCAGCCCGGGGCAAAGCGGATATCTTCAACACCTTTGTACTCAATTTGCGGGGCAAAACTGATCGGGATGAGAAACCGTTCGACATTCCATCCCCGGGGTATGGAAAGATGGTAAGGTGCTTCCCATGTATGCCCGTCAAATTCAACCGGAGTTGCTTCTTGTCCATATATTGCTGATGAAATCAAGCAAAGAAAACCAATTATGGAATTTTTCATAGTTCAGATTTTACATACTGTAACAACACCTCCGGGCCCCATCCGACTTGCCGGCTTTATATTGATTTACCAGAGATATTCAGCGCTGACCAAATTTTTTCAGTTAGAGAAAATTAACACATACAGGTACCATCCAATTGAGCCTATGACCACAGCAATTCCTCCGACAACCACAAGACCCGCAATTAAGAAACAACCTACCGGCTCTTTTCTGTAATAACCATGAAACACGGTATGATGCTCGTCCATCGAAAGATTTTCATTGTGCCATGTCTTTTCATAATAATCACCCGGAAACTTATCGTTATTGTTGTATTTTTTATTTAATGTCCACATCAGGAGCAAACCACAACCCAGCAGAATAATTGACGACAGCAATCGGGCTGAAGGATATTTATTGAACAATACTTCAGAATCTATGGCGGGACCAGCTTTAAAAGAAACAGGGCTTGGTTGTGCAGATCCATGGGTTGCCCCTGTTGTGTTATACCGGAAATATTCGAAACGCAATTGTTTCAAGAGGTGTTTTCCAAAATAAAGGGTGTCAAACCGGGTATGGTGTTTTTTGTTTGCATCGATTATAAAGTCGGAAATGGCCTGGGTGTAAATTTTTGTCA
>CAZKCK010000525.1:0-1876 GCA_964550695.1 uncultured Bacteroidales bacterium | reverse complement strand
TACAAAGCCAGGTTTAAGGCCTCTTACATTATGCGAGTTTACTGATGTTTTTCCAACCTTATGCGAGTTGACAAATATCCCTCTACCCAACTATCTTGACGGAATAAGCCTAGTTCCTGCAATTAAAAAACCGGATGCCAATTTACATGAATATACATTCAGCCAGTATCCCCGCGAGAATGGCAAAGTGATGGGATATACCGTCCGTACAGGGCGTTTCCGTTATACAGAATGGATGAAAGACAGCTATAGGACTAACATGCCTTATGATAAAAAATATGTGATGGCCCGTGAAATGTATGATTACGAAAAAGATCCTCTGGAAACTGTGAGCATCATCGATAAGCCTGAATATGTTGAAGAACAGAAAAAGATGGAAAAACTCTTCCTTGAAACAATGCAGCGCGAATACAAGAGCTGTACCGATTTTGCAAAAATAGCTGATTTCAAAACCCCGATTCGGACAGACATTAAAACAGGGAAAAGCAACAGAAATGAGGTGGAATAGAGATCAGGCCGGTAATAGGCATCATGCTCACAATCAAAAATTCGGGCCAATGAACCATTTTGACCAATAAAGCCAAACGAATATCAAACATGAACTTCAAACTGCTTTTAGCAACATACTTGTTTATAATCTGCGGTGTTTCACCATCACCTGGTATGGCAACCAAAGTGTTGGGTGACGTCAGATATTTTGATTCGGTTGCTTTGAATAACGCCTATTTAAGAGTAATGCGGAATTCGACAGTTCAATCTGCTCCCGATAATGAACTTTTTGGCAAACGGGTGATTGTGGCACTAGCTCAGTTAAATGTAAAAAGCGATGAAATAAATAAGGTCCTCGATCGTGGTGAGATTGCAGTGATTCAACCCAATGAATCATGCCTGATTTCAGGCGGGGAATATTTTGAAGTGGCATTCAAAAAGAATCATCCTCCGGTTAAAGGGCCGGATGAATGGCTCGAACCTGTAAAAAACACTATCGTCTTTGAAGATGATGAGTTTCGTGTTTTCGAAGAAAAGCTCGCACCTGGCGATACACGCGAACTTCACAGCCATGCTCAGCGGGTTGTGGTTCGCCTCAACGAAGTACAACTTACTGATCCTCGCAACAAACCAAGCGGAAGTCCCGGAGGAGGAATCCAGGTGCCGAATACAGTAAAGTTTGCCGAGCCAGTGGTTCATGTTGTGAAAAACTTAAGCACCGATACGCCACTTTTTAATATTGTTATCGAGTTTAAAGTTCCGGTAAACAATCAGAAGTAACATGTTAAAAGGATGGCAGGTTTATTAGAGAAACAATGATGAAGTTTAAAAACATAGCTGTATATCAAATTGTAATCCTTGTTTTACTTGGCTTGCTAACAACGCCTGTTTTTTCGCAGAAGAAGAGTGCCAAACCTAATATCCTGTTCATTGCTATTGACGACCTTAAACCAATACTTGGATGTTACGGCGACAAAATGATTAAAACGCCAAATATCGATCGACTGGCAGCCATGGGTACAGTTTTCATGCAAAATTATTGCCAGCAGGCCGTATGCGGACCAACACGGGCCAGTATAATGACAGGTCTGCGTCCGGATAACACCGGAATTTGGGACTTAAAAACCAGGATGCGCGATGTGAATCCTGATATTTTAAGTTTACCCCAATACCTTATCAGTCAGGGATATTCAACCCAAGGGATTGGTAAAGTATATGATTCGAGATGTGTTGACAAACAAATGGATGCGCCATCCTGGAGCGTTCCGTATTATAATTATTTCAAAACCGAAGCAAAATATTACTCACCGGAAACAGGGTTTCCAGCTTTAGGCCAATACCAGTCGCCCGAAACAAAAGAATTGGTGGAAAAATATACCAAAGAAGC
>CAZKCK010000524.1:0-1877 GCA_964550695.1 uncultured Bacteroidales bacterium | reverse complement strand
GAGGGTGACCGCATGGCTACCTCCTGCTTCAAAACTGCCTGTATCGTCAGAATTTTTAATACAGTAATGAATGCTTCACTTTCAACATTGGAGTGGAGTTTCAGTCATAAATTATCAACCTCAAAATTTTATTTATTATGAACAATGGAAGCTTAAACATTGCCATCCCTGAATTGCTCAGGATGGGCGACCTCAGCATTGCAAATGCAAGGCGTGACAAAGTGGTTTTACTGCAGTACGGCATCACCGATGAAATGGTAAACGGCGTTGAAACCGACGTCAATGCCATGAAGGAAATGCGAACCGACAACGAATTTTTATCGGCTGCCTCAGAAAAGGTGAGCGAAAAAGATGTGAAAGCCGGTATGTTGCGCGAAACCATACGGGCATACATGGTACGGGCCAAAAATGTTTTTGGCGCCGACAGTGCAGTGATCAAAGGATTTGGTACCTCAAACCTCTCGCGCCAGACCGATAACGAACTGGTACGTACCGGCAGGTCGGTACGGCGCATGTGCATTGAAAAATTTGCGCAACTGTCTGCCCGAGGGCTTACGATGGAGATGCTCGACAAATTTGGTGAGCAGGTGCAGGAATTTGACGATATCATTGATCAGGTTACAGAAGCCGAACGGGCACGCCGTCAGGGCACGGTGACCCGAAACGCGCTGGCCTTGAAAATTTACAACCAGTTGGCCGAAATTTTTGACTACGGCAAGAATTATTTCAGGGGCAAAGACGAACTGAAGTATAACGATTACGTAATTTTTGAGACACGGGTAAGCCACAAACCAGCCGCAGGAACAGGCATGCTGCATGGCCATGTGATTGATTCGGTGAGTACCGATGGCATTGAGGATGCATTGGTTGAAATAGCGGGCACCACCCTGAGCGGTGTAACCGATGAAGATGGCGATTATATGATAAATGATGTGCCAGTGGGCAATTACACCCTCAAAGCCACTGCCGCCGGTATGCTTACGGCTACCCAGCCCGGCATAGCCGTAACCGAAGGCATTGACACCGCTTGTAATTTTGAACTGAACCCTTCATAATTCAGGCCTATTCCTTTTTTTTTAGTTTAATTGTGCGAACAAGCCCCGGCAACGGGGTTTGTTTGTTGAAAGGAATAAATAATAATATGGTCGTACACCAAAAATAGAATCAGCAGGAATCATATAATTCAAACAGTTAGACCTTTTGTGGATAGTTAATCCGACCTGCAATGAAAGGTTAAAATTTATTTTAAGTAAAGCCGGAACTTCAGGATTTCCGATACAAATCAGAAAAAACAATAACTTTGAATATTATTTAAATAACGACACCATTAGATCAATGCAAGGGAAACAACTCCGCAAACTCGAAACCGAACTCTGGCACGCAGCCGATCAACTCAGGGCCAACAGCAAACTAACAGCTTCTGAATATTCAATGCCGGTGTTAGGCCTGATATTTTTACGTCATGCCTACAACCGCTTTCAAAAGGTTAAGACTGAAGTCGAAAAAACACTGCCTGTTCATTCGCAGCGTGGCATCAGGCCTCTGACCAAAAAAGACTTTGAAGAAGAGAACGCCATGTACCTGCCCGAAAAATCGCAGTTTGATTATCTGGTGACCCTGCCTGAAAGTGCCGACATTGGCGAAGCCATTGACCATGCCATGAAGCTGATTGAGGATGAATACGACAACCTCAAAGGTGTGCTGCCCAAGAACTTTTCGATTTTCAGCAAGGATTTGCTCCGCGAACTGCTGCGCATATTCAATAAAGAAGTGTTGCAGAAAGCCGAAGGCGATTTGTTCGGGAAGATTTACGAATACTTCCTAAACAAATTTGCCATGACCGGTGCACAGGAAGGAGGTGAGTTCTTTACACCCAT
>CAZKCK010000523.1:0-1882 GCA_964550695.1 uncultured Bacteroidales bacterium | reverse complement strand
GCCATTGGAGTTGATATTTGACGCAATGTGTTCTCCCAGTCGTTTGTTTGCGTCCCATTCAAAAGGCAGTAGCCGGGATTTCGATTCGTAATAGGCTCTCCAGTCATCATTAACCAGTGCCGCCAATAAAACTGCCCCATAACGAACACCCATCCAGTTGCTTTCAATGGCATAATTGGCATCGTAACCCATGTTCGAAGCAGTAGTCATCGTTGCGAAGAAAAGTTTTTCACTCACTTCCCTGCAACGGCTTTCTGTCCAGCCGTTGTAGCACAGATCGTATGTTACAGATAAATCCCGCAACAATGTGGCGCGATTCAAACCTCTGGATACGGGATTATTGAGATACTCCCTATTATTCAAAACTCCGATTGCATAGGCCCATGCAAGTTCGGCATCCGACTGTTGTTCAGAAAGGAGATAGATATAAGAATATACTTTCGACAGGGCAGAGCTGTCCGCAACGGATTTTTCTTTCTTCCGCGCCATTCTTTTCGCACTTTCCTTCAGGTTCGAAAACATAGATTTAAATGGCTCATTTTGAGTCTTATGCCTGAGTTTTTCAATCTCTGTTTTGAGGATCAAACCCCGAGGATGTACAAAGATAGCCTGACTCCATCCCGTCCAAACAAAAAAGAAAACTGAAATGAAGGTAAGTACAGTATTCCTGATCATGTCCGACAATGATTAGAATTGATGTTTCTAAAAAAACGCCCGGTAATACCAGGCGTTTTTTGATCTCTTAAACCCTATTTTTTCAAAACAACTTTGTATGCTATCGAGCTTTGGGCCGTATTGTTGTATAGTACCCATGAAAGGGTCATTTCGGTTGCCGACTTACTAACTACTGTATAGGTGGTATATGGTTCAGCTATGGGATTGGCAAATCCGGTGTGAATGGTGGTCTTTTTCTCCCAGAAATTGAGGTAAATAGTTTTGCCGGTATAATCACCACCTGCTGTTTCGCCAATAGTAAAGTAACCTGTTTTTACAACAGGGGTTTTTGGAACACCATCGACAAAAGTAGTAAGGGTTATTTTTGCTGAATCTGCTACCATCATTCCTGAAGAGCGTGCTATTCCCAAGTCAAATTGCATGTCAACCGTTTCGGTAAATGTTGTATCTCTGGCTGCAAAATCCTTGGTAATCAAGTCTTGTGTACGGATATAGGTTGTTTTTTCGCGATAGTTTTGCGATTTCCATATACCCATGTAGTCCGTTTTAGCAACATTGGTTATATCAGGCCAAACTGTTTTTTCGCAACTTATCAGGCCAAAAGTCAATGTGCCAATAATGACCATTAGTTGAAATATATTATATTTTTTCATATAGTTCTGTATTTTAATAATTTAGTCATGCTAACTATTTCAAGGCATCGTTGTAATCCTTTTCGTTCTGAGGCAACGGATATACGAAGAACGAACTGTTCCAAGGCAAAGCGTCAACGCCTCCAATATACACTTTGTCGGCAGCATCTCTTTGTCCCAGAGGAACCGGTGTACCGTCCGCTGCTCCCAAACGAAGGTTGTCGAGATGACGGACTGATTCGCAAATCAATTCCCGTCCCCGTTCATCGCAGATCTCTTTCAGGAGTGCTGCCTTGGAGGAGTAAACATAAGCAGGTAGTCCAGCTCTCAGGCGAGTCAAATTCAGTTCGCCAAGGGCATTGGCCTGCTGGTCTTTGCGGGCCAGTATCTCGGCCCTCATCAGGTGAAACTCGGCAGCGCGGAAAATTGGCACATTCATCCCGGAGGTAGCAAATTTCTTTTGCCAATAGTTGGTTCCAATCTTCTCTACCAACAGGGTAAAACGCTAGTCTTTGGTCTGATCCAGCAGGTTAAGGTAAGGTGTACCAATGCGAACTCTTCCGTATGCTTGTGCA
>CAZKCK010000522.1:0-1897 GCA_964550695.1 uncultured Bacteroidales bacterium | reverse complement strand
GTTTGTTTAAAAGTCGTTCTGATAATTCAAAATAATCATCATCAAGTTTTTGTGTACAGAATTCCTTTATCAAATTCTGAATTTGATTTTTCCTGCTTTCAATTGCTGTTTTTTCTTGTTTATCCATTGTTTACAAAAGTTTGCCACTGGGATCAACCAACCTTTTTAAACCTGTCGTATCTCCATTCCAATCTGTCACGATCTGGATAATCCCGAAGTTTTGATGGAAGAATAATCTTTTTGTTGTTTAATTCCTGAATGCCAAATTTTAACATAGGACCGTCGATTTCCCGCAAAATGTCATCCCGAACCTTTATTTCATAGTCTGGTGAGATCCCTATGATGTTTGAATCAAACGCAGCATGGTGTATTTTACATAAGGTTAATCCATTGGGAATGATTGGTTCACCATTGGGTTCGTTGTCTGGAATAATGTGTGCACCATCCAGTAACTCATAATGATTGATTTTACAAAGGCAGCATCTGGTGTTGTATGCTTCTAAAACCCTTAATCGAAACGATTGTTGATGTGCACGTCTTTCAAACATCGTTGTAACATACTTCCTACGATAATACTCTGATGGATCAGAATTTTCTTCAACCAGACTTTCTGTATTCACCAAATAGTATTGTTCATCCAGTGCAACCGTGAATTCGTGTTTCTCTGCATTATTACGAATTATAAAGGATGGAAAATTTGCCATGTATTTTCCGGGAGATAGATTGACAAAATAAATTAATGGTGTCTTTGTTTCCATAGCCAACCTCAATCCAACATTGTCACGATGATTAGGATCTGTACCCCGGTATTTGTACGACAAGAAACCGTCCGGGGTCATTTTATCCTCATAAGGACCATTCAAAACAGTCGTAATGGATAACGGTTTAATCTGAAACTGTCTTGGTTTCCAGATTCCGGATGGTCCAACCAAAGTTATTCTTTCGCCCTGAAATTCAAATCCATCTACCAACATCTGTCTTGATAGTACTTCCCCCTGAATTTCACATTGGGTTCGTAACCAATCAAAAGCTGCGAGTCTAATTTGTTCTTCCATAATTGGTAAATGGTCAGTTTTTACAATATTAAAACCAATCCTTGACTCACTGGAACAGTGACAACCCAAACCGTGTTAACCTTAAATCAATCAGGTATCAGCCAAGATTTGAGTTCCACAATAAGCTCATTTTCAGTAAGTCCTTTCTCTTCTTTAAATAATTTCTTCCTAATGTTGTTGAATTTTTCCCCAATAACATCTTTGCTGATATGATTTCGTATTTTCTCATTAGTTAAGAAGAAAATTTTATCAGTGTCTTCATAGGAAAGTATCCACCGTAAATTCTTTTCAAAATATTCTGGTTTTCTCGATAATATTTCTGGTTGAAAACCAACCCCTTTTCCACTCCCAAAACCAAGTCTCCCATGAGAATTCTTATGATATTTCACTTCAATAAAAAACAATTCTGGTGTTGGTTTATTCTTGCATATAATAATATCAACAGCTTTTTTGTTTTTTAATGCGTAAATATGCTGATTTACAGAAGTAATATGTGTTTCTATTAACCATCTGATATGGCTTTCAAGGTCTTGTTCGGATGAAAAAGTCATTTTAATTTCATATTTCGGTAGGTAGGTTCAACTTGTTTTTGGTCACCATTATTTCAATATACTCCCTTTCCTCATACTCCCTGTTAGATTCCCCCAGTATTCAATTAAAAGTCAGTCAATAGTTTAAACACTAAATTTCATTTTCAAACCTGCATTATTTCTCCATCGTTCATTTCAATAACTGGGGCAGAAAAAATCTTCTTATAAACACTCCCGCTAAAAGTATGTATTGGAATAATGTTCTTTGGTTTTACGGCAACAACCATTTGCTTCAGCGTTTCCGTATCTGCA
>CAZKCK010000521.1:0-1898 GCA_964550695.1 uncultured Bacteroidales bacterium | reverse complement strand
CGTGTAGCCGATTTCTTTGAACTTGGCGAACTCATGGCCCGCGATGCATTGTTACGCAATGAATCATGCGGCGGACACTTCCGCGAAGAATATCAGACGGAGGAAGGTGAAGCGCTGCGTGATGATGAAAACTACAAATATGTTTCGGCATGGGAATTTAAGGGTGAAAACCAGGAACCCGTGAAACATGTTGAAGAACTGAACTATGAGTTTATTGAAGTTAAAACCCGTAATTATAAATCATAATATTTCCTGAAACCTTAAAACGAAAAAACCATGAATTTTACATTAAAAATCTGGAGACAGGAAAATGCCAAAGCAAAGGGGAAATTCAAAACCTACAAGGTTACGAATATCTCACACGATTGCTCCTTTTTAGAAATGCTCGATATCCTGAACGAACAACTTATAAATGATAAGATTGAGCTTCCGGTTGATCCGCTGGCATTTGACCACGACTGCCGCGAAGGTATCTGCGGGATGTGCAGTCTGTATATCAACGGCCGCCCGCATGGACCCGAACAGGGTACCACCGTGTGCCAGTTGCATATGCGTAAGTTTAAGGATGGCGACGCTATTACAATAGAACCCTGGCGGGCCAGGGCCTTCCCGGTAATCAAAGACCTGATGGTCGACCGCAATGCCTTCGATAAAATTATACAGGAAAGCGGTTATGTATCGGTTAAAACCGGTGGTGTGCCTGATGCCAATGCCATTGCCATTTCAAAACAAAATGCTGATCTGGCCATGGACGCCGCTGCCTGCATTGGTTGCGGGGCTTGTGTGGCTGCCTGCAAAAATGCCTCGGCCATGCTGTTTGTTTCGGCTAAGGTTTCGCAGTTTGCTTTACTCCCCCAAGGTCTGCCTGAGGCTGAACGACGCGTGAAAGCGATGGTTGCCAAAATGGATGAGCTGGGTTTTGGAAACTGCACCAATACTTATGCATGCGAAGCTGAATGCCCAAAGAACATTTCCGTCGAAAACATCGCACGCATGAACCGCGAATTCTTCTGTGCCAAGATTACCCATGCCAATCCTCAGCAATCAGGCGGAGGTTTCGGATAAACCAGGAATAGGGTGAAAGGTACATGGTACTTGGTTAAAGGTACTTGGTACAAGGTAAATCCCTTCCGCCCTTAAAACTTCGTTTACACAAAAAGAGGCTGCCCGATTCGGGGTAGCCTCTTTTTATTTGTGACGGTTGTGAGTATTACTATCTGGATGAAGCTATTGCAGAAGAAGTGCTGGCTAGAGGCAGAGAAGACCTTTTAGAGGGAAATGAATCGAAAATGCAGGAATTAGTAGTAAGTACATAATCTGGTTTTTAAAAACTTGAACGAATTGCTATACAAATTGGCATTGAAGGTTTAGATAAACAAAAATCAAAAACAATTCGTATTTATAATAAATCTAAATAAATTGAGCATTAACCTGCTATCTATTGAACAATTAGCAAATTACAGATGTTAAAATTTTGATCACTTCTCAAAAAGGCTAATTCTGTAGACTGAATCACTGATCATCCACTGAATTTGCTTACGGGAAAACCAAAAAATATAGACGTTGGAGAAAAAAATACTTTAATGGAATATGAAAATTTTCTGATATGAATATCAGAAATTGAGGGGTGGGGTTCAAAGCCAAAGAAAATTAATATCCCTTTCCCGACAAGGTTTATTATCGGGGGCGAAACCGAAAAGCCAGATGAGTAGGATTTTAAAATTTAATCAAAATGAAAACTAAATTACACAACTTACTTATTCTTACCTTGTTATCTTTCTTCTTTTTTAATTACAAACCAATGAATGCCCAATCAAATAATCAAGATTGGCTTTGGGTAAAAAGTTCCGGCCAGGAACAGAAAACAAATTATGTAATGGACGCCGCAACAGATAAAA
>CAZKCK010000520.1:0-1903 GCA_964550695.1 uncultured Bacteroidales bacterium | reverse complement strand
TTTTCCTTCTGTATTTTTATTTGCAGCATGGAAAGTTGATTCATCAACAGGTTTAATTGGGTTGTATCCGGTTCCGTTTTTTCAAGTTCCGTAAGAAGCACCGCCCTGGTGTCCTTGATGGCAGTGGCCACAGGACTTGCAGCTTCCATGTAATTTTTATTAATGGCATTTACTTTCAGCGTTTGCTCTGCTGACAGGTTTAATTCATCCCGAAAGGCCATACACTGCTGTTCTTCCGCCGAACAACAAGGGGCAGCAACAGTTTCCTGGGTTTTAGAAAACAGAAAAAAGCTGATCAGGGCCGAAATATTGATCACAACCAGGAATATCAGCACCCAGAAAATCAAACGGTTTTTGTGAAAGAAGTTCATGGCACTACTTGTTTAAAACGAGGTTTTTATCTTCATCCGCAAATTCTGAAATAAAGAGGTTTGTTTTGAGAAATTCAATGTTCTCAGAATTATGCACCAGCTGACTCCCTTGTACCGCATCCTTTTTAGCTGTATAAGAACCAATCAGAATGCCACACACAAGCGCTATTGCAATGGCAACCGGCTGTAAAACACGGATCCATCCGGATGAATGCGCTTTTTCATGCCCCCTGATTTCATTTTCCAGATGCTGAAGGATGCGCGTGGCCGCAAAAGGATTCGGCATGGCCGCCTTTTCCAGTTCAATAATCTCTTCCAGTTTGCTGAATTCTGAATTCAAACGGCTGCAGGCTGAGCATGATTCGACATGTTGCCGGCACAATTGAAGGATATCTTCTGAAAGGATTCCTTCCCTGAAGGCCGTGATATTATTTTGTAATTCTACACAATCCATATTTCAGGGTGTTTGGTATTCTGAAAACTGATGCAGTAAATGCTTTTGCAGATTCAACTTTGCCCGGTGAATCAACGATTCAACGGCAGGAAGGCCTATTTTCATGATCTCCGCTATTTGTTTGTATGACTGATCATCAAATTTGCATAAAACAAATGCAATCCGCTGATTTTCAGGCAACCGGTGAATGGCAGCCTGTAATAAGTCACGTTTCTCACGGAGCTCCAGTTCCGTAGATGAAACCGATGGTTCAGATTCTGCTATGACACTTTTGTCACCCGAGGATTTGAAAACAGATTCCAACCGTAAAAAAATCCCCCTTCGCTGATTTTTCTTAACCAGATTTAACGACTTGTTGACGGTTATTCTGTAAATCCAGGTCGAAAGCGAGGCCGACTGTTTAAACGTACTCATGGAATGAACGATATCAAGAAAAATTTCCTGCGACAAATCCTCTGCGTCTTCCATATTCCCGACAAAATAACAGGCTGTTTTGATTACCTGCTGCTGATAGCGGTTTACCAGGCATTGAAAGGCATTGCGATCACACCGTAAGATTCCTTCAATCAACTCCGGTTCTGTCATTCTGTCGGATCAAGCAAAAAAAGAAGTTGTGTTAAAAGTCAGTTTTTGCCTCTTAACACAACCTCCAAATGAAAAGCCATTTACTTTTTAGGTTGAGCTCCGCAAGCTTTTGTGGCTTGTTCACCACAGCTGCCTTTGCCTTTTGCTTTTCCGCAAGTGCTTTCACAACCCTTGGATTTTGAGCCACAGTTACCAGACTCCTTGCATTTGCCGGCAGTTCCGCAATTGTCGCATTTGCCGTCTGCGTTTTTATCTACAAAGACTTTACCCTGGGAACAGCCCGCATTCGCAGCGTGATTGCCACAAGTTGCGGCACAGCCGGATGTGGTTTTCCCCGTTGGCGCCACTTCAGATTTCGTCGCAGTTTTGGCGGGAGCAGTGGTGGTAGCCACTTGTGAAAAAGATACGCCGGCAAAAAATACCAGCAAGCTGAAGGTCAAAAAAATCCTGGATGCAGTTTTCATAGTTTGTTTGTTTTTATAAATAATTAAGT
>CAZKCK010000519.1:0-1907 GCA_964550695.1 uncultured Bacteroidales bacterium | reverse complement strand
CGTTCAATTTTCTTTCGCAATACATGGTCAAAAAAGAAAACAAAAATTCTTTCGGATGACTTTTCGATGTTCGTAACCATTTTTTCTGAATTTCCGGATTAGCAATGGAAACAGACTGCAATATACACCATAAATCGGGTCATTGTGCTTATACTGGTTTTAGACTATGAATATTTTCAGGATTATTATAGCTAAACTATTGCTATTGCCTGATTTATGTCGTATATTTATAGCAAAAAAACACCATCAGTGTTTTAAATAAATTGTTTCACTGTTGGCTAAGGTAACTTCAAAGTAGCTGGTTTGTGTAATGAGCAAACCAACGATACTCCACACGAGGGGAGTAACTGCATTTACAGGTGCTTCCCGGATTTTTGATTTTCTTTTGATAAACCTTAAATCCAGATTATGAAAGTGCTTTTTGTATGCTTAACCATGCTTTATGCGGTTCATGCAGGCTGTCAGTCATTATCACCCGTTTCTGTCCTCACTTCGGGGGCAGATTATACTTCAAATTCACTTCAAATTGATATTGCCATCGGAGAACCTTTGGCTGATACCTATAACGCTGCCACAAATATTCTTACCACAGGTTTTATTCAGGATAACCTTTTGGTTACGCGAAAACTAATCCTTAAATTTTTTCTTGAAGGATTGTATGCAGGCAACAATGAAATGTTCAAAGCTTCTGACGGATCCGGAGATCAATTCCCGGGAAATACCGCTGATCAGATTCGAATCGGACTGCATAGCACGTACAATTATTTGCATTTGCTTCACGCTTCTGAGTTGACCAATCTTACCACTACAGGCATTGCGGAATTTACTATTCCGGGTGCCATTTTTACTCCGTGTTATGTAAGCATACACCACCGTAACAGCATCGAAACTGTTTCCGCCTTACCGTTTAGTCTGGCCGGAATGACGGTTTACTATGATTTTTCTGATCGGTCATCAAGGGCGTTTGGAGATAATATGAAGAACGTCTCAGGCGTATGGGTTATATACGCAGGCGATGTAAATCAGGATGGTGCTGTAGATGGTCTTGATATGATTCCTGTTGACAATCAGGCATCGGCTTTTGGTATGGGCTATATACCCGAAGACATCAATGGCGATGGAAGTGTTGATGCACTGGATATGATTCTGCTTGACAACAATGCCGCAAGCTTTATTGCTGCGGTAACTCCTTAAATTCTAATTGTAATCTGGTTTATTTCAATACAATAAAATTTACATTATGAAAATACGTCTATTTTTTATATTCATACTATTATGTTTAGCCTTTGTACAGATAAGTGCACAGACACCTGAAGCCATCAGATACCAGATGATTGTTCGTGATACAAGTGGCAATCTGCTGACAAATAAAACCATTTCACTTAAAATCTGCCTGCTTCGGGATAGTGTAAACGGAAATGAACTGTACTGTGAATGGCATCAAAAAACCACCAACAGGTTCGGACTCACCACGCTCGATATAGGCAGAGGGAACTGGTTGAGCGGTGATTTTTCGGAAATTGCCTGGGGAAACTATCCGTGTTTTGTAAAAACAGATCTTGATACGGCAGGTGGAACAGATTACCAGCCGATGGGTACATCAGAATTGCTGGCAGTTCCATATGCGTTTTATGCAAAAAGAGCCGCCCCCACGCATCTGGCCGGAAATGGAATTATGGTTTCGGGTGATACAATTATTAATTTAGCACCTGACCAGGTTGTAACCCTCACAGCCAGCGATTCAATTGCCATCACCGGCACCTATCCGGCTTTCACCATCCGCAACACATCGCCTGATAAAGTGGTAACAGTCAGTCCGGGAGCGTCCATTGAGGTTACTGGTACCTATCCCGATTTCACGATTGGCAATACGGCACCGGACCAGGTTGTAACCCTCACAGCCAGCG
>CAZKCK010000518.1:0-1908 GCA_964550695.1 uncultured Bacteroidales bacterium | reverse complement strand
CCTCTTTTTTATCTTCAATCATGATCGTTGTTCCTGAACGAAAACTCTCCAGGTTACTGGCGGTTATCGCATAGTTGCCTGAGCCGTTTTCAAAGATATTCAAATTCAAAGGAATTGTACTGTTTTTGCCTGTAAAAGGGAGGGAATTAATGGTGAGAGAAACATTGTCTGCGCTTACTGTATATAGTTGGGGAGCTTCTGCACTTCCATACAATTTCTGGGCATCATAATCATCCTCATAATTTACCGAAGTGTAATCCCGAAAAACGACGGAAGCAAGATCATACAATTCCGATCCGATTCCCTGGGCTTTGAGGTACAGGACATCCTCATTATTGGGGGCGAGAGATTCTTTGTAATACGATGTTGTGTTATGCACCCGGGCACTGTTTGGTAAAGTGATTGAAGGTGAAGCCCCGTTTGCATAAACAAAGAAACCCTGCATCGAGGGTATATATTGTGCAGCGGTTGCGCCTAAACCACCTTTTGGATAGACAAGATAACCCCCTGTAGATTGGTTCAAAAACCATACGGTAGATTGCACATGGTTCTCGGTTGGAAAGGTGATTGCTTCAATATCCAGGGCACTGGGATAAGGATTGCCTATCAGGTTCCAGCCAAGGCCTGTGGCCCCGGTGAGTGCAAGGGAATAGGCAGGCACCGAGGAATTCAGTTCCCCTGTAAAATTATGGTTTGAATGTGGGGGAGATCCGGCAGATCCCTGCTCGCTGATCGCAAACCCTTTCATCACCGTGAGCGGGTAATTGAGTTGGGTGTATTCACTGCTCCAGGCACCATTGGTGGTATTGTACCATCGAAGGTAATCATCTTTAAATACAGCACTCACCGCGTTGGTTACCGGGGATGCTACATAATGCCAGCATGAAGTACCTGTAAAGCCTACACAGGTGGTTAAATAACGCTCTACAGTTGCTGTGACGCCAGGGGTGTTGTTGAGAAGTGAACCTGTGCCTCCGGAGGTTGATTGGATTAGCATGCCGGTGGGGAGAAGTTCGCCGGTCACCAGGATATCATCAATAGCACTATAACCTAGGCCAGCCCCACCACTTGCAAGCCAACGAATATAAACTGTAGCATGGTCATTTAAATCTGAAGGCAAGGTTAGATTACTAGTAACTCCAGATGTCCAATTATAAGCAGGATTAACTGGACTGCCAACCGAGGTCCAATTTGAATTATCAAGACTCCATTGAACTTGAAAAGTCGTTGGTGGAGAGTTGGATGTATTATTCCATTGTTTTGAGCTTAATTTTAAATTGTTATAGCCCGTTGTTGATAAACTAATTTTCCAATAACCCCAAATATTTTCCATATCATCAAACCAACTATTCGCTCTTGCTCCAATAGTTCCTCCGGTAGCTGAAAAATTAAAGTAACTTGCAAGTGTAGCAGAAACAACCTGAAAGGGTGCAGAATTTAAATTTGCAGGAATACCATGATCTGCTGGAAAAGGAACTGGAGATGTACTTCCGACAGTTGCACCTTGAAAATCCCATCCTGCAATGGTTACAGTTCCTGAACCACCTCCACTTGTGTTATCATTATAAAGATTATCAGCCGTAAGTTGTCCAATCGGGCTGATCACGAGGTAACCCCCGCTGCCAATGGTAAGGTCTTTCACCGTGCGTAATTCAGATACGGTAGCTGCGCCAATGACGAGGGCGTTGTTTGATGCTCCCGGCAAGGTGTTGGCGTTGGCGGTGGTAATATTATTCCAACGGGCAGTGGCACCCCAGGCACCGGTACCGGAAAAGCAATAGCCTGCAAGCAGGCGTGACGACATGGTACTGGTGAGTGTTTTAGCAGCTATTATTTCATAAAATGAGCCATCGCGATAGTATAAGCCTCCGGATGTTGTGTAATTGCACCAACTGACAATGACCTGGC
>CAZKCK010000517.1:0-1911 GCA_964550695.1 uncultured Bacteroidales bacterium | reverse complement strand
TCTTTTCGGCCGACTTGTCAACCAGGTTGTAATCGTAAGACTTCAGTTTAATTCTTATTCTCTGGCTCATATACAAAATTAATAGACGGGAACATATCCCCTGATTTTATATAAAACTTCGTCTTGAATCTCTTTTGGTGTAATATCGTATTTTGAAAATTCAAGCATTTCTGTTGCTCTTCCTGAGGTAAGGCTTCTCAATGTAGTTACATATCCAAACATCTCTGAAAGAGGTACACGACCACGAATTACCTGATTACCAACACGTGACTCGACTTCTTCAACTTGTCCGCGTCGTTTGGTAATATCCCCGGTCACTTCACCCATATATTCACTGGGGGTAATGATTTCAAACTTCATAATCGGCTCCATGATCACAGCCTTTGCTTTTCTGCTTGCCTCACGAAATGCAATTCCGGCTGCAATCTGAAAAGAGAGTGCATCGGAATCAACAGCATGGAAAGAACCATCAATCAGACGAACCTTAACGCTGTCAATCGGAAAACCGATGATAGGACCATTTGTAACAGCAGCTTTCAACCCTTTTTCAATTGCAGGAATAAACTCTTTTGGAATATTTCCGCCTTTGATATCATTGATAAACTGCAATCCTTTAACACCTGCATCTGCCGGTCCAACTTCGATTACAAGATCAGCAAAACGACCTTTTCCGCCAGTTTGCTTTTTGTAAACCTCATGATGCATTATGGTATTCACAATAGCTTCTTTGTAAGCAACCTGTGGATTGCCACGGTTAACTTCAATATTGAATTCACGACGAATCCTGTCAGCAATTATATCGAGATGAAGTTCACCCATGCCACTGATCAGTGTCTGACCAGTTTCATTGTCAACCCTAACCTGAAAAGTAGGATCTTCCTCACTAAGCTTATTGAGCGCAATGGATAATTTATCAAAATCATCCTGTGTTTTGGGTTCTACAGATAACAGGCTCAGGAAATGCTATGGATAACAGCACGAGAGGGTGCTTGAGGTCACACAAAGTATCACCGGTACGAATATCTTTGAAGCCAACAGCTGCGCCAATTTCACCAGCTTCAATGTGCTTGAGCGGATTTTGCTTGTTTGCATGCATCAGCATAATCCGAAGCAAACGCTCTTTTTTGTCAGTTCTTGTATTTAAAACAACTTCACCAGCCTGCAGACTTCCTGAGTAAACTCTGAAGAAAGCAATTCTGCCAACAAATGGATCTGTAGCTATTTTGAATGCGATTGCAGTAAATGGTTCATTTGGATCAGGATGTCTGACCTCCTCTTTTTCAGTTACAGGATTTATACCTATAACTGCCGGCATATCGTATGGAGAGGGCAGGAATTTGATGATTGAATCGATCAGTAACTGAACTCCCTTATTCTTAAACGATGCACCACAAATTACAGGAGTAATACGTCCCTGAATTGTAGCTTTGCGTATATCAGCAATAACTTCTGCCTCGTTAATAGAATTGGGATCAAGCATAAACTTCTGAAGAAGTTCATCACTCTCTTCAGCAACGCCTTCGAGCAATGCTGTACGATATTCATTTGCCAGTTCAATCAAATCCGAAGGGATCTCAATCTCGGAATAATCACGACCAAGCGTCGCTTCATCCCAGGTATATGCTTTATTTGTAATCAAATCAACAATACCCGTGAAGTTATCTTCGGAACCGATTGGCAACTGAACCGGAATGGGTTTCGCACCAAGTTTTTCACGAATTTGTTCAACAACACGAATAAAATCAGCACCTGTACGATCCATTTTATTGACGTAACAGATGCGGGGAACATTGTATTTATCAGCTTGTCTCCAGACAGTTTCCGACTGAGGTTCAACACCGCCTACGGCACAGAAAATAGCAACAGCTCCATCAAGAACTCTGAGAGAGCGTTCTACTTCTACTGTAAAAT
>CAZKCK010000516.1:0-1916 GCA_964550695.1 uncultured Bacteroidales bacterium | reverse complement strand
CTGTCAGGGGCAAAATATCTGACGGGAGAGGATGAACATGAAATGGCTGATATCAGTCCGATCGGGTAAGTTACATTCATAAAAAATGAATCGATGAAAAATGACACATAACAGGAACGGAACTACGCGGAGATTCATCCGTACCAGGGGCAAAACCAGGGCTAGCCCGGACGTTTGCTGCAATTGCTGCGAAATATGTTTAATAAACTCATATTCTATTCTTTAACTGATTAAAAAGGACTGGAATGGGAAGAGTATGGAAAATGAGGGAATGAAGGATTGAAAAATTAAAAATTCGGAAATTTTTTAGATGAATCGTCTTTTACACGATATGGTACGTCTGACACTGGTAGTCTTCCTGCCATTGCTGATGGCTTTGGCGCCCGCCAAGGCCCAGACTGTCGTGTATGTGGGTGATACAACACCGTTGAGTGTCGTTCAGGTTCCGGGCGATACCTATCAATGGGAACTCTATAGTGACGGAACCGTCAATTTTGCTGTCGTACCGGGCAACTGTCCGGTAACCTCTGCAAATTTTACCGGAAGTAGTAACGGATCAAGTGTGAATGTGAAGTGGCTGAAGGCGGGAACCTATTTTTTCAAGGTAACCGCCAGAGATGCGACCAATTGTACCAACAACCTGAAAATCGGAATAGTAACTGTTAAGGATGCTTTACCAACAGCCGGGATTGAGCCGCCTGATCCGATTTGTATCGGACAGACTGCAACTCTTAAAATTAATCTGACAGGAACAAGTCCATGGGAATTCACCTATTCAGACGGCACAAACTTCTTGACGATAACCGGTATAACCAGTAATCAATACCTGCTGAATGTCAGTCCTAAAACAACAACAAGTTATTGGATAACTGAGGTGAAAGATAAGAATGGAACAAATATGGCACGTTCGGCAAATGTTGTGCTTGAGGTGAATCCAAAGCCGGCCAGTTCAAAAATATATCTGTATCAACCATAAATGTAAAGACGCAATGCTATGCGTCTGAATTAAAAAATGAAGAATTAAAATAAGAAATTTAAATGAAAACGCTCAAATACATTATCATAACGCTACTTCTGATAGCTGCTTTACAGGCAGCCGGTCAGTCGTATGTGATTGATAAAGTATGTTTGGGTGCCCAAAGGCAATACCGTATCGACGGTGATGTCAATTCAACCTGGCTATGGCAGTTGACCGATAGTTCAGGTAAATCAGTTTCGTTGAGTAATCCATCTGGCACAAAGTTTACAGCTACCGATCCGGTATCGGGACAACCCAAAGCGGGAAGTGAATTAACCATCCAGTGGACACAATCGGGAACTTTCAGCCTTGCAGCCATTCAGTACTCGCAAGCTGGTTGCGATACACTTGAACAGGGTGCAGTACAGGTGTTTGACCTTCCTGTTGCCCAGGCCGGAAATCCTGTCACTATTTGTGTTGGAGATACGGTTTCCCTATCGGAAGCTTCAGCTACAAACTATTCGTCATTATTGTGGACAACCTCGGGAGATGGCTTGTTTAACAATGCACTGCAACAAAGGCCAACCTATACTCCGGGCGCAAATGATCTGCTTAAAGGTGAAGCCATACTTACGCTCACGGTTCAGGGAAATGGGACCAACAATTCATGTACTCCTGCAGTGAGCCTGCTTAAAGTGACCATCAATAAAATAGTTACCCCGACATTTGGTCCGATCGGGCCGTTCTACCAGTACAGCACGGCTCCGGCTTTGCCAGTCAGTTCAACCAATACACCAGCCATCAACGGGACATGGAATCCGGCAACAATCAGTAATGCAACAGTTGGAACAGCGACCTATAATTTCACACCTCTTGCCGGTCAATGTGCATTAAAAGCAACAGTGGATATTAAAACTATCGCTCAGATAGTACCAACATTTGGTATGATTGGACCATT
>CAZKCK010000515.1:0-1919 GCA_964550695.1 uncultured Bacteroidales bacterium | reverse complement strand
TGCTATCCAATATGGCAATGCGAATATTTAATTCCGAGGGTACTTCGTATGTAATGGAAGTTGACAGACTGAATGGATTAGGTTCATTCTGATGGATTTTCAGCATTGAACCTGCCACTTTTTGTCCTGTATTTAAAATAGTAGCTGCCTGCTTCAGCAGAATATTTCTGTCAGGGTCAAATATCAGGTCAATGGGTTTCTTGCTTAAATAAAATGCAAAAGACTGGTTGTTCTGATCATTTGAAATGGTGATCAACGTATCAGTTTTATCTGAAAATGAGATCAACAGTTGAACAGGCATTCTAAAGAAATCCGGGTTTGTTTGGGTTTGACGGATGATTATTTCCGCTTTCCACAAATTGTTGCTGAGACTGTCGATTTGAAATGTGTTAGCATATACAGGATGATTTGGACTGTATATCCACTGATTGAAAAACCATGATAAATCTTTTCCGGCCGTGCTATTTACAACATCAATAAAATTTTCAGTCACAGCATTCTGATACCTGAAGTTTGAATCACTGATATAATTGCTCAGAACCTTAAAAAAGAGGGAATCTCCCAGAACGTAACGCAATTGATACAACACACAGGCCCCTTTGTTGTAGGTTATAGCCTGGTTATACAGTGAACCCGATGAGGGTGTGGCGTTTACCCATGCTGGCTGGTAAATTGGCCAGCCGGTATTTGCCGTCAGGTAATAGTTAGCCAGGTCGTTCATACTGTTTTTGTAAACAGTTCTGCCCTCATAATGTTCAACCCATAGCTTTTGGCAATAAGTTCCAAAACCTTCGTTCAACCAGATGTCGGCCCAGGTTCCGCAAGTAATGAGATTGCCAAACCATTGATGCGCATGTTCATGCACAATCAGGTTCAGATCTGAATACCCGTTGGGCCGTAAATGTACCAGCGTCTGATTTTCCATTCCGCCCCATGCAAATTGAGGATTCATGGTTGCAAAGCCAATTTTTTCAAAAGGATAGTCACCAAAAAGGGTTGAGAAAAAATTTGTTACCGGAATGATGGTAGAATCGATTAACGCAACATTTTCTCCGGGTTTGTGGTAAATCAGAATTGGGATGCTATCAGCAGGATTTGACAACTTATGCCAAAATTTTTCCCTGATTTCAAAATTGAGCTTACTGGAAAATGCAATCAGATAAGTTGATACAGGAGTATCAGATTTCCAGTGATATGTGATCGTATCACCACTTGTTTGAGGTGGTGATGCCATCAGGCCCGTACTAGCAAGAAGAGCCGGAGATTTTACCGATGCCAGTAATTCCCATTTGACTTTGTCAGTTGGTTTGTCAAGGCAGGGCATCCACTTCCGCGCACCTTCAGGAGGAGAATCTGTAAAAACGGTTCCATAGGATGCATAAAAGGAATTATCGTTCACATTGTGATGATGGTAATAGATCTTCACATGAACAGTATCACCGGGACGATAAAGTCTGTCTAATGTAATTTTCAGTGTGTCTGCTTGATGTGTAAATGAAACACCGGCAAGTCCGATGGAGTCAATCGTCATTGAGGTGTTCAACGCGTTCAACTTTATGGCAGTGAGGTTTGATTCAGAACGGACTGAAATCAACTGTTCTCCTTCAAATGATTTAGTGTAAGGACTTATAAAACAAGAATATAAATCAACTTTAAGACTGTATTTCAAAACGTCAAAACCGTCAGTGCCGGTAACCTCCTCGTGGTTGCCTCTTATGGCTGGTGGCAGATGGGCAAAAAGTCCTGAAAAACTACCTGTCAGCCATGTCATCAGGCAGTAAAATAATAGTCTTTTCATCAAACTACTTGAGGATTACCATCTTTTTATGCAATACTGATTTTTCTGTGGTCAGCGAGTATATGTATGTTCCTGCAGGAAACATAGAGCAATCCAGGTTTACGAAATGGCTGCCAGCTTG
>CAZKCK010000514.1:0-1927 GCA_964550695.1 uncultured Bacteroidales bacterium | reverse complement strand
ATCCCGCTGATCCGGAAATTGAGAAGGAGTTCAATAAATGGGTGTATGCCAAGGGTGTGAAGCTTCAGGGGCTGGTACGCCGGCGAAAATCGGAGGCCTGGCTTTATTTTCACAATGAATTGAAGTTTGATTTCTGATAACCTGTCTAGGCAATTGATTGATTAAACCTGTATTTAGTGAGTACCTTCCAAAAGACGAGATTGTTCAGCTTGATTGGTCGCACAAGTTTATAGAAGGGTACTGGTGATTGGTTTGTCAAACGGCTGATTAAAAGTATTTTGAATCAGGAGGTTTTTCTTAATCCTGTTTTTGTTTAAACTCACTGGGTGTGACACCGGTGTGCCGCTTAAACGCGGTATTGAAGGTTGATTTGGAGACGAATCCAACTGATTGGGCGATTCCGAGGATGGAATATTTTTCAAACTCTTTGGTGTTCAGCAATCGCTGAGCTTCGGCTATACGGTACTGATTGATGAAATTGTAAAAATTACGCTGATAATGCTCATTAATAATCTGCGAAACGTATTTGGTACGTGTGTCGAGCCGCAGAGCCACATCTTCAATACTCAGATCGCTGTTGATAAAGATTTTTTCATTCGTCATCAGGTGTTCGAGTTTGTGAATGAGTTGCATTTTTTGCTGCTGTGTCAGTCCTGATCCGGCGTATTTTTCTGCTGCAGCCGGATGCGATTCTGTTGCAGGTTTTTCATCATCAGCTAATCCGGATTCAACCTGATAAAACCCTCGAAGGTTTGCTTCTTCGCTTTGCTCTTCTTTTATTTCTGATAAAGTTGTTAATTGTAAAACAGGATTAATTTCAGGCTGAAGCAGGTCTTTTTGAAGCATTCCCCTGTACCCGGCAAAAAGTGTTATGGCCAGCATGCTGATATTGTAAAAAATCTGTGAAGCAAAATGCTGCTTAAAACCAATGAGATACAGTACCGCGTTCATTGCAAACAATAGAATAAAACTTACAATCAATGCGAGGGTCCAGTTAAGACTGACATTTTCGGTATACGAAAAGTGATTGCCGATGTAACTCCTGTGCTTGCGGTATTTTTTATAGGCTTTTATGGAATAAGCAATAATCTGAACATTGAAAACTCCATATACACCAAGCATATAAACGGCAAAAAGATATGAGATAGCCGGGCCGGATTTGCCAGGATTTACGCCATGTGAAATGTATTCCAGTTTATCATAGTCCGGAAAGAATAAGTAAGGCAGGTTTAGCATTAAAAATGCTGCTGACGGCAAAAAATGCATCAAATGCTTTTTGTGTAATCTGAACCCGGGCGTACTGACTGATAAAATAAACAGGTAAAAAACAGGGGCAAAAAGCAGAATAACCGGAATAATCAGGAAATAGGCTTCGGCTACAATGTTATATGCTCTGATGGAATATAAAAAATTGAATGAAAAGTATATGGCCATCACGAATTGAAACAGCCCCATGATTTTTCGGGAATACCCGTGTTTTTTGGTGCTGTAGGTAAACAGGATAATGGCCAGCATGATTGACTGGTAAACCGGAAGGGCAAAGAAAATTTTAACAAACAGGTCCATGTTTTTAGCAGAATGTAAGATGATTTTGCTCCGGTACAAAAGTATCTAATTTTAATCCGGATTGTAAAGGCAGGTTTTATAATTTTGTAACAATATCAAGGTTAGTAGGTTGAAAAATGAATAGGTACGGATGCCGGAATCCGTACTATATCAATGCATTTTATTTTCTATTGTAACACTTACTTTGTATCAGGAAATTTCCAATTTTATAAATTTTATTTCTTATTGTCTATGAGGTTTTTACAACGATTTATGCTGGCAGTTACAGCAGTTTTGGCTTCAACGTGGGCTTTTTCCCAGAATTATGTTGAAGTGGGCACCGGTACTGTTCAGAATACCATGCCCATTTATTCCTACTGGA
>CAZKCK010000513.1:0-1940 GCA_964550695.1 uncultured Bacteroidales bacterium | reverse complement strand
ACACAGCCCTGTATAATACAACTGTAACAAGCATGGTACCCGGTGTGTATGTGTTTAAGTGGACAATAACCAATGGTGTTTGTGCTGCCTCAGAAAGCACAGTTACAATTACCAACTCCGCAACACCAACAACCGCCAGCGTTGGGGCTACACAGAATATTTGTGGTAGTTTAACAAGCACTTCTTTAGGTGGTAATACACCGACCAATGGCACCGGTGCATGGAGCATTGTAAGTGGAGGTACCGGAACATTCAGCGCATCATCAAGCGGATCATCCACGTTTACGGCTGATGCGTACGGAACCTATGTTTTAGCCTGGACTATCAGCAATGGTACTTGTACGCCCAGTGTGGCTACATTAACGGTTAATTATTATGAAACCCCAAGTACGGCTTCGGTTGGAAGCACACAAAACTTCTGCGGAAGCTTAACCAGCAATAATTTAGGTGGCAATACCCCAACCGTAGGAACCGGGGCATGGAGTATAGTAAGTGGTGGTTCAGGAAGCTTTAGTGCTTCAACAAGCGGATCATCAACCTTTACTGCAGCATCATATGGAACCTGTGTTTTACGTTGGACAATAAGCAATGGAACCTGTACACCAAGCTATGCTGATGTTACAGTGAACTTCTATCAATCAATAGCGTCCAATGCCGGGCCCGATCAAACACTCTGTGCTGCTGCTTCAACATTCCTGATTGGCAATACCCCATCAAGCGGAACTTCTGTCTGGTCAAACGTTTCCGGACCAAATACACCAGTTATTTATCCAGCATTGGGAAGTATTGCTATAGTTGTCGGGATTATCCCGAGTCCGACACCTTATGTGTTCAATTATAGCATAACTAACGGAACTTGTGTAACCAACGATGATGTAACAGTAACCAATTACAACCAGCCGACAGCAGCATGGGCAGGAAACGATCAAAATGTATGCAGTACCTTGCCTGGTTCGGTAACCATGAGTGCCAATACCCCTGTTTATGGAAGCGGGCTATGGACAAAGGAAAATGGTGGCTCAGCCACAATTACCAATGCCACAAGTCCAACAAGCACTATTACCGGCCTATCAGCTGGAACATATACATTTAGATGGACCATTACCAATGGCACCTGCCAGTCAAGCTCTGATTTAGTGAATATTGTAGTTGCTGAACAAGCTGCATCCTATGCAGGCACAGATGCTACAATTTGTGAAGGCTCAACCTACACGTTATCAACATCTACAGCCAGTGGATATTCATCCTTGTTATGGTCATCATGTAGCAACGGTTGTGGTAATTTCAACGATCCAACTACCTTGCATCCAATATTTACTCCTTCAGCGGCTGATATCCTAAATGGGTATGTTATTTTGAAACTTACTGCAACCTCTGGAGGAAATTGTCCTCCGGTAACTGATCAAATGGTTCTAACCATATCAAAACAGGCAGTTGTTAATGCTGGTAATGATGCCGCAATTTGCGCTGGATCAACATATACTTTGTTTGGTTCAACACAAGCAAATGCCACAAGTTTAGCATGGTCAACAAGCGGAACAGGTTCGTTTACCAATGGTACAACCTTACATCCGGTATATACACCAAGCGAAGCTGATATAATTGCCGGAACAGTTACGCTTACAATTACGGGCCAATCAACGGCACCTTGTGTTGCTGCAACCGATAACATGGTTTTGACAATCAATCCAGTTCCTGTTGTGAACGCTGGATCTGACGAACCTATATGTTCAACAACAGCATCTGTTTCATTAACCGGAACCAGTGCATCCAACGCAACTACCTATCAATGGACTACTTCGGGAACAGGTACATTTACAAACCCAACCTCACTTACAACCGCTACCTATGAACCAAGTGCATCGGATATTGCAACAAGCCAGGTTCAGTTAACTTTAACTGCAACAGGTTCATGCGGCATTGCCTCGGATGTTAAAGTA
>CAZKCK010000512.1:0-1956 GCA_964550695.1 uncultured Bacteroidales bacterium | reverse complement strand
GTGGAATCGCTAAATGCAGATACAACCGATTATTCGGCGCCACCCACACCGCCCCTTTCTTACTTGCACACACTTCAGTTCCCCAGCAACAGGTCTTCCATCACCTCTCAATAATAAAGCATATTTTATTCTTTCTATGGTGATTTACCTTATGGATACCATTAACCCGAAACATAGCCTTCAGCATAAATTCCTAACGTTACTGGCAAAATACCCTAATATTGATACTCAAGCGATGGGTTTTCCCCCAACCTGGCAAAACGAACCACTTTGGAGGTGAAAAGTAAGAAAGTTTATTGATGAAAAAAGATGCCAGGACATGGTAAGAAATTCAAAATTTCTCTTTCAAAATTTCTCTTTCACTTTTTTAAATTATTTTTGCTGCCGAAATACAAACTTAATGTCTTAGCAGAATGAACGAAGAACTTGAATTCACCCTGGAGGAAACAGGCGAAGGGATGATGCTGGCTATTCAGCATCTCGAAAAGGAGTTTCAGAAAATACGGGCAGGTAAGGCCAGCGCACAGATGCTCGACGGAGTGAAAATTGATTATTACGGTGCCATCACGCCCATTGAGCAAACGGCAAATATTAGCACACCCGATGGCCGACAGATAATTATTCAACCCTGGGACAGAAGTGTACTCGGCTTGATAGACAAGGCGATTCAGGCTGCAAATCTGGGCTTTAATCCGAGAAATGAAGGCGAGATTCTCAGGATTCAGGTGCCACCGCTTACCGAAGAGCGTCGGCGTGACCTTGTTAAAAAGGCAAAGAATGAAGCTGAAAACGCGAAAATTGCCATCCGGAATATTCGCCGGAATGCCAATGAAACGGTGAGGAAATTAGAAAAAGCCGGCGTTCCTGAAGATGAGGTGGATAAACTGGAAGCAATAATTCAAAAAATGACCGATGAATTTATTGCTCGTGTTGACAAACTTTTTGATTCAAAGGAAAAAGATATCATGACGGTATAACCAACCGGCTAATAAACAACTACTTCATCGGTAAAAATCCAGCAATTTTCCCCTGCTCCCTCGTGCCATGACGGGCATTTTCCCGGATTTTTTGCCTTCACATGGATAAACCTCGCCTTTGTGTTTTCCATAAACTGGAAATTGAACGGCTGAATGATCGCCTTCTCCTCCTTTGGCGAAATTTTATTCAATACTTCATTGAAAGAGTGGTATTTCTTGCCATCCGATGACAAGGAAAATTCAACAACTTCAGGCAGGAAAATCCAGCTTTTCTGATTTTGAAAAAAATTGACCTGCACCGAATTGATCGCCATCTCCTGACCAAGATCAATAATCAGGTCGAGATTATTTCCATGATAACCATGCCAGTAACCGTCGCGGTGATTGGCGGTTCCACGGAGCCCGTCTGTCATCGATCCTTGTCCGGCTGCCGGATAACGGTAAGAAAACTCAGAAAGGTATTGCACTGGTTTTCCGATGGCATGATGGTATATAACGGGCATTTCAACCGCTTTTTCTTTTAACTGATCATTGAGAAACAGTCCGGCACGTATTACACCATTTCCTTTTATTTCAACGGGTTCAGTGTATTCCGACGATTTTGCCGTTACCTCATTGCCATCGAGGGTGTAACGGATTGGCACATCAAACTGTTCGGAACCAAGCGTCAGCTTTACTTTGTTGGTTTTGGGATCGTGCATGGTGCCAACATCAACCTTATAGGAGCCTCTGCTGAAATTCACCTTCATTTTCATAAGTCTGACATACTGTTCCTGCATTCGCTGTTGAAAATCATTCCAGTTGCGGTGCTCTTTGGGCGACCAGGTAACTTCGGCCAGGGCAATCATCCGGGGAAGGGCCATATACTCAACCTGAGCAGTGGTGGGAATAAATTCAGTCCACACGTTGCCCTGAGCCCCAAGGATGTGTTTGGCCTGTGCAGGGGTTAATTCTGCCGGTGTGGGCTCATAGGAATATA
>CAZKCK010000511.1:0-1966 GCA_964550695.1 uncultured Bacteroidales bacterium | reverse complement strand
CAACAACTCCCCGTTTATATGATGAAGTATATGTGGTGATGTATTCGAGCCTTCTCTGCGTGGTTCCGGTAAGTTCACCGGCATACTGCACGCATTAATATATAACATACAGATTACCTGATTGTGAAAAAAGCTCCATAAGGGGCTTTTTTCATTTAATGATGCTCATGAATCTCCGGCTGGTTCATAGGTACTTGTTTACAATTATGGAGATTTATAAGTCAAAGTTGTTTTTCAGCAATTTCTGCAACTAGAATTACTGCCACCAGACAGATAAAAGAGTCAAAGGTCATAGATTATAAAAATTCGTTTCAACCCACACAATCTCAATCAATCTTTTTTACACCACAAGGCTTTATCCAGTTCAGCAAATGAGAGATCCATTAATCCGGCCTGCTCCCATCCCTTATAATCAAAATGCCACCACTCAGTGGGGTAATGCATAAATCCGAAATGTTCCATAATATCAAAAAGCAACTTTCTGTTTTTTAAAACTGTATCAGACAGTTCCTGAAAATCAGGATGGGCTCTGACCGAAAAATCATCGTAAGCCGAAGGCATGGGTAATTCCCTGTCAGTTGATATTCCGGTCAGAGTTACGTCTACGGCTAAACCACGGTTATGACGTGAGCCATACCGGGGATTGGCTACAAATGCTGTATCAGGATAGACTTCATAAAAGCGTACTGTTGCCGAATAAGGCCGGTAGGCATCATAAATTTTGAGTCCACAATGGTAAACCAGTAAAGAATCCTGCACTTTTTTTAAGGCTGACGCAACAGGCTGACGGACAAATGCCCTGGGTGCACTGTAGATTTTCTGACCCGTAAAATTGTATTTGGTTGCATACCGTATATCAAGTTTTATTCCTTCAATCTCTCTTTCAATATCCACCATACGCATATCAGGATTTTTAATGATTTCCTGCTGATAGTCCTCATTGGTTTGAATAATACTGAGATTGTACGGATTGCTTTGGTGCTGTGCAGCGCAACCACATAAAACGGCCATAATTATTGTTACAGATGAAAACAACATTGTGTTTAACTTATTCATCATGTATTCAACAAATTATTCGAATTAACTATTTTTTTGAACTTCTGTCTAGGTTTTCAAATCAAAGCATTGCATTGATTGAAAGTCTAAAAAATAGCCGCATGTTGAACCTTTTGTGTATCTACTTCTTTGTACGAAACACAGTCCCACACCGGGCATACATGTTTGCAAAGCAGGCATCCCACACATCTGGTTTCATCCACCGAAGCTTTCCGGTTTTCAGCATCGAACCTGATGGCCTGGTTTGAACCATCCTGGCATGAAATGTAGCACTGCCCGCAACCAATACATTTCTCCTGATCGATGATTGAAACAACCTGATAACGTGTTTCAAAATTGGATGGATCGGTGAGCTTTTCTGCAGCTTTTCCAATAATTTCATTCAGTGAGCTGATATTCCGTTCAATCATAAAATCAGTCAGTCCTTCAATCATGTCTTCAACTATGCGGTATCCATACCGCATGATTCCCGTGGTCACCTGAAGGTTTGTTGCTCCCAGTAATAAAAAATGCAGTGCATCTATCCAGGTTTCAATGCCACCAATCCCACTGATGGGCAGTGACAAAGGTTTTGAATTGTATAAGTCAGAAACAAAACGCATAGCCATGGGTTTAACCGCTGGCCCCGAGAATCCGGTGGCAGAGGAATGCCCGTGAATATTAGGAAGTGGCGTAAAATTTACGATATCAATATCAGAAATGGCCTTGATGGTGTTGATGGCCGAAATGGCATCAGCCCCACCTGATTTGGCGGCCAGAGCAACTTTAACTATATCAGTAATATTGGGTGTCATTTTTGCGATTACAGGGAGGTTACAGGCTTTCTTTACAACTTCGGTAAAAGCTGCCACTGCCTGAAAATCCTGACCTATGCGATGTCCGGCTGCAGGATGTGCCATCTGCGGGCATG
>CAZKCK010000510.1:0-1968 GCA_964550695.1 uncultured Bacteroidales bacterium | reverse complement strand
GGTGAAGAAGTTGATGATGATGGCGCTGTACATGGCAAATTTCAGGTAGACGGCACTCAGGATCAGCCCCAGATCGAAGCCGCTGTTGTCGAGAATCATTACCTCATGAACCATGGTAAGTTCAAGATGGGTTTTGGGATCATCCACCGGCATGCGGCTATTCTCAACCATGGTGATCATCACCAGCACAAAAGCCGCCATGATTCCGAGGGCATAGGTGATAGGCGTACCCAGATGAAGGTAGGCGAAAATATCATAGAACGATGTATGACCTGTAAGCAGGGCAAAAGAACCCATCAGGATGAAGAAGGCGGGTTCGGCAAACATGGAGTACAGGGCTTCGCGGCTGGCGCCCATTCCTTCGAAACTGCTTCCGGTATCCAGGGCTGCAATGATGGTAAAAAACTTGCCGAGGCCCAGCAGGTAGGCAAAAAAGATGAAATCGCCATTAAAACTTATAAATCCGCGTGAGGTATTAAACGGAATGACCATAGCGGCCGTTAAAACCGAAGCAAAGTAGATGACCGGGGCTATCCTGAACACAAAACTGGTGGTGGTGCTGTACACCGTTCCCTTTTTAAAAAGCCTGGCCACATCGCGCAGAGGTTGCAGTAAATCAGGCCCTTTCCGGCCCGAGGCGAGGCTCTTGGTGCGCACGATAACGCCGGTAAAAAACAAAGCTGCAGTCAGTATCAACAGAAAACTCAGCATATTATAAATTGTTTAAAAAATGCAACAAAGCCATAAGTTTTCCCGCAAATAACGGGATAAAGATAACGGACACGATGAATACAATCCCGTAAAGGATATAGAACTGCAGGCGTCCGTTTTGCAGAAATGTAAACCATTCGGTGATACGGTTGAGCAGCAGGAGTGGTTTGTCGATAAAGATACGTTCAATTTTGTCATATGCCTCCGATTCAAAATGCTGAGGCTGAGGGAAAATGCCAATCGTTTCCTCCTCTGTTTTTGAAATATCCAGCACTGGTTTGGCCAGCTTGGTATAGGTCCTTACAAACGAACCGGCAGTGTACTGCATTTTTTCAGCCGGACCTGTATATCCGCATCCCCAGGTTCCTGCCGTGCCTTGAAGGAGGAGTTTGTTGACGCGGTACCGCAAAAAAGCAATCAGCAAAGCAACGGAAATAAAGATTAGTGCCGCAATGGTAATGGCGTGCAAGGGACCGGCTATTCCGCTCATTACAGCGGCATGGCCGGTACTTAAATTCCTGACAAAAAGCGCAACAGGCCGCTGCAGTATATGCAGAAAAGTAAGCGGCGACAAACCGATAAATACCATTACGGCAGCAACCACATACATCGGGATAATCTGTAATTTTCCGGTTTCAGTAACTGGATGCTGGCATTCATGGCGCATATTCCCCAGAAATACAATGCCAAAAGCCTTGGTAAAACACAGCAGGGCAAGTCCACCAATCAGGGCCAGACCCAGCAGGGTAAAACTCACAGTCATCAGCGGCAGAAGTCCCAGGCCAGTCATGCCCCTGTACAATCCGGAATAGATCAGAAATTCAGAAATAAAGCCATTTAGTGGAGGAATGCCGCAGATAGCCAGCGCCGAAAGCAAAAACAAAAACGCTGTGTGAGGCATCTTTTTGATCAGGCCGCCCAGCTTTTCGACCGAAACACTGTGAACCATCTGGTACACATTCCCCGCACTGTAAAACAAAAGGGATTTAAAGAGTGAGTGGTTGAGTGTGTGCAGCAGTGCACCCGAAAACCCGAGTACAGCCATCAATCTGTTACCGGCTCCCATGCCGATACATCCTATGCCAATACCAATACCGATGATGCCAATATTTTCGATGCTGTGATAGGCCAGCAATTTTTTCAGGTTGTGCTGCACAATGGCCAGCATCACCCCGTAAAGTCCTGAAATCAGCGACATAAACAAAATGATGTACCCCACTGAAGAATAATCAACCCTAAGGAGCAATAGCATCCTGA
>CAZKCK010000509.1:0-1971 GCA_964550695.1 uncultured Bacteroidales bacterium | reverse complement strand
AACCAATGAAAGCTGATCTGGATATCTGGATGGCCGAACAACGGAAACTCAACGTAAGGCGCTACAGTTCACATCTTTATAGCGAATCAGAAAAAAGTGCATTAAAAATTGAAGGGATTCCGCCGGTATTCAACGAAAATTCACCGGTTGTGACTGGCCGGGAAGTATTGAATGTGAATTATGATATTCTTTTCAAGAACAATCCGCTCGCGCTGATTTTTGGTGAAGATGTTGGAAAGATTGGAGGCGTGAATCAAACGCTGGAAGGCATGCAGGTCAAATATGGCGAAACGAGGGTAAGCGATACAGGCATCCGGGAAGCTACCATCATCGGCCAGGGACTGGGTATGGCACTGCGCGGTTTGCGTCCGATTGCAGAGATCCAGTATTTCGATTACCTGCTCTATGGCTTGCAGGTAATGAGCGATGATCTGGCTACAACCCAGTATCGAACCGTAGGCGGACAAAAAGCACCGCTGATAATAAGCACAAGGGGACACCGGCTGGTTGGAATCTGGCATTCCGGTTCACCGCTCAGCATGGTTATCAATTCCATCCGTGGCATCTTTGTCATGGTACCGAGAAACATGACCCAGGCTGCAGGCTTTTACAATACCATGATGGCCTCTGATGATGCCGGACTGGTCATTGAACCATTGAATGGCTACCGGCTTAAAGAAAAGATGCCGGCTAACATCGGCAACTACCGGATTCCGCTCGGAGTGCCGGAAGTGCTCCATGAAGGCTCAGACATCACCATTGTTACCTACGGTTCCTGCGTAAAAATAGCCCAGGAAGCACTTCCGCAAATAACCGATTTTGGAATCTCCGTTGAACTAATTGATGTTCAGACATTACTTCCATTCGACATCAACCACGAAATCCTGAAATCCCTGAAAAAAACCAATAAAATCCTCTTCTTTGACGAAGATGGAAGTGGCGGGGCAACTGCATTTATGATGCAAAAGGTGCTTGAAGAACAGGGTGGTTACCGATACCTGGATGCTGAACCACGCACATTGACGGCAAATGATCACAGGCCGGCCTATACCAACGACGGTGATTATTTCTCAAACCCCAATGCCGAAGATGTTTTTGAAACGGTATACGAAATGATGCACGAGTACAGTCCGAATAAATATCCGAGAATCTGGTAGAATCTAAATGGTAAGTGATAGCAGGTTTGCGAACTCAAATCTTCAAATTGTCAGGACTGCTGATGGCTCAGACACAATCGCCTTTCCTGAAGCAGGCCAGCATTATCACTCCACTTTTGGTGCCATTACGGAATCGAAACACATTTTTATTGATGCTGGGTTTCAATATTTCATTGAACAGCCTGATTTTCAGAATAACAAGGAAAACCAAACCCTTGAAATTCTTGAAATCGGGTTTGGTACCGGTCTGAATGCACTCCTAACCCTGATCCAGGCTGAAAAGACCGGGATTAGGGTTCATTACACTACCATTGAGCCCTACCCTATTGAGAAATCAATCTGGACCGCCCTGAATTACCCCTCCTGCCTTGGCTCTGCTGACTATTTACAAGCATTTAATATGCTCCATGAGGCTGAATGGGGAATCCAGGTACCGGTTTCTCCTCATTTTATCTTGCGAAAAATTCAAAATTCCGTCGAAAATTTTGTACCGGAGCCATTACAATATCATCTAATCTACTTTGATGCATTTAGCCCCGATGCACAACCGGAACTCTGGTCCGAAGAGATTTTCGCTGCCCTCGCTCACGGGATGGTTATCGGCGGATGCCTTGTAACATATTCAGTTAAAGGATTGATAGTTATGGCATTACGCGCGAATGGCTTTCAAACCCAGAAACTCTCCGGTCCGCCGGGGAAAAGGCATATTCTGCGGGCACTGAGGGCAATTCCTGATATAGGTGTAAAAAGTTTTCAACAATGAGGTGACCTTTTTCATTTCAGCCGATTAAGAGTAGGGAATATTTGCATTTTT
>CAZKCK010000508.1:0-1974 GCA_964550695.1 uncultured Bacteroidales bacterium | reverse complement strand
CGAAATCATTATTTTTTTGTGGGCATCGGCCATTGCAGCCCTCCTGCATCAGCGGGGAATGATGATACTTCATGGCAGTGCAGTGAAGATCGGTGACGGAGCTGTGATATTTTCAGGGCCGTCAGGAAGTGGCAAATCTACCATGGCCTCAGCTTTCAGCACGTTGAACGGATCGCTCATGATTTCAGATGATATTTCGGCTATACGCCTCAATGCATCAGGGATTCCGGTTGTTTTGCCCGGATACCCCATGATGAAACTCTGGCGTGATTCATCAGAGAAATTTGGCATAGAATGGGATGAAACCCGGTTCATACGCCAAAAAGTTAAAAAAATGATTGTAAATACCCGTGATCATTTTGCAAACCAGGAAGTTCCATTAAAACAGATATATCTGCTTTCATATAAAAATGAAGGAAACTCAGCCATTACAGAATTGAACGGTTATAAAAAGCTTGAGCTTTTAATGGGAAAAATATTCCGTAAAAATTATCTGAATATAAATAACGACCAATATTCTGAGTTTTTTGAAGGTGCTTCCAGAATCCTTCCACTTATACGGTTATGTTCAGTAGAACGACAGCAGGGAATGGCATTTCTGGATGAAACTCTTGAAATTATAAAAGCTGATTTACATAAATAATCCGTTTGTCGAGACCCTGTTATGAAAAATCTTGTCTGGCTTGCTTCCTATCCCCGCTCCGGAAATACCTGGTTCAGGATTGTCCTGTCTTCTCTGCTTTCAGAAAAAGGCAATAAGGGAGATCTAAATCAACTTGCGACAGGGCCTATTGCTAATTCACGACAGATGTTTGATGAACTCTCAGGAATCAGTTCATCGGATTTAAGCACTGATGAGATTGACAATCTAAGGCCATCCGTATATCGTTTATTGTCAGATAAATCGGACGTATGCGTTTATCTGAAAACCCATGATAGTTTTTTTAATTGTGATTCAGGACATGCTGTTTTTCCGTCTGAAAACACTTTTGGTTGTATTTACCTGATAAGAAATCCGTTGGATGTAGCCGTTTCAAATGCATATTATTTTAACAGAAGTTTTGATGAGATGATTGACGCTATGAATGACAGCAATTATTCATTAAATCCGGCCTCTGTTGCATTTTATCCTATTCTGGAAGAGAAACCCGGCACCTGGAGCCAGCATGTTACAAGCTGGATGAATTCGGGATTACGGACACAGGTGATCCGCTATGAAGACCTGATCAGCATGCCATTTCAGACATTCTCGAAAGCTCTGGAATTTATTGACTTACAGTATGATGAAGATTCTCTTTTAAAGGCAATTACCGGGGCATCCATTGAAAATCTTCAAAAATCAGAAAGAGATTTTGGATTCAGGGAAAAACTGCAAAGCAGCAAAGCATTTTTCAGAAATGGGAAAGCCGGAAACTGGAAAGCTGTACTTTCCGAAAATCAGATTGCAAAAATTATTCATGATCACAAAGAAGTGATGCATATGTTTGGTTATCTGGATAAAGATAACAGTATAACTGAATTCTGATACATTATTGTCCGGTTATATTTATATTTTATTGGTTACACAATAATTTGTATATTCGTTACCAATTTTGAATCTTTGCTTAAAATAAATACCTTTACACGAAGAATAGCTTTCTTTCTGCACCTTAAAATATCGGACTAATTAATTGATTTTCAAAATATAATATTAGAAATATGGCAATAAATCTGAATTCGGTTATCTCAAAAAACCCCCAGATCATCTCCAGTAAAATGGACAATGAGGTTGTAATGATGAGTGTGGAAAAAGGAAACTATTACGGTTTGAACCAGGTTGGGTCAGAAATTTGGGAAAAATTAACCGAGCCTCTCACTGTTACAGATCTGTGCTGCAAGCTGATCGCCGAATACAATGTTGAAAGGGAACAATGTGAACTTGATGTAATGCCGTATCTTGAAAAACTGGTTGCAGAAGGCCTGATCCTTGTGTCT
>CAZKCK010000507.1:0-1984 GCA_964550695.1 uncultured Bacteroidales bacterium | reverse complement strand
TTCAAGAATTTATATATACCAGAACTAAAAAACCAAAACGTGAAAATAGTTTCCCGGATTTGACTTTGGCTGAAAGAATGGGAGTTAAAAAGGACGGTTAGTTTTAACTATTAGTTTGTCAATGTTGAACACCGTAAAGTTGTAGTTGATAATACTAATTATTTCAAAATTTTTTCATTTTCTTCTAAAATCCCAAGGTGCAACAGGATTTGGATGCGACCATAATCCAATTTTCTTTTTTCGTGCCTCCTGCTCTAGATTTGCCAACTCTTCATCTTTATTAAAGTATTTGTAGTGCCAGGCCAAACCCTGCCTTAACAGTTCTTTGTTCACATTAACATCACCAACAAAAACATAGCCCAAAGTTCTGCCGTATCTATCTTCTCCAGATTTGACTATTATAACTTCTCTTCCGAAACAAAGGTCTGAAACTGCCTGTTTTGCTTTATTTCCGAAATCCTGATTTGATTCCGGGCAGTCGATACCTTCCAGCCTGATTTTAACCTGTTTGTTATCGCTGGTCAAAACTACAATCGTGTCTCCATCGGTAATTTTGACAACTTTGCCTGTAAATGAGTCTGAAGCTGATAATATGATGAGAAGCAAAAGGGTAAGTAATTTCATTTTTTAAAATTTATTAAGATTCAAAAGTAGTGAATCAGGATTTAACTCTGTTAAAATATCGATAACTCAAATAATCAATTCCCGATATTAATCATTTTCTGTTTTGTTCTGATTTCTCGTTTGAAGGTTTAGCTTCCCACATTGCTTTTAAATATCGAAGTAATTCTGCAAAAGCCGAATCATACTTTCTGTTGGTTTGTGCTTTTGTTTTAAAGGTATTGTGCAGTTTTATGAAATAGTTATATATCAGTTTGTTTGGCGGTGATGGGTTTAATAATTCATTCCATTCAGTTTTTGATAACGAGATTAAATCTCTTTGCCCGGACAGTACATTTGCTAAAATTTCTTTGTTTTTGGTTACAATAATTACACTTTCACCCCAATTGGGTTCGCCTTCAACCTTAAAGATTTTAAGGATATTTTCTTTCTTCAAAAAATTCTTTAAAGGTTTCTGAATACATAATTTTTACTTTTTAGAATATTTCAAATCAATAAATTCAATACCCAGGTTTTCCAAATCTTTTTGAGTAAGCCTGCAAATATTGGATGTATCCAGCCAATCAATAATTCCTTCAGGTGTTAGCCACAATCTTGTGTTTTCATCGTTAGAATCAGTCAAAATCTTTTTCCCATCCGGTGAAAATACAGCGAAGAAAAAACCACTCTCATGATCTGTGAGCGTATATTTTAACTTACCTGATTCGGCATCCCATATTTTTAATGTCTTATCAAAGGAAGCAGTCACAATCATTTTTCCATCAGGTGAAAAAATAGCACTGTAAACAACACTTTCATGTCCTTTGAGTGTATGGATTTCTTTGCCTGATTCAGCGTCCCAAATTTTGGGTGTTTGATCATGAGAAGCAGTCAAAATCCTTTTCCCTCCGACAGGGTCATTAGGGCAGGCGGGTGAAAACACAACGCTACTAATTATATCCCCAAACATTGTGAGTGAATGGATTTCCTTGCCTGATTCAGCATCCCATATTTTTACCGTATTATCATATGAAGCAGTCACAATCTTTTTTCCATCGGGTGAAAATAGAGCGTTGTAAACATAAAGATGGTGCCCTGTGAGTGGATGAATTTCTTTGCCTGATTCAGCATCCCATATTTTGGCTGTATTATCCCGGGAAGCAGTTACAATCTTTTTTCCATCAGGTGAAAATTCTGCTTCGGAAACTTGGCCCACATGCCCTTTGAGTGTATGGATTTCCCTGCCTGATTCAGCATCCCATATTTTTGCTGTACTATCATTGGAAGCAGTTACAATTTTTTTTCCATTGGGTGAAAATATTGCCCTGAGAACACTTGCCTTATGCTCTGTGAGTGTATGTATTACCTGGCATGATAAAGCATC
>CAZKCK010000506.1:0-2000 GCA_964550695.1 uncultured Bacteroidales bacterium | reverse complement strand
TTGACTGAAATAAACAAACTGCAGCTTTTCAGATGCGGTAAGGTGAATAAAAAGTCAGCTCTCAGGTTTGAAACAAAGTAGGGTTTAAGAATTTTATCATTAGCTGAGGTATTGTCAATATACTGTTTTCCAACGTATTTGTTGTTTAATGTAATGCTTGTATTATTTGTTGGTTTGTATAAAAAGTTGATAGAGCCGATTATGGAAGGTGAAAATGAAATATTCGTCGTACCGATGTAATTCTTTTCCTGTGTCCAGGTGTCCCAATTATCAATGTATTCAGTAAAATCTTTGATTTTATTCTGACTCAAAGTAAGATTTGCCAGTAACTCAAAGTTTTTGAGCACTTTAATCCTTGATGAAAACTCAATTCCTAAACGGTAGCTTTCAGGAACATTTGTCATAACGGGTGATCCAATATTATTGATTTTTCCGGTAAGTACAAGCTGGTCTTTATAATTCATAAAGTAAAGGTTTACACCGGCTTTAATTTTTTGATTGTCATATTCATAGCCTGCTTCAAAGTCAGTTAATAATTCTGCTTTGGGCTTATAAAGGGTATCTGCATCCTGATAATTGTACCGGCTGGGTTCGCGGTTTGCAATTGCTATTGAAAAATAGGCCTTGCCTGTTTTATTGAACATCCTGGTAATCCCTGTTTTAGGATTAAAAAAATAAAAATTATGTTTTTGGTCAAGGTTAAGCTGATTGTCATGTATCCCTTCCATGGTATAACTTATGTATCTGAACTGCAGGTCAAGGTACAATGAATAGTCTCTGTGAACATTATAAATTGTTTTAGCATACATGCTTGCATCTTTTTTTACGCCTGAATTCTCATAGTAATTGTAATCGATATTGCTGTTTGATGCCTGTTTTGCCCAGATGATTCTTCCATAGTGATTTCCGTCGTATTGATTAACAGAACCACCAATTGTTGCCCACAATTTGTCTTTTTTATCATAAACAGCCGAAAATGTAGCTCCGAAATAATCATTTTTAAGATATTTTCTCCTGATTAAATCTGTCTCTGAAATGGTATCATTTCCGTTAATAATATTATTCAGACCATAATCGGCAAAGTTTTCGCCCTGTTTATATGATTCGTAAAATCCATACCCGTGTGTGTAATGTAAAGCCATGTTAACTATTAGATTATTGGCAATTTCATGGCTTATAAATCCTTGATAATGATCTTGCTGGTAATCATCAACCTGGTTCTTATAAAACAAGGTATCACCCATATCAGTAGTGTATAATCCGGCAGGATTAAAGGTGCGATTGCCGGTAAGCATATTTGAAGGTACACCTTCCCATGACTGATAAGTAATTTCATGTCCTGAAAAAATATTGATTCTGGCGATTGTTTTTTCACCGTAGTAGCCTCCTGAAACGTAAAACGATTTCAGGTTTGATGTTGCCCTGTCAATAAAACCGTCAGAAGATATCTTTGACAACCGGCCTTCAAATGCAAACTTATTGTTTATAAGCCCTGTTCCAAATGCAATTGTGTTTCTGAAAGAGTTAAAACTTCCTGCCGATGCGTTGATTTCGCTGAAGGCCTCATCCGAAAGATGCCTGGTTTGCAGGTTTACGCTTGCTCCGAATGCTGCAGCGCCATTAACAGATGTTCCAACACCACGCTGAACCTGTATGTTATCGGTTGAACTGGCAAAATCCGGAAGATCTACCCAGTAAACCAGATGTGATTCAGGATCATTCAATGGAATCCCATTAACGGTAATATTGATGCGTGACATATCCGTTCCCCTGATCCACATGCCCGTATAGCCGATTCCTGTACCTGCATCGGATGTAATGACGGTCGATGGCATATTTTCGAGCAAAAAAGGCAGGTCGCGGCCAGTATTTAGCTTTTCAATCTCAATTCTTGAAATATTTTGAAACGTGGATGGAGTGGTAGAAACAGCTTTTGTGGCTGATATAATCACAGCCTCTTCTATTTGAGACTTTTTTACAAGCTTTATTTCTTTTGTGAT
>CAZKCK010000505.1:0-2002 GCA_964550695.1 uncultured Bacteroidales bacterium | reverse complement strand
TTGGCAGGGCATACCCCAATGTCCCAGCCCATAGGTACCAATATGATATTAAATTTTTACCTTATTTCTGCGAAGGCAACATTATGAAAACGGCCCATGAAACAGCAACCACTTTTCAAATCGTAGCCAACAGTTTTAATGCTGAAATTTATGACACCATTAGTGCCAATGCTCATTTTTCAGGTAAAGGATTCCACGAGATGGCCGATATGCCAATTGAAAAAGATGGATACTGGTATTTTAAAGAAATAGATGTTAACCTGGGCATGTATATGTCTGGCAAAAGTAGTACCTGGATAATTACCTATAATGGCAAACTACCCTACGCTTATGTAAGTAAGCAATCCTTTTTAGAAAAACAGAAACGATTGTTATCGAAAGGATTAGCCGAAACGCTGGCAAGTTTAAAAGAAACATTGAAAAGCAATGAGGAAGAGAAAGCAAGGAAAGAGCATGAGTATAAAAATGATCCTAAAAAACTAGAATATTATTTAAGAATGGATTACGAGTACACTAAAGGAAACACTGAGAAGAATATTATTAAAACAAATGAACAGTTTAAGAATGCGTTGGATAAAATTGAAACTCAATTAAAATTGCCTGCTGAAGAATTGAATCAACCTTCCATTGTAAAGCAGGATCCTAATGAATATTTATCTTACCTGTTTACTACCGATGACGATCCTTTCGGACGGGTACTCATCCAACCAAACCCCGGATATTTTAATAACAAATTGCCTAAATCATCACCACAGTTTTTTTCAGTGACAATTAAGGGTGACGATAAGTTTATAATATCGGGTAACGCCATGGTGGAAGTAATGAAAGCCGTTGATTTTGATGTATTAAAAAACATGCTGGGGAAATAATCCTTGTTACTAGGCCCCGGGGAATTCACCAAGCACCTCACCCCCTTCACCCCCTCTCCTGAAGGAGAGGGGGATGGGGGGAGAGGCTAATTCAAATTATTGAAACTGTCCTATGAAAAAATTATTCCTATTCCTTGCCCTTGCATCATTATTGCCAGGCCTGTGGGCTCAGCAATTAACAAAAACTGCGGGAAAGCCGGCTGCCGGGAGTTCAACGCTTAACGGAATTTTCAGTGGTCCGGCCGGAACAACCATAGTGTTGCAGAACAATGGCAAAAACGACCTTTCCCTAACCCTCCCGAAAGAAAGCGGAAAAACCTTTGCTTCCAATACTTTTAACTTCCCGGTCCCTCTTTTGGATGGGGCTAAATTCAAGGTTACCATTAAAAAGAGTCCAGTAGGGCAAACAGCTTACATTTACAGGGGTGGTGACGGTGTTATGCCACAAACCTCAGATAAGCTGCATGTTTGCTGCGATTATACCTACGACCATGTGAGCCGGAGCTCGGATGACAAAACATTCAGCACGTTTTACGAAAGCTCTGATCCGGATGTTGGCGGGTCTAAAGGTGAAGACGGTCGCTATATTGTTTTTGTCTCCTCTGCAACTTTTGCAGGTTCTTCTGGTAAACACCGGCAGATATTCTGGCGCGACCGCAACACGGGTATCACCAAACTGATAAGCTCGTCTGCCAGCGGTGAGGAAGGAAACGCTGATAGTTATTATCCTGCCATTTCGGGGGATGGAAAATCGGTAGCTTTCGAATCACATTCAAGCAACCTGACAGATGGTGATAAAAATGGATTGCGCGATGTTTTTGTCTGGCACGCTGCTACCGGCAAGATCCAAATGGTTAGTATGGGTAAAAACGGCACTGCGGCTGATGCGGAAAGTTATGAGGCTTCGGTTTCGGGTGATGGAAACCTGATCGCTTTTACATCGGCGGCCAGTAATCTTTCGGTAGTTGAAAAAGGCGTTTCAACCAACAATGTTTTTATTCGCGATCTTCTGCTTAATACCACCACAATGATCAGCATTGATCCCAAGGCAAAAAAAGGCGGAGGAGGTTCCAAGCCCTCCATTTCATATGATGGCAAGCGTATTTCGGGTCGGTTAATATTTCCGTAAATAA
>CAZKCK010000504.1:0-2006 GCA_964550695.1 uncultured Bacteroidales bacterium | reverse complement strand
TCCCGATCACAAACGGAGCCAGCGCTGCAACTGGTTTAAACAAGACAGATTCATTGGTATCCTTATTTTCAGGAAGCGATCCTCCCGAGAAAGTATCAATCACAAAAATCACTACGCTGATAATCAATGCACCTTTTAATATACCAAAGGCTATGCCTGCCAGTTTGTTTAAAAACCCCAGGGCAACCAGATCAACTACTTTTTCGATCAGTTTGGCAATCAGGTGAACAATCAGCAGTACCAAAACAAAAGTGACGGCAAAGGCAATCATGTGCTGATAAGCTGGTTTTGTATGGATTACCAGGGCAAGGTATTGCATTGTTATGTCAGAAAAATGATAGGAAATATAAATTCCAAGGATGAGGCCGGCCAGCGAAGCCAGTTCAACAACCAATCCGCGCATAAACCCCTTGAAGGCAAAGAAAATTAAAGGTATGGCTATGATGGCATCAACGTAATTCATACAATCTGAAAAATTGGTTATGTGTAAATTCTATCTGAAAAAACATGAATCATCATTATTATTTGCGTAAACGCTGGGTAAGTTCGGTAGAGAACACAAATTCATTTAATTCAGCATTTCCGCTGTTAAGAATAGAATTTTTATCACCCTTCCACCACAACTTGCCCTTATAAATAAAATTGATAGACTCCCCAATCTGAAGTACTGAGTTCATATCGTGTGTATTCACAATAGTGGTGATGTTGTACTCATGGGTAATTTCAGAAATCAGATCATCAATCAGTTTGGAAGTCTGAGGATCGAGACCAGAATTAGGTTCATCACAAAACAGGTAACGCGGGTTTAAGGCTATTGCTCTGGCAATGGCCACGCGCTTTACCATCCCACCGCTCAGTTCAGAAGGCATTAACTTATTCACTTTCTGAAGGTTTACACGTTCCAGACAAAAATCAACACGTTTCTGCATTTCACCCGGGGTCATTTCAGAATACATAATGAGCGGGAACTTAATATTTTGTTCCACATTCTGAGAATCGAACAGGGCGCCTCCCTGAAACAACATCCCAATTTCCTTGCGTATTTCTTTCTTCTCCTGTTTGTTAGCTCCTGAAAACTTACGGTTATCATAGTAAATTTCACCGGAATCAACCTGTAGCAGGCCTACCGTACACTTCATCAGGACGGTTTTACCAGAACCGCTCTGGCCGATTATCAGGTTGGTTTTACCAGGTTCAAATGCTGTCGACACATCGTACAGAACCTGTTTGCCCCCAAAAGATTTATTGATATGTTCCGCTCTGATCATGTGAGTAGCAATTGTGTGAGTATCAGGTTAAAAAGAATAATTGCTATGCTTGAATGAACCACAGCCAGCGTGCTGGCCTGCCCGACCTCAAGGGCGCCGCCGCTTATCCTGAAACCCTGATAGCCTGATACTGAAGTGATAATAAACGCAAAAACCACTGTCTTAATTAATGCATAAAAAACCGTGAATCCTTCATAAGAGTATCTGAGTCCGGTAATGTAATCCTGAGGTGTATACAAATCAGTGAGCCAGCCAACGCACCATCCGCCAAACAGGCTGAGCACAATGCTGAAAACAATCAGCACCGGATTGAAGAGTACTGCTGCGATGATTTTGGGAAAAATCAGAAAATTCGCCGGATTAATTCCCATCACCTCAAGCGCTTCAATTTGCTGCGTTACGCGCATGGTACCGATTTCTGAAGCTACCCTCGATCCTACTTTGCCAGCCAGTATCAGACTTATAATGGTAGGTGAAAACTCAAGAATAACCGACTGCCGGGCCGTGAACCCGATCATTGTCAGCGGAATAAGCGGGCTGTCGATATTATACGCTGTTTGTATGGTTACCACCGCACCCATGAATACAGAAATAATGGCCACGATGCCCATCGAATCAAAGCCAAGGGTCTGAAACTCATGAAATAACTGATTCCTGAAAACCTTGAACTTATCGGGCCGGCCCAATACCTGCTTCATCAACAACATATAACTGCCGGTATGTTCAATTAAATTCATC
>CAZKCK010000503.1:0-2021 GCA_964550695.1 uncultured Bacteroidales bacterium | reverse complement strand
ATAAGGAAATCAGGGTTGAAATTGGTAAATCAACCGCCATTGCCGGAGAACTTGCTGCTCTGGCACTTGAAATGGCTGTTGCCGACCTTCAGGCAGGGAACATCGATGTGCTGGTAACTGGTCCGATTAACAAGAAAAATATTCAGTCGCCCACGTTTAATTTTCCCGGACATACTGAATATCTGGCAGATAAATTCGGGGCAAAGGATTCGCTGATGCTGATGGTTGCAGGAAAACTGCGCATTGGTACCGTTACCGGGCATCTGGCACTTAAAGATGTTGCAAAGTCAATTACTGCTGAAAAACTGATCAGCAAGCTGAATATTCTGCACGATTCTTTAAAGATTGATTTTGGAATACAGAAACCAAAGATTGCTGTCCTGAGCCTGAATCCGCATTCAGGGGATGAAGGGCTGCTTGGGACCGAAGAACAGCAGGTCATTAACCCGGTGATTGAGAAACTCAGCCGGCAGGGAATGTTGGTTTACGGGCCATTTTCTTCTGATGGTTTCTTTGGATCAGGCAATTACGTTCATTTTGATGCCATTCTGGCCATGTATCACGATCAGGGATTGACAACATTCAAAATCCTTTCGGAAGGTGAAGGTGTGAACTTTACCGCCGGATTGCCGGTTATTCGTACTTCGCCGGCTCATGGTACAGCCTATGAAATTGCAGGTCAGGATAAAGCCTCAGCCACCAGCATGCTCAGTGCACTGTTTACAGCCATCCGGATTTACCGCAACAGGTCAGAATACAAACAGCTTACGGCCAATCCGTTAAAAAGGTCTGACCCGATGCCGGGTGATGGGGAATAATTTATAAGGCATGTGTTGCACCATTTCCGAAATTGCTTCAGTTGTGAATGGTACACTCGTTCATTGTACCAATCAACTATTTGAAATAAATAACCTGCTCACTGATAGCCGGCAACTCACGCATGCCCATGATACACTTTTTTTTGCACTCAATTCTGACCGCAACAACGGTCATGAGTATATCAGGCAGTTGTTTGACAAAGGCCTGCGCAGTTTTGTTGTGAGCAAAATACCGGATGATGACGAAATCAACGGCAATTCAAATATTATACTGGTTAACAATACACTCAGGGCTTTGCAGGCACTTGGGGCGTATCACAGATCATTGTTCAAAATACCGGTAATCGGCATTACGGGCTCCAATGGCAAGACCATCGTAAAAGAATGGCTTCGGCAACTATTATCAGAAGATCAGATAGTTGTGGCAAATCCCAAAAGCTATAATTCACAGATTGGGGTTCCGCTTTCAGTGTGGCAAATGAATTCCAGACATGAAGTGGCTGTTTTTGAAGCAGGAATTTCGTTGCCTGATGAAATGCACCGACTTGAACAGATCATAAAGCCAACTGTTGGAATCTTTACCAACATCGGTCAGGCCCACGCTGAGAATTTTCAGAATATAGAACAAAAGGTAGCCGAGAAGCTTTTGCTTTTTACTGATGCGCAAACATTAATATATAGCGCTGATCAGCAAGTGGTTGCAACAATGATTACAGCATCAGCAAGTCTGAAAACTGTTAAGAAGCTAAACTGGGGTTTCAATCCCGGAGCTTGCCTTGAACTTGTTTCAATCGAAAAAACTGATACCGGAAGCATTATCACAGCCCGGGCACACGGGCCACTCCTGATTTCCGGCAGCGAATCCAAAAAAATTTCAATTCCATTCACTGACGAAGCTTCAGTTGAAAATGCAGTTCATTGCTGGGTTTATCTTTTATTTGCCGGGTTTTCTGACGGCCATATTGCCCACTTGTTTAAAAAACTGCAGCCAGTCGAAATGCGGCTGGAACTCAAAGAGGGCATCAACAATTGTTCGCTTATCAACGACAGTTATAGCTCTGACCTGAATTCGCTGGCCATTGCACTCGATTTTCTGAACCAGCAAAACCAGCACCTGAAAAAAACGCTCATACTGTCGGATATTCAGCAAAGCGGTTTGCCTGATCATGAATTGTATGCTGAAGTGGCACGGCTTATTGCCGG
>CAZKCK010000502.1:0-2024 GCA_964550695.1 uncultured Bacteroidales bacterium | reverse complement strand
AGCCAGAAGGTGAATGCTGTATTAAGCTTTTTCAACTCCATTGATAACAGTCCGGTAAACCTGCTGCTTCAACCCGAAAAAACATCAAAACTTTTGGAGCTCGCACCCGGCGAAAGTAAAAATGTGGAATGGAAAATAACCGTAAACTGCGATCCCGGTGTGGTAGGATACCGTGTTACGGCTTCATCGGATGCTTTTTCGGATGGCATGGAAGCACAGCTTCCCGTGCTCACCAATCAGGTGTGGCTTACAAATTCATACCCGATGTACGTGAACGCTTTACAGAACAAGAATTTTGCATTTGATTTTCCAAAAACAGCTTTGGGCAAATCAGGCAGCAGACTGAGCCTGGAGTTCACTTCAAATCCGGCATGGTACGCCGTTCAGGCCCTCCCCTACCTGGCTGAGCCCCGCTACGAATGTGCCGATGCCATTTTCAGGGTGTTTTATGCCAATACGCTGGCAGCTAAAATTGCCAATTCAAATCCGTTGATTGCCAAAACATTTGAAAGTTGGAAAACTGCTTTCCCGGATGCACTTACATCGAACCTGCAAAAAAATCAGGAACTGAAATCGGTTTTACTCGATGAAACTCCCTGGGTAACCGAGGCACAGGACGAAACGCGGCAGAAAAATAATATTGCCTTGTTATTCAACACCAACAACATCCGCAACAGTCAGGAGAATACGCTGGCCAAACTTACAAAGTTGCAGTTGACGAATGGAGGATTTACCTGGTTTGAAGGAATGCCCGATTCACGTTACATCACACAACAGATGATTATTGGTTTTGGCCGGCTGCTGCAACGCAATGCCCTGCAGTTAAATGATTTCGGCGGTCTGGAACAAATGCTGCGCAAGGCTGTAACCTATTGCGATGAACGCATGCTGGAAGATTACAATCAATATCTCGAAAATCTCAAACTGCATCCCAATGCTGAAAACAGCTATTTTGATCCACAGTATCTGTATGCCCGCAGCCTCTTTATCAAACTTTTCCCACTCGAAGCAAGATTCAATGAAGCCCACAGCCATTCATTAAAACTCGCCCTTAAAAACTGGACCGGGCAGGGCATATATATGCAGGCTATGCTGGCCATTGCTTTCAACCGCTACAACCAAACCGCCACTGCCAACCTTATCATGAAATCATTGGCAGAAAAGGCCATACACAACGATGAAATGGGCATGTACTGGCGCGCAGACCATGGCTGGTACTGGTACCAGGCACCCATTGAAACACAGGCACAGCTTATTGAAGCCTTTGCCGAGGTTTCGGGCGATATGAAAGCTGTGGATGAAATGAAAACCTGGCTGCTGAAACAAAAACAAACCCAGGCCTGGGAGAACGGAAGAGCCACAGCCGAAGCCGTGTATGCCCTGATGCTTCAGGGAACGGATATGCTGGCAGATAACAAACCTGTTGATTTAAAAGCCGGAGGCAGATTGTTGTCACCGGTTGCAAATTCAGGCTCGGAGCCGGGAACCGGATATTTTAAGAAATCATGGACCGGCAACGAGATTCCGGCAGGCATTGATCATCTGAACGCTGCCAACCCCAACAACCACATTGCCTGGGGAGCCGTTTACCTCCAGTATTTTGAAGACTACGACAAGGTAAAGCCAGCTTCTTCGCCCCTCAGCCTTGAGAAAAAACTGTTTGTTGAACGCCAGACACCCTCAGGGCCGGTACTTGAACCGGTTGCAAAATCAAAAACCCTTGCTCCGGGAGATAAGATTGTGGTAAGAATTGTGCTGCGGACTGATCGTGCCATGGAATTTGTGCACATGAAGGACCTGAGGGCATCCGGGTTTGAACCTGTGGATGTGATATCCGGGTACCATTACCGTGACGGGCTGGGCTATTACCAGACCACGCGCGATGCTGCCACACACTTCTTTTTCAGCTACCTGCCCAAAGGAACCTTTGTGTTTGAGTATTCGCTCAGAATCAGCCAGAAGGGGCATTACAACAATGGATTCACAAATATTGAATGCATGTATGCCCCCGAATTCTCGGCCAG
>CAZKCK010000501.1:0-2044 GCA_964550695.1 uncultured Bacteroidales bacterium | reverse complement strand
CGACCTCGGCAAGGTTCGCGGCCATTTGAGATGAAGGCCAGGCCTCACGGGGCGAGGATGGTGGTGCTGTCGAAGAATGAACAGGTTAAAAATTAGTATCCTATTGGCCTCCTGGGAGGCAACGGCTCCTCTTTTTTTCCGATCATCTGTCTGATCGCCTGTAATATCATCCCGGTTTTTTCATCATGGCCGGCAACTGCTTTTTCCAGTTCGTCCAGTTTCCTGGCAAATTCCATATTGGATTCCAGGAACAGCCTGAGCTGGACGAATGCCCGCATGATCGCAATGTTGACCTGAATGGCATGTGCAGATCTCAGAATACCTGAAAGCATTGCAACACCCTGTTCAGTAAATACATACGGCTGATACCGTGTGCCGCCCCAACTTGAGGTCACAATTTGTGACCTCAAGTTTTCCCATTCCGGTTTTGTCAGTTCGAACATAAAATCGTGCGGAAATCCAGGTAACACAATCAAGTCTTCTATCTTTTCCATATTGCCATTTTCTGCTTAATCGGGTTTTCAGGAAAAGGTAATACAACAAACCAGGGATTTTTTCAACAATCCGGCAAAACATTTGGCTGATATGGATTCAATTAATCCATTTATAATCAATAATTCTCAGCTGGCGCCAAATAAACCGCATTTGACGAATTATCGGAAATCCCGTCAGGGATTGGATATGGATAGCTAACCGGCTGGCCGGGTGATATTTCGTACCGTACGGTACGAAATGGATAGATGACCTGATGCTTGCTACCCATATCATGTGCCTGCCGGCACACATCTGAATTATTTGGCATTTCATCAGGCTCCGGGTTTTAACCTGGATGAGACGTTCTTTTTGCGCGTCATCTGGCTCCAGGTTTTAACCTGGAGCCTGGCAAACGGCACAGCAAAAATGCTTCCGGCCTCTTCTGCCCGGAAAAAATGCAATGGGTCCTGCCGCACGAATGAGTTTCCCGGCCTTTAAGCCGGCGCAGAAAAACATCCTCCGATCCGGCATCAAGCCCCCCCGTTGTTCATAACCAATCCAAATTATTGTTTTTGGTGATTTCTATGTAAAATTATTTTATATTTGGCCCTTGTCTTCGTTCATCAGGCAAAATTCCATTTGTTATTGCGTTGAATCATACCTCTTAACATGGCAACCGCTGCTCATTTCACTTCCCTCCCACCCCTGCAAGAAATCAAACTATATATATTCCCCCTTAGAATTAACAAGTTTTGTAACCAAACACAAACCACGTTATTATGAAAAAATTTTTACTTTTTTTAGCTGCTGTTGCTTTCAGCACAAGTATGTTTATGCAACAGGCAAATGCACAAGTGACCACAAACAGTGGTTCTGGACTTGCACCGACATACACGAGTCTTGCACTAGCAATAACTGCCTTAAACGCAGCTACCATTAACAGTCCGGTAGTCATTACCCTGACAGGTAATGAAACTGCACCAGTTGGCGGATATACGATTACGGCCACCGGAACAGTAGCCAATACCATTACAATAAATGGCGTTACAAGTACGATTACTGCTCCTACCCCGCAAACATCCGGTATTCTGCATGATGCCATTTTTGAAATTGTCGGAGGTGATTACATCACCATCGATGGTTTTACCATGGCTGAAAATGCTGCAAATACCACAACTGCTGCTGCAACAAATAACATGACAGAATTCGGGGTGGCCTTGTTCTATGCCACAACCACAAACGGTGCGCAATTCAACACCATTAAGAATTGTAATATTTCACTTAACCGCACTTATCAAAATACATTCGGGATTTACAGCAATTCAACTCATTCAGCTACTACAATTACGACATCTGCGACAGCGACAACAGCGGCCGGAGGTAATAGCGGTTTAAAGATCTATGGTAACTCTATTAGTAACGTCAATTTAGGAATCGTTGTTGTTGGGCCAACCGCATCAGCCGACCATAATGCTGGTCTGGATATTGGAGGGACAGGTGGATCCCAGGCCAACAGCATTACAAACTATGGGACAACCAATGCTTTTTCCGGCTATGCAAATGTATCAGG
>CAZKCK010000500.1:0-2045 GCA_964550695.1 uncultured Bacteroidales bacterium | reverse complement strand
GTCGGTTTCAGGTTCAGAATCTGACTTGCTGCAACTTGTTAATGTCCAAGTAAATGCGAGTGCAAGAAATAAATAAAAGCTTACTTTTTTCATGTTGGGAAATTTATTGGTTTATAACAAATGAGGATTATTTTTTAAGAAACATTCCATCTTTAATCATTGCTTTTACCGTTGACTTTGCAAAAGTGTAAGCAAGCTTTTCAGTGCCGTCTTCCAACGATCCGCTCAATTGCCAGGCCCACTGCTCATCTGTGGATGCCCTGTTGTAAAAATATACGCTGAGCTTCACAACAGTTACCATTTTGGCGCCCCCTGCAATCGGAACACTGGCACCTGCATAGCCGCCATACATGCCAACACCGACACCAACACTCAGGGTCGGAGAACTTGTAACCATTTGTTCTGCTCCGTTAACCGAATAAACGAGCATGGCATCAACCTGTAGAGAGTCTGCAATGGCAAGAAATGCCTCCCTCGTCATCACGTTCGATTGCTGAATTGTAGCATAAGCAGGTATCGCAACGACTCCCTTATCATTCAGATATTTGACAGAAAAATCCTCTAATTGTTTCTTTGCAGCCACATCCGTTATCCTGGCAAGAACCATCACCTTGCGGTAAGGTTCCGGCTTGTAGTCAGGCGATTTCCAGGTAGCTTGCGCACTTGCAGCAGTTTGTAGCAAAACGATAAAGCAAAATGCAATCAGGAGCTGTTTCATATTCAATTATTTTTTAGATCGCTGGATCAGCATCGGCAAAGGTATAAAAAAGAAACTGACCTTGTCACAGTTGCTTATTTTCCAATTTCTACTGAACATATTTTCCGGTTGCCTGCAAATACTTTGCTTTTTTTACCTGGTAATTGCACCTTGCCTCCGTGAGATTATCGAGCACATTCTGATAAACAGACTGTGCTTCAAGCAGATCTGACATGGATGATACACCTGCCTTATAATTATCGCTGGTAACTTTCAGGTTCTCCCCTGCCTGTTCAACCGACTTGCCTGCAATTCCAACCTGGAAGTAATACTCGTTCAACTCATTGTTCGCCTGTTCTATCTGCAAAACAAGCAGTTCGGATGTTTCTGCCAGCCTGTTGCGTGCAATTTCCACCTTCGCATTGCCTTGTTTAATTTTGTGAACACCGCCCCACCAGTCGGAAATGGGTATGCTGATCGTTGCAAAAGCCACGGCATTGGTGTTTGCGCTGTTCATGGCATCAATGTAAAAACCGGCAACCCCGATTGCTGCTGTCGGAAGGTTTTCACCAACAGAGATCTTTTTCTGCAGCTCTTCGGCAACCACAGCCTGGTTAAGCATCTTAATTTCAGACCGGTTCGAAACCGCCGTTTCCGGTTGGGTGTAAAATTGTTGTGGTAAAGCCGGGTCGGTCTCCTGATCAATGAGTGTTAGCGAACTGTTGTAGGTGATTCCGATCTGCTGGCAAAGCGCACGTTGTGCCATGTCTATGCCATTTCGGAGTTTCAGCGCGTTTACATCAACCTCATTTAGTTTAAGTTCGACTTTTAAAAGGTCGTTGCGCTGCACAAGTCCCGCTTTGTGCGCAACAGACACATCACGTTGTAGTGTATCCAGCAACCTTCGGTAGCTCTCCAGCGTTTTGGTCTTTTCCCGTAAGTTAATAATAGTCCAGTAGAGCTCTTCCGTTCTCACAATCACTTCAATACGGGTCAGGTTTTCCTTTTCACGGTTTATCTCATATCCAACCCTGGCTAGCTTATTGCCATTGATGATCTGTCCCCCTGCAAATATGGGCTGCGTAGCTATAACTGTCGCAACATTCATGTAATCAAGCAGATTTACAGGTATTGCCGGCACATAGGCAAATTGCGTCGGGTTCAACAGGTTCATCGGGTTTCCATCATAAACCGGCAGGTTCATCTGGGGAATTGTTGCTTTTACGAGATAGTCTGATGCTTTGAATGTGAAAGCATTGGCATTTATCTTTGGAAAATAGGTGGTAAATGCTTCACTTTTTTGATGTTTCGACTGAACCACATCGTAGGCAGCCTCCTTGACCTTATG
>CAZKCK010000499.1:0-2047 GCA_964550695.1 uncultured Bacteroidales bacterium | reverse complement strand
CTTCAAACTTGTGAAAACAAGGTAGCATAACAGTTTTTTAACCTCAACCCGGGAGGATTGGCCATTCAAGGTCAGACTCCCGGGTTTTTTTGTATCCGGGGATTAACAGAATGCAGGTGGTGAACGAAGGAATAATTGGTAGATTTGATCCGCCCAAAAATTCATCCCATGATACAAAGTAAAGGCAGCCGTATCCTCATCCGCCATCTGAAAATATTGACGGGAATTTCGATGTTTACCCTGGGTTTATTTTGCCCGGCATTCTCGCAGCAATCCAATACATTCAGCATCGCCACCTTCAACATTCAGAATTTCGGAAAAACCAAACTGAGCGATTCGTCGCGTATAAACGTCCTGGCAGCGATCATGCGAAAATATGGTATTGTGGCGGTACAGGAAATCTCGGATGTGTCCGGTGTGGTGCCCGGGGCATTCAGGGATATCATCAATAATAGCGGGGATAAACACTATGCGGTCGCTTGCAGCAAGCTAACCGGAGAACAGGCAGATGATAAAACATCCAGGGAACAATATGCCTTTTATTACGATAGCGCCATGTTCTCCCTGATGAAGCCTCCTATTCTTTATAATGATTCGGCACATGATTTCTTTGCACGTGAGCCCTACATTGCCAGGTTTAAAACCAAAACAGGAACTTTCTCCTTTGTGCTGATCACCATTCACACAGCACCCGACAGGGCGGTTGAAGAAACCGGCTGCCTGGATGAAGTGGTGAAATGGGCAAAAAAGAGATTTCCCGGCGAAACTGAGTTCATCGTTCTGGGCGACTTCAATGCCTCGTGTACCTACGCAAAGCCGGAGGAACTCGACCGTTTGACCATCAGAGGACCAGGCTATTACTGGATCGTTCCCGATGACACAAAAACCAACCTTTCGGCAAAAAGTGACTGTGCATACGACCGCTTTGTCCTGACCCTGCCGGCCAAATCATATTATACGGGGCACTGGGGAGTTGACAGTTGTTTCACATCAAAAACTATTTACGACCATTGGCCAGTATGGGCGGAGTTTAAAATGACCAAATGATGGATATTCAGTTCTGCTGAAAATAAAAACCCCGATCAAGGCAACTTAACGGTCGCTTATGTCCGGGGTTTATACAAAGATTCGTTGTTTATTTTTTACCCAGGATTTTAAATCCGAGGGATACTACGAACATCTGGTTTTTTGAGTCAAAAGAGGAAGTCGTTGTTCCACCTGTTGTTTCAACATCCTTCACCAGCTGGTTGAGCCCGTATTGATACTTGATATCCAGTTTTAAAAATAAAATATCAATACCTGTACCTCCCAGAACATACCAGTTAACCGAACTGAGACTTGCGTCTTTTATAGGTCCTGTGACCGAATTCACATCTTCGATTTTCTGGTTAACGACAAAAGATGCCTGGGGGCCAAGTTCGATCCTCCATGTAATAAAATCAGAATGAATGATTTTAAAACCAACCATTACAGGGACATCAACACTCCCAATTTTAATCTTCTGTTTCCAACCACTTATAATAGGCAATATAGTCGTCGGAAAGGTTCTGAACCTTGACCAGACTCCAATATGAAAACCACTGTTGAAACTTGATTTAATAGAGTCAACGTTGGCAGAAAGTTTACTTGCGTTATATCCGAGTTTAACACCCAGGGCAAACTGTCCGTAAGATAATGTCGATACGCACAGTGCAAATACAAACAAAAGGACGATTTTTTTCATAGCAGTATTTTAATTAATAAAGTTATACACCGAACAAATATAAAAAAGAACTGACCAGGAAACAAATATTAAGCCTTAGTTTTTTTTAGTTTGTTGAATAGAAAGTATATAGCCTGCCTCGCCTGGCTTCATTCTGTAGTGGAGGGTTCGTTTGGTGGCATTGGATGCTTTGATCGGGAAAGTTCTTACCAGGGATTTCCCGATAATCTCAAATTCATCGTGTCCTTCGTAGCCTTCAAATTTCCCGCCCTTCTTCAGGTCCTTTTCTTCAACTTCCGGCACGGTGATCTGTGACAAAGATTTGTCGGAAAGCGAAGCAATGCC
>CAZKCK010000498.1:0-2048 GCA_964550695.1 uncultured Bacteroidales bacterium | reverse complement strand
CAACAATCTGTTTTACATACTGTGATGAAAATTCCTCGCATTGATAATCAGCAAGCAATCCGGCTGCCGGTTCTGCAATCACAATACCGTTGCAACCTGCGTTTTTAAATGCAAGCGCATAATCTTTTAAAAATGAGGTGCATATGCTCAAGAGTTCATGCGCGCCTTCAGGTTCAATAAGTATGGCTGTCATCATTTCGGTAATATCGTAAAGACGGCCGGCTAAGGAATATGGGCCAATGATACCGCCGAAAACCGGCCTGTTTGTGGTATTTTCTGCAGCTAGTCGGGCTGCGTTTAAATGACTTTGTGTTCTTCCAGCACCAATCGCCGGAATTTTAAGGTTAACCACTTGCTCAAACGAATTGATTAATCTTTTTGAAACTGTGGGTATTTCGTTTTCACTGAAGTTAATAGGACTGCCAAAAGCCTCTGCTTCAACTGACAAATCCATGATCAAAGTTGTTGCTCCTATGGCTGGAAATTTATCGGTTAATGCTTTCACGCAGTTATATTGAACTTCTCCTATCGTGACCATGTCAATAACCGACTTTCCGATAAGCTGAAGCCCGGGATAAGTCATAACAGGTACAGCAATTTTTTCAGGACTTGTTAAAATGGAATTTCTCCATTCTGTCATATTCATTTTCATAGTAAGCTATTTTTTTGTGTTAATTGATTTAGTTTTGGTTGAAAGTTCAGCCAATTTCATAAGATTTTCTAATGGCGTATTTACACCGATTTCGCACCCACCTGAAAGAATAAACTTTTGGCCATGCATTTGTAAAATAAGTTCATTTGCCAGATTTTCAAGAAATTGAGAGGTTGCTTCCTGAATCACAACAGGGTTTATATTTCCTTTGATTACCACTTGATTACCCAATATTTTTCGTGCTTTGAGTAGATCAACCTGCCAGTCAAGATCAATAATATCTAAATTAAGGCTGCTAATGGCAGGTAATAAATGTTCAATGTTCCCGCAGATATGCAGTTTAGCCTTGGAACCCAGCGAATGAATATGATCAACGAGTTCCTTATGCCTGTCTTTAACGTACAAATCATAAGTGTCGGCATCAATCTGCGAACAAATTGCGTCGCCAATTCCAATGTAGTCGCAGCCTTCATTTATTTGTGCCTTTGCAAACTCCCGGGCTACAATCATACATTTATCCATGATCAGATTTGAATAATCAGGATCACACATCAGATTCATCAGCATTTCGCTTACACCAGCCAAATCGCAGGCCTCAGCCAACGGACCTTCAATCCACCCTCCCACCGGGACGGTACCTTTTAGGAGTTTCTGATAGTAGGCGGCTCCTGAAATCCTGTCGCGTGTTCGTTCACATTTATAAATATCAGGAATCACTAAGTTTCTGGCATCATCCTCATTTTGAATTACTTTGTTCAGGCACTTGGGAACACCTTCTGGAACAAATTCAATATGGGCGCCAAATGCAGCCGTTTCGCGGTACGGGTCGCTGATCAGGCTCACTGTATCAAGGTCGAAGTATTCCATACAGCGTATGTTCGACTCAACCAGCACTTTGTAATCCGAAGCTAGTTGGCCATAAGTGGTTTTATTAAACCTTGCGGCAAAGTGCATCAGTATGGGTTTGAATAACACAATTGACTGGAGTTCACCTGAAAGTAATTTATCGAATTGCTGTTTCTTGTTCATATGCTTCAATTATAAGTTTAAAAGTATTAGCATGATTACGCATTGTGTTTTAAGTTGCGGTAAAGGCATTGGGAAGTTTCGCACACTTCGCAGTTATATCCATTGTGACGAATTTCAGACCCAATTCCAATAAATCCACTGATTGATTTTATTGGTTTCATGAGGCAAGAATCGGAAAGCGAAATGCCGCAGAGTCCCGGTGGCAGCAGGCTGAATAGTTTTTTTTGTTCGTCAACAGTCCATCCGCAATAACCTGGGCTGTAACGATTTGAAATTTTTGAACCAGTCTTAGCCATTTCAAACTTTAAATTTTTTTGTACCTGTTCCATGGCATTCTCAACCGCAAGGCTTCCATATATATCGTAAA
>CAZKCK010000497.1:0-2057 GCA_964550695.1 uncultured Bacteroidales bacterium | reverse complement strand
GCATGTACCTTCCTTTAAGCGGATCGGAAAGCGGCCTGCTGAGTTACTGGCAGTTTAAAGAAGGCTCCGGTACCGTGACAATGGATGGCTATCACAACAGCAACGGAACCCTTAATAACATGGACAATTCGGACTGGGTAACCTCTACCATTCCATTTGCAATAGGAACACACAATTCCCAAACGGAAGCCAACGGTGTGGTAAATTTTACAGGAACGGATTTATCCATGAACTTCACATCACAAAACGGGGCTGTTATTACCGCCACTAAACTTGAAACGGCTCCCAACGTAAATCCTACGGGTGTTGATATTGCATTCGATTCACAGTACTGGCTTGTAAACCGCTATGGTACCGGTAGCTTTAATACAAGCCTTACCTTTACCATCAGCGAAGACCTGTTGGCCATTGACCAAAGCATACCCACAAGGATCAAGTTGTACACCCGCCCGCGAAATTCTGATGGCGCCTGGTCGTTTCTAACTGAAGCCACCTCGGTGGATGCCGTGAACAACAAAGCAACTTTTTCCGCGATTAATTCTTTTAGCCAGTTTATGGTATGTAAAAACGAGGAAGGGGCGCTTCCAAACTTTACACTGATTGGCAATACTCCAAGTTTCACACTAATAACCAATAATTTCAATTCGATTGATGTGGGTGCGGGTTCAGCGCCCACGTTTACCGATATTGACGGGGACCCGTTCCTCGATCTGCTGATCGGAGAATCTGATGGCAACATTAACTATTACGAACAGGTTTCACAAAATTCAAATTCCTTCACCCTGGTAAACAGCAATTTGGGCTCGATTAATATAGGCTATTTTGCCACACCTTGTCTTACAAATCTGGGTGATGATAATCTTCTTGACCTTATCATAGGTGAGGCTGATGCAAACCTGAATTATTATGAACAAAACAGCGTTAATTCTACTGGTTTTACATTGGTTACCAGCAGTTTTGTTTCAAATATCACTACAGAGCGACAATATCCTACAATCACTGATCTGGATAATGATGGCTTATTGGATTTAATGGTTGGAAATGCTGATGGTAAATTATACAGGTATGAACAAAACAGTATAAATTCAACCTCATTTACATTGATTACAAGTAATTTTTCTTCACTTGATGTAGGAAATTATGCAAGCCCTGTTTTTACTGATATTGAAGACGACGGACTTTTGGATCTATTAATTGGCAATGATCCCGGCAACTTGTATCACTATGAACAAAGCAGCCTGAATTCCGAAACTTTTTCACTTGCTTCAACTAATTTTCAGTCTGTTGATATCGGGGACCGTGCCAGGCCAATGGTTAAAGATATTGACAACGACCTGCTGCTCGATCTTTTGATTGGTGAAATGTATGGTAAGTTAATCCATTACGAACAGCAGGAAACATCGTCTTTAACTTTTATTGATGTGGTAGTTGGTAATGAAAACACTCAGAGTTATCGCATCAGGGCTTCAGCGCTCACAGGTAATCTCACAGTTACCTGTCCCGACAATTTTATGGTTTCGCTTTCGCCTGAATCGGGTTTTGGGCAAAGCATCAACATCGTACCTGTGGACGGAGAAATCAGGGAAGAGGTTTTCATCAGGGTAGTACTTCCTGCTACCGGGGCCTATTCCGGAAATATCAGCCATGCTACGGCAGGGGCATCAACCAAATACAAAGCAGTTTCAGCGAATGGGATTGAAGTTGATAATTTCCCCGGGAAAGCCTTAGCCTTTGATGGTGCAAACGACTATGTGGAAATTGCCGATCATTCATCGCTCGGTTTTACAACCAATTATACCCTCGAAGCATGGATCAAACCACAGGCATTTAATTTCCTGGGCGGAATTATTTCAAAATACCAAACCGGCGGAGCCAATGGTTTTAACTTGCGGCTATCAGGGAGTAGTCCATACAATGGTTTGGATTTCGATGGTATGACCACGCAGAATGATATCTTATCTGCCGGGCAATGGTATCACATAGCCGCTGTAAATAATAACGGAACACGTGCTTTGTATGTGAATGGTGAAGCAATAGCACTCACCGGAACACCGGGC
>CAZKCK010000496.1:0-2092 GCA_964550695.1 uncultured Bacteroidales bacterium | reverse complement strand
AGATTTAAGGGTCATGTAGTCACCGTTGCTGAGCGTGTTTGAGCCCGAAACTTGTATGGGGCCGGACTCGGCCAGGATGAAAAATTGTGATGCTCCGGCTCCTGTATTGTTTGAGCCAGTTATTGAGTTTCCGGAAGGAGTTCCTCCGATGGATGAGTATATGCCCATTAACGTGGTACTTCTGCCTATCCTGTTATACGGATTTACGGCACTTGGTCGTGTAAGCGACACAGAATGATTGATTAAACTGCCACTTGATTGTAAAGACCAATACTCCGTATTGCTTAATGAACCAAGCGCGACTCCGGGAATGTTTCCTGCGGTACCGCCCGCATCACCTGTAAATGATTCCGCTGCTATTGTGGTATTGGCTGGCCCTGTGATTGGGTCCATGATTGTCATAGGTAAATATGCACCATTCTTCCCTACTGGAAATGCATAATTTGAGCCTGTTGCAAGGTTTGTTGGTAAACTCCATAAAACGGGTCCGTTGATAAAAGATGATGCCGAACCACCAGAAATTGCGAGAGATGAAGTATTTGTAACAGATAGTAAGTTGGTTGATGACGTTGTGATTATACCGTTAGTTAAAAGTAGATTACCGCTAACTGCTATGGGTTTGTCAAGGGTTACACCACCCGCGCTATTAATCTGCAGGTTGTTCATAGCTGTAATCAGCGTTGATGAACCCGGGAAAAAGGATGGCCCGGCAAGGACAATAGTTCCGTTGTTTACAATGGTTCCGCCACCCGTCCAGGTATCTGTTATTGTCAGGGTACATCCGGCATCAACGAGTAATGTCCCTCCTGCATTTAATGTAATTGCGCCAAGTGATTGGTTGCTGCTGATTTGCAATGTTGCCCCAGAATTAATTGTGGTAGTGCCGCTATAAGTTTTTGAGATTCCGGTAAATACGGCCCTGACGGTTTGATTTATGGTCAAGCCAGGTGAACCTGCTTTACTAATGATATCGCCGGCAAATGTTACTTGTTGAAACCCCCACAGGTGTATTGTATTGCTGCTAAAATTAACCACTGGGTTGTTAAAGACCAGATATCCATTGATAGGGTTAATTTCCATCCAGGTGCCCGGATTTATATTGACATTGACATTGAATGTATGAGTCGATAGAGCGGTATTATTCTCAATTTTCGCATTTCCGCTTAAGCTTTGGTTAAAATATAGTGATCGGGACGCATTTGTATTTATCGTTCTGTCTCCGGTGCTTTCAAACTCTATTCTATTAACTGTGAAATCAAGGCCGGAGTTTAAATTCATGGAGAGCTGGAAAGCATTGCCAAAATGTATAATGTTTGGTGTTGTGAAGCAATCAGGCCTTTTCCTGTTTCCATTCCCACTGGTTGAATAATACCAATTTCCATCAGTACCCCATGATTCACAAGTTGTTCCCCATTCCCACTCCCCATTGGGTGCTTCAGCTCTCCAATAGACCTGATCCTGTGAAAATGTGGAGGTTGAAACAGAAATTAAAGTGATTAATATTATTAAGTTGGCAATATTGCGAACTTCCGTATTTTTATATCTAGAATGGAATTTGTCTGGTAATTCAGTTGAGTTGTTTTTGTCAAATGTTTTTTTCGAAATGCTACCAAAAATAATGTTGATGCATGACAAAACCCTTTTTATTCTCCTTTGAACATAAGCCAGACAACTCCCCCAAAAGGAAAAGATAATGAAACCTATGAGAGCATGTTTATTCAATGTCAGTTTTTTGGGCTTGAGCAAAGGAATTGGAAGTCAATGTATGTAATTATCTATTTTTTCTTGGACGGTGGAATGGTATACGTGGTATTTGCATTGAGGTTTCAATCTATTCACCTGTTATTTAAGTTTTTGTGATTGCAAACGATTGCGGAGGGTGCATCTCAGGTTAGACAGGACTTTATTCCAGGCAGGATTGGTGTTCAAAAAAAGTAGAATTTTTTGAATTTGTTTTATGATTTTCTGACCCCCAAACCGTCCCCCAAAGAAAAAACCCTCTAAAATCAGTTTGATTATCAGAGGGTTGTAATTAATTTTGTAGCCCCGATAGGCAATCCCTGCCTGCCTGACGGCAGTCAGGCAGGGAACC
>CAZKCK010000495.1:0-2092 GCA_964550695.1 uncultured Bacteroidales bacterium | reverse complement strand
GCAATGATTCGACTGATGCTTAACAGAATTGAAAAATAAATTCAAAACAGTTTCTTAGTTTTATCTCATTTGTGCATAACTTTTCAGCTAAGCCATTTGCGGTGGTTTCGGGATTGCGTTGGCAATCCTGGTAGTATGTAGCATGGGGCTTATCTGTTTTGTTAGGCACAGTTTATATTTTAATAACGCATAGTGGAATACCTACTTCTCAACCATTTATAGCTCATTCAATGTGAGCAATATTACTCAATTATCACCCTGCCCACATAGACTTTCTCTCCGTTCAACAATATAACTTGGTATATCCCATCGGCTTGCCCCTCTAAGTTCAAACTGATCTTCCCTTCCAATAGGGTTACTGCAGTCCTCTCAACCAACTTACCTATCGAATTAAAGACCTGCAGATTGGTTTGCTTCTCTTGCAAAAATTCATCCGGGATATTGATGGTACATTTGCCGGTGGTGGGGTTGGCGTAGATGGTGAGTTGGTTTAAAGGTTTTTCAAGGGGTTCGTGAACCCCGGTAATGGCGTCGTGTTTGGCAAAAAACACATCATAATTACCATATGAGGTTAACGTTTGATTTCCAAATTTGGCCGAATTCTGAAAACTCCCGGTAACGTATGCATTTCCAACATGGTCGTTGACCAGGCCCCCATGAAAGGTATTTGAAGCAGAGGCGACTCCCATACATATCCCATCCTTATTATACTTGGTTATGAACAGTTCGTTTGGTGAATTAGCGATTAATGAGTAATTTCCAAAAGTAGCGGTACCTGAAAAAGTTCCTACAGCGGATACATCTCCTTCAGGATTTACAGAATTTACGCCAAAGTATAAAGTATTGCCGGTAATATGACCCTGCCTGGCCCATAAAGCAGTGCCATTATTGTCGTATTTAGCTATATACCAGTCCCGTTTATTGCCATTGGTCAGTTTTAGTTTGTCAAAAAATGCCGTATCCTGAAAGTCGCCAGTAGTGTAAATATTGCCGAAATTGTCTAATCCAATTGCTCCTCCCATGTCGTCCAATTTCCCTCCCATGGTCTTTACCCAGGTAATATTCCCGTTTGTATCGAACTTGGAAATAAAGGGATCTCTTTTGTTACAATTTACGGTTACCGAATCAAGCTTTAAAATATTACTGATGGATAAACCTCCAAGATAAAGGTTATTACTGAAATATTTTATCTGGCAAAGTTTACCTGATAAATCACTCACGCGTTTTACCCAGACAAGTGAACCATCACTTGTCCGGAATCTGGCTATAAATCCACCCGGTTGAATGACCATTGTATTAAAAAAAGAAGGATAGAGGGTATTTCCAATCATGTAAATATTTCCACTATCATCGTGGCAAATGCTGATCGTATTTGCATTCCCTTGAAGGGCTGTTCCTATCGACCAGATGCAATTGCCATTCAAATCAAGTTTCGACAGAAAAACCTGGTCACCGATATCCATTCCACAATTCACAACCACACCATTGCCACCATTCATTTTTCCTGAAATGACAATAGTATTATCGGTCTCTTCATAAAGAATATCACTTGCATCATCTGCACTGCCGCTTGATCCAGCACGTTTTATCCATAAATAATTACCCGACGGATCCATTTTTGTAATAAATACATCTTGATCCTGAAAACCCAATGTACCAATGGTGTCGTTCCCAAATACACCATATGGAAAAGAAAAATTACCTGTTGTATACAAGTTGCCGTTTCCATCAAGACACATGCTTCCGCCCGCATCAATCATGGTACTGCCCGCATGTTTAGCCCATTGCCAGGATTGGGCTTGAACCGGGGGATTGCCAAATAGCAGAAAAAAACAGATTGAAAAGAATGGCAGAATTGAGGCAGGTTTCATGGTTTTAAGTTTTATGCCCCCTCCCCAACACACCCCCACGGGAGCGGGAACTTGCTTTGGGGGCTTTGTGTACATAAGTTGTATGTAAAGTGCATCCAACAAATGTATGGTTTTTTTAGGGTAAACCATAATATGCTTTGATGAAGCCAAAAAGATTTTTCCCTCTATCATTGAATTTTGCAACCTTGCTAAAGTATAATCAAAAAATGAAAATCGGATGG
>CAZKCK010000494.1:398-2098 GCA_964550695.1 uncultured Bacteroidales bacterium | reverse complement strand
TCATCCAATCTTCCAACTTGGGCATGAGTTGCCCGGGCACACCTGCCGATTATGTTATAACGGTAAAACCTTTGCCCACAATCACAGCTTCTCCAATACCACAAACCATTTGTTCGGGCACTGCATTTCAGGCCATAGCGTTTACATCCAGTTTGACTGCGACCAACTATTCGTGGACATCGTCGAATCCGGGAGGCATCACGGGAATGACCGCCACAAGTGCTAGCGCGGTGCCCAGTCCGGCTATGACATTGACAAACCCCACCACAATCCCCCAAATAGTTACGTTTACAATAATCCCGACAGCCAACGGATGCGCAGGCACACCATTGGTTTATACCGTAACGGTGAACCCACGGCCATCTGTTACCAACACACCCCTGGCACAAACAATCTGTTCGGGTGGAACTACAACAGCAGTAGCATTGACGGCGAACGTGGTAGGTTCAAGCTTTAATTGGTCAGCCACCGCAACTGCTGGAACCACTGGGTTTACATCATCTGGAGCTAACACCATACCTGCCCAGGCGTTGACCAATACTACCTTTGTAAATGGCACGGTTACTTATGCAGTAACCCCCACGGCAAACGGTTGTCCTGGCACTGTGGCCAATTATGTGATAACAGTTTTGCCCAAGCCCAATGTTTCCAACAGCCCAATGAGCAAAACTATTTGTTCGGGAAGCAATACGGCCATATCCCTCACATCTAATGTTGCAGCCACAACATTTGCCTGGACAGCCTCAAATACCGTTGGCACTGTTACTGGGTTTACAACTCCCGGAACCGGCAATATAAATACAGTGCTTACCAACACAGGCACAATAGCAGGAGTGGTGAGGTTTGTTGTAACCCCCACAGCAAACGGATGCCCTGGCTTACCGGTGAACTACGATGTTACGGTTCAGCCTGTTGCCCATGCAACGGCAAACCCTGTAGCCCAAACTATATGTTCAGGTGCCAACAGCAGTGCCGTTGCGCTTGCTTCGGATGTTACAGGTGCAATCTTTAGCTGGACAGTAAGTGCCACCGCTGGAATAACAGGGTTTACAGCAGCCGGATCAGGAAACAGTATTGCAGGCAGCAGCAGCCCAATTAGCAGCACACTCAATATACCTGGAACGGTTACCTATACCATCACCCCATCAATTGGCGGATGTAGCGGGATAGCTTCCACACATGTAATAACGGTGAACCCTAGCCCTTCGGTAATCCTTCCGGCAACGCAAAGTATCTGTTCAGGAAACCAGATAACCCCAGTAACACTTTCATCAAATGTTTCGGGAACTACTTTTGCTTGGACTGTTACACCGGCACCTTTACCTGCTATTACCGGATACACTCATAATGGGACTTCGATAATTGACATCCAGACAATCAATAACAGCGGAATAATTCCGGGCAATGTTACCTACCATATCATCCCATCTTCCAACTTGGGAATGAGTTGCCCGGGCACGCCTGCCGATTATGTTATTACGGTGAAACCATTGCCTGTGGCTACAGCAACCCCATCAATTCAAGAAATTTGTTCTGGATCTTCAACAAATATCACACTTTTGTCATCAATTACAAATACAACTTTTGAGTGGTATAACGAAAATCTTAACAAACAACTTACCAGAAAGTGGACATTATATAAGCTGCTTGTATATGCTAATAAGAACTGGCACAGAATAACCGATGATATTTTTGAATGT
>CAZKCK010000494.1:0-388 GCA_964550695.1 uncultured Bacteroidales bacterium | reverse complement strand
GTAGTAACAACAATTTCAGGAACAGTTTCCGGTGCTTCCAATGGGGCTGGAGGTACTATTACTCAAATTCTCACAAATACAACTTCAACCAATGCAGTTGTACGTTACACAATAACTCCTTTATCCAACGGATGTTATGGGTTGCCAATTAATGTAGAAATAACTGTAAAACCTATACCTGTCGTAAATACTAATCCTTCAGTAAACCCCACTATTTGCTCTGGTGTCCCAATTAGTATAGAATTGAATTCAACTGTTACTGGAGATAATTTTACTTGGACAGCCGCTTTAACAAGCGGAAGTATTAGTGGTTATTATTCCGGTGCAGGCAATGAAATAAACCAAACACTAATAAATACAGGAAACATTATCGGATCAATAACATATA
>CAZKCK010000493.1:0-2102 GCA_964550695.1 uncultured Bacteroidales bacterium | reverse complement strand
CCACAGCTTCGGGACGGGCACGCGAAGTGAGTGTGAAAAAAGTCTTCGGGGCAGCACGAGGCGCTCTGGTTTTACAGTTCCTGGCTGAATCATTTATCATTACACTGATAGCCATTCTGCTGTCAGTACTGTTCATAAATCTTTCATTGCCCTCATTCAATGCTTTTACAGGCAAATCAATTGATTATCTTCTACTTTTGAAGCCTGAAGGATTGTTGTTCATGAGTATTCTGTGGTTATTAATGGGTTTGTTATCAGGTCTTTATCCGGCATTTTTTCTTTCTTCATTTCAACCGTTAAAGGTGCTCAAGGGAAATTTAAGCATGGGGAGCCGAAGCGCCATTTTAAGAAAAATATTGGTGGTTTTACAGTTTACCATCTCAGTAGTTTTAATAATTTGCACCTTCTCAGCTTTTCATCAGTTAAATTTTTTGAGAAAGGCTGACCTTGGATTCAATAAGCAGCGGGTAATCATGCTGCCGGTGAGGAAGCAATCGGTGGTGAATGAATACAATTCCTTTAAGGCTGAATTGCTTTCAAATCCTGCTATTGTTGGGGTTACCGGTGTTGATTACATTCCCGGTGTTGATCACAATTCGCATGAATTTAAAATTGAAGGATTTCCGCCGGATGAATGGCAGTTTTATCCGACTTTGGTGGTACGCCATGATTTTGTTAAAACGCTGGGAGTTAAGATTGTTGCCGGCCGCGATTACAATGAAGCCAATCTGACAGATCCTGTAGAGGGTATCCTTATAAATGAGGCAATGGTAAAGCATTTGGGCTGGAAGTCGAATGAAAATGCGTTGGGGAAAAAGTTTTCGTCATTGCATGGGAATGAAAAAGTAATTGGCGTATTTAAGGATATCAATGCAAAATCACTTCATTTTGAACGCACACCGTTAGTGCTGAATATTAAGGAGAACCGGTTCGAAATCAACTATTTTATGAATTATGTTGCTATACGCATTTCACCCGAAGCAGATTTGCAGGATGTGTTGAAATTTCTTGAACTAAAATGGGAGCTGTTTAAAGTAAAAAGTCCGTTCGCCTATTACCTGCTTGATGAAGCCATTGAAGAAAAATACCTTGAAGACAAGCGAATCGGGCAGTTAACCGGATTGCTGGCAACTCTGATCATATTTATTGCCGCAATAGGTCTGTTTGGGTTGGTTTCATTTATGGCCAGTCAGCGAACAAGAGAAATCGGGATACGCAAGGCTCTGGGAGCAAATAATTTATCGATTATTTATTTACTATCTGGTGAGTTTTTCTATCTGATAGCCATTTCTGTGATTATAGCCTTTCCGGTAGCTTTTATACTTGTGAAAGCATGGCTCACGGGATTTTCATTTCATGCACCAATCTCAGTATGGATCTTTTTGCTATCAGGTCTGATTGCCCTGTTGATTGCTTTTTTGATAACGCTGGTGCGTGCGCTGTTGGCTTCACACATGAACCCGTCAGATGCGTTAAAATACGAATAATGTGATAATTATAAAGTATTAATCAGAAGGAATGGACTTTTTCGGCTATCCTGAAAATGAGGTCCTTGTCTTTTTCAATTGCATTACCAACCACAATCAGATCGGCGCCGGCCTTCAGGCTTTCATAAGCCAGAGCTGGTGTGCGAAGGCCTCCGCCAACAATCACCGGAATTGTAACATTTTCCTTTACGCGGCTAATCATTGAAACGGGAACCGGATTCTGGGCTCCACTGCCTGCATCAAGGTACAGCAACCTTAAGCCAAGCATTTCGCCGGCCATGGCTGTACAAACGGCGATATCGTCTTTATTTGATGGTATCGGCAAAGTATTGCTCATATACAGTGCTGTTGTGCTATTGCCGCTTTCAATCAGCATATACCCTGTGGAAAGTATTTCAAGGCCACTGTTTTTCAGATACGGAGCAGCAACAACATGTTTCCCGATCAGCATTTCAGCATTGCGGCCAGAAATTAATGAAAGAAACAGAATTGCATCGGCCTTGGAATTAATTTGCAAAGTGCTTCCGGGAAAAATTATTTTCGGTATTCCGGTATTGGCGGATAATACTTTCAGGCAAGAATCGAGACGGTCATGCGTAAGTAAGCTGCCGCCAA
>CAZKCK010000492.1:0-2109 GCA_964550695.1 uncultured Bacteroidales bacterium | reverse complement strand
CGCCGCCTATCTCTATCCACGCTGCGCCATTGTAATAAAAGAATGTGCTGGTGGTCGTATTGTAAATCATCAGGCCATTGTCCGGTGAGCCGATCGCATCGCGCTGTGCAGTGGTCATTCGCGGTATGAGCATTCCCTTCAAGGTAGATTTCACATCCAGCATCGCGGATGTTGCCGGTGCAGTGTTATCAGCGTTGATGCCTACCTGAGCGCTAAGCGTTGAACAAATGCTCATCAGTATAAATAAAATTATGGTATATTTTTTCATGGAATAAGGTTTTAGTTAAGTTGACAAATTTAATTTATTTAATCCAAATAAATGAAATATGAGCAGATGCAAAAACTTATTTTTACAATTATCCTTTGGGTGAAACGGTGAGCAATGAGTATATTTGTCGGTTACATCGGATGATTCTTCTAACTTGGCAAATTCGTATGCACAAATTGCACAGTCGTCTTCAGGTATTCATATCCTACATGGTCACAATAAAAACACACATCATGACCTGGCTTTTATTTCTTTGCACCTTACTGCCATTATTTTCCTATTCGCAGCAGCCCAATGCACCCCTGAAAAAGAATGACTATCAAAAGGTCACTTCCCATTCGGAATTAACAAACTTTATTCAGGAGCTTGATGCACAATCTGATTTGCTGAATGTTGAAAAAATCGGACAATCGGTTGAAGGGAGAAATCTGTATGCACTAAAATTTTCTTCGACAGAATTCGGAAAAGATCCATCAAAAATAAAAGTGCTTGTATTTGCACAGCAGCATGGAAATGAACAATCAGGAAAGGAAGGTGCGCTACTGCTTGCACAGGAACTGATAAAACCGGAAAACAAATACCTTTTCGACAAGATTGATTTTGCTCTGATCCCCCAGGTGAATCCCGACGGTTCGGAAGCAAATAAAAGGCGAAATGCCAACAATATGGATCTGAATCGCAATCATTTGATCCTTACCGAGCCCGAAACAATGGCTTTGCATGCATTTTTTGACAAATACCTGTTTGAAGTCACCATGGATGTGCATGAATATTCACCATACGGTGAGGAATGGAGAAATTACGGGTATCGGAAAAACTCGGATATCACCGTGGGGGCCACAACCAACCTGAATGTTTCAAAAAAGATCAGGAAATTATCAAATGAAAACTATCTTCCATATATATTAAAATACCTGGGCGACCGAAGTTTCTCTTCGTTCGAATACTGTCCCGGAGGTCCGCCTGATATCAATTATATGAGGCATAGCACATTCGACATAAACGATGGCCGGCAGAGCTTTGGAATCCAGAACACTTTTTCCTTTATCCAGGAAGGCATGAACGGAAAGGATGACCTGACAGAGAACATTCAGCACCGGGCAGAGGGTCAGAGGACCGGCATGCAAGGATTGCTTGAGTATGTATATCTCAATAAAGAAAAAATAAAAGTACTTGTTGCCGGGGAAAGGGAAAAACTGATTTCAGGCAAAGCCGGTAAAAAAGTATCTGTTCAATCGAAGCATACCGGTAACGGGAAAAAACTGCAGATTCCGCTTCACTCCTATTACTCAGGCAGCGATTCGGTGGTTACGGTGGATGATTATCGCCCGGTTGTAGAATCTTTGTATGATGTCATAAAACCGGTTGGATATCTTATTCCGGTTGATTGGCAACCCCTTTTATCATGGGCGGCGGGTAACCAGTCAATGAAGCTGACACCCTTTAAAAATACAGGAGAATATAAAATCGAACAGTATATGATCAACCAGATTGACTCCATCGATTTTGAAGGTGATGTGGTTGCAAATCCTCATGTTACCGTGCGGGAATTTCCAATCCAAATCAGAGATCAGGATTGTTTTTTCATTTCCACCGATCAGCTAAAAGGCAACATGATTGTTTTGGCATTGGAGCCAATGTCGATGCTTGGGCTGGCAACCTACCCCAAATATGCCGGTTTACTTAATAGTTGGGAGGGATGGCCTGTGCTTCGCGTAGTTAAAAAATAAACATAATTTACCTTATTACGGTTTCTATATTAAAATCAAAATCTATGAAAATCGAAAGAATTGAACTTCGCCATGTAAAATTGGTCCTGGTGAGCCCGTTTGTAACCTCCA
>CAZKCK010000491.1:0-2116 GCA_964550695.1 uncultured Bacteroidales bacterium | reverse complement strand
GGTTACTTTCCGCAGGCAGGTACAAATATCATGGGAGGAATTACTTTAAAGTTTTAAAATTCAAATTGGAATTCAAAACAATCAAATCAGAAACCGGGTGCTGAATCGAGCGGCACCCGGTTTATAATTTATACTTATTTCAAACTAAGGTGTTAAAGCCGAAACAAAAGCACTTGCATTGTTTTCGCAAATAATCATGTCAAGTGCATCCACACTACCATCTCCATTAAGGTCGGTAGCAATATATCCGCTGCCAAATGAACTGGCATTATTGTCAAGCAATATCATGTCAAGTGCGTCAACCGACCCGTCAGTATTGGCATCACCGCCATAAATACCAAAGACGCCATCCCCAAAATCTTTCAGGTTGCTTCCAAATGCCTGTGACTGCGCATTTGAAAAATCATATAAAATTGAAACACCCCCAAATGAGACCGGAATTTCACTCACTGTTGCAATACTATTACGGTGTTTTACAGTAATAAAGCAAGATTCTGATATGGCATCAGGAATTGAAAGTGAGGCTGTGCCATCCGTGTGCAGGCTGACATTGTTTTCACTATACAAAACAGATGAGTATGCTGATGCAGAATGCAGTTCCACTCCAATTTTATCGGCTATGGTGCCTGTGTATTGTTCACCGGCATTTCCCATGGCTTTGTTCATCAACGATGCCCCTGCATACAATCCTTCGGTAAAAAGCTTTAAATTGAGCACCTTGCTTCCCGAGCTTGTACCTTCAACACGCACATTGTCAATATACAACAGATTGCCTCCAACTCCTGTTCCTGTAAACTTTATCCGGTTTGTACCAACAGGTAAATTCAACGCTTGGGTTGCCCATTGCGATGCTGTTGGAACAAAAAGATCAAACGTTGCCCCGGCCGTATTTAAAATACCTGTTAAGCCTCCGGGCATGCTCTCCAAAAGGCTATATGTATCACCATAATCGGTTGAATAATAGATATCAAGCTGGTCAACCTCATTCACATAGGTGGCATATGCAAAATCAAATTTAAATTGTACACTTCCCAGCGATGATACATCAAATGGCCAGGTTTCCAGTTCATTCGTTTGAATCCAACCATAAAAATTAACCATTAAGGATGAACTACTTGCACCATAACCTCCGGCTAGCGTTGAAACCTGCCATTGATTCATAACTCCTGAATTAATCATTTCCCAACAAGTTGGAGGGTAAACCCCTCCTTCAAAGTCTTCGACCCATAAACTTGTTACAGATTCACAGGGAGTTGAAAACAATTCAGAACTTGCCCAATCACTGTACGTTGACCCACAATTCGTGCGAATATTAACACGATAGGTTGATGAAGCACTTAACGACGGTAATATTAAATGATTCACAGATTGATTTGAAATAGCTGTCCCTGAGCCGATTGTAAAAGGTTCTAATCCATATTCAATATCCCAAAGGCTGCTCGGGCCAGCTTGCGTCCAATCAACAACGGCTGAATTAGGCGTAATGGCTGAAAACGTTATATATTGAGGTGGCGGGCATACCGGACCTTCTTCAATATAAACATCATCAATAACCACTCCATCTGTATACGAATTGCCCAGGGCACGGTTAACTACAAACCTAAACTGCACAGGGCCTGTGGCTGGAAATTCGTTCAGATACACTTTTACTTCCTCCCACGCTGTGGTGGCAGCAGTAATCTGGCGATTAAAAACAGCGTTGTGCCATGTGGCTCCATCCCAATAATCTACACGCAGCGATTGGTTGTTATTTCCAGTAATGGTTTGATTTCGATAGAGAAAAAACCGAAGTTGCAGATTTGTTATCGTTGATACATCAAAATACGGTGACCACATGGTGATGTCAGTCAACAGCGAATCGTTTATACTACTGTTAACAATAGCAAGGTTTCCACCGCCCCCGCTTGTGTGATCGGTAATATAGTCATTGTTAATGGAATAATCGGGTGAAAAACGCCACAATTCCGGACCAGAGAAATGCCAGCATAACGGAGTGGTATTAAAATGCTCTTCATAGGGCGCTGCGATAGGGTTGCAATAAGTTTCAAAGGATACATAATCCGACCAATCGCTAAAAACCCCGGCCCCACAATCTTTTCGAATGTAACAATCATAT
>CAZKCK010000490.1:1765-2117 GCA_964550695.1 uncultured Bacteroidales bacterium | reverse complement strand
CTGATCTGGCATACAACACCGGATAATCGAACGGATGAAACTCATTGCCCTCAATACGGATATTTTTATGAAAAGGTTTATCAGCCAATGGCTTGGGAATTTCAGGAAAAACACTGATGATGGCTTCACAGAACTGATACATTGAACTCATACATGCATCCTGAAATACATTGCTTCTGATAAGCACATCGGTTACGGCCCCTGACTCGTACCAGTTGTTGGCATCACCGGCAATCAGAATGGCAGAACCACTCGACTCAAATACATTGTTTTCAATAACCACTCTTCCGGGTGTGGATACCAGAATACCACGGGCACGGCAACTTTTAAATTTACTGTTTGAAATTGAAAC
>CAZKCK010000490.1:0-1745 GCA_964550695.1 uncultured Bacteroidales bacterium | reverse complement strand
AGTCCAGCTTAGGTTCTCAAGGGCAAAACCCGCTTTTAAACCAGATGGAACCGGCTCCTTGAAAACAAGTTCAAATTGCTCATTATCAATTCTTTTAAACAATTTGACTATTCCTGTAGCAATCGTCGCCATGCTTTCATTTTCAATAAAACCAACCCTATCGCCGGCCAATCCCCATCCCATTCCAACACTCTGCTGATGCATAAACCTGCACAAAACCGTGTTTTCATCAAGAACCTCCATAATGCGGACGCTAGTACCATGCACGTTGACCGGATCATCCATCAGACCTGCAAATTCACAGCTATCAACACTAATTTTACCACGGCAGTTTGAAAAATGGAATCCATCATCATGCCCGCTCAGGTATCGGTTTTTAGCCGGATTGGGAATTACATTTACTTTCCGGTAAATAAGATCTTCTGCATATTGGGCCAACACTCCGAGACCTGCAGTATGAAAGATATTGATATTCAGAAGCTCAACATTTTTACTGTTACAGATAAAGATTCCCGCATGGTCACGTTCACTGTGCCGCAATACCAGATAATTCCCTCTGGCCGGTTTACGTTTAAAGGCATAGTTCAGCCTGACAATCTCCCCTCCCCTGCTTTCAGCGGTATAATCACGCCATGAATCACCAAGACATGAATAATCGCCTGTTTCAGAAGGGATAAGACGCGTAAGGCTGTCAAATTCCATCACGCCGTTCCACTGGCTCTTCCAGCCTTCACCCCAAAAAACCAGCTTGCCTTTTTCGATAGTAAAAGGCGATTCATGCGTATTAATCTTCAGATCGATGTAAGCATCGGTAACTGCAATTACCTGCCCTTGTGCGGTGAGTGGGATATCCCAGTCAATTGAAGCATTTTGAATTTTTATATTGGTTGAACCATCCACCGTAAAAGGCTGCATGCGGTCATGAAATACAAATTCAGACCCGCTTCCATCAATCGTCAGATTATGCTGATTCTCAATAAAAACAGCAAGTCGTTTTGGATTATTATCGGTAGTATTTGATTCAAAATACACTTTTTCAACACAATGCTGCGGCCAGAAGTCATACCTCCCTTTCTGAAATACAAGCACTGCACCTGGGTGTTGACGGCAGGCTGCCAAAGCCTGCTGAATCAGTCCTGAAGCATTTTTTCGTGAATCAGGTTCCAGTCCAAAGTCAGTTACATTTAAAATGGTTTGCCCCTGACAAACAGTTGAAATGAAAAATAAAAGCTTGGCAAACAAAAAAATCCCCTTATCTTTCATTTATTCATTCTTAAAGGTTACCGTACTTGTACTTCCATTTTTGACCCGTTTATCAAATAAAGTCAAGCCTTTGTTGCTGATCCTGATGCGGATTTGTGTTCCGTCACGTGTAATTTCAATATCAAACTCATGCTGAAATCCGTGTATCTTTTTCAGGTTCATAAAATTCCATTCATCCGGCAATTGCGGTGTGATGGTAAAGCTATGCAATGACACAGGACGGATACCAAACAAGCCTTCGGTAAACACACGGCAGTACAGGCCACTTTCAGCAGATAAATGCCGCTGGTTTCCTTCGGGATAAGCTTCAACCGGGTATGGCACATGATCGCCGAGTAATCGCCGGGTTGAATAATACTGCAGGTATTTAAGCCCCCTTTCCTTTTCACCGGCAGCAAAAACACCCCGCAGGGCATATAATGTGGAACGATCCCAGAAGGTTTTGTCACCAGCCTGTGATGCCAGACCGTCAGCTGTCCACA
>CAZKCK010000489.1:0-2121 GCA_964550695.1 uncultured Bacteroidales bacterium | reverse complement strand
TTTGATTCAATAATCATTTTATCTGTTTTCTTAAAATGCCCCGTCTTGGTATTTGTGACCTTTTGAGCCTGCTTTTTTTTCCATACAGTATCCAATCAAAATTGACGATTTTCTTTGCAACTTTTAATCTTTATTGGCTACATGAATGAATCCAGCGCTCTTCTATTTCGGCATTTTCCCTCCTTTTTTTCGATTGGGTTAAGACAAAAAAAGCCCCCCATCAGCGAATTCCATCGCTTTTGGGAGGCTTTCAGGAAAAACTGTAATTTTCTGCCCGAGCCTAATTTAGGACTCAGTACCATTTTCTCTGGTTTGCCTCAGCATGTATATGCTATTGAGGTATTTTACGTCGGATTATATTGTATTGTATCTATATCATAGCTGTTTTGTGCCGACGTAAAAAATAAATTTTAATTTATGGTAACCATCCAAAAACTGGATGTCAAGTTTTAGGCGTTTCTTTTTTAAAATTGGATGGTTTTAATGGTTTGCCCTGAGCGTTTTTCCATACTCCTTCGGCACGATATTGGCGCTCCCAGTGGTTTCGTCATAAACGATAACCGCCTCCCCCCGGTCAAGCTGCCGTTTGACCATTTCAATATTTCCCTCCAAACTGCCTTCGGTATATCCGGTGTCCGTTCCCTCCCTGGTCACAAATTCCTCTATCAGCCCACGTAAAGCATCTGGACTCAGCCTGTCATGCGGGATGATTATTCCCTTTTGGTGTTGCTTCATGGGCTGCTTTCCCCTCATCATTTGATATCCACACAGCGTATCCCATCCGGTCTCCACGCAGGCGATATCACATGACTTCCCTTTTCTTCGGTATCCATCAAACTTGCAAAGGTTACGGTAAAATCCCCATATTTATTGTTTACCGCATCCATGGCATTTACAAGAAGCGCCTTCTTTCGCTCCTGGGGGAACAACGGTAACTGGGATTCCTGATATCGGAGATTGGTCAATCGAACGCCAAGGAGTCTTACTGGCTGTTGGAGTTCAATGGTATCCAGAATATCGACGACTGCTTTGTAAATATCGTCGCTCAGGTTAATAGGGTTTCCAAGGGTCTGTTGTTTTCCAATGCTGGAATAGAAGTCTGCATACCGGATATAAAGATGTACCGTTTTACCGGAAACATGGTATCGCCTGGCTCGTCTTCCCACCATTTCAGATAGCTGAAGCAAATACTTCAAGATATCTTGCCGTCTGGAAATGTCCCGCTTCAGTGTCATCGAGTGTCCGACTGATTTGACTTTATCCTGATCGCTGGCTGGAACTACTGGACTGTGATCAATACCCAGTCCCATATCATGCAGATGTTGCCCGTTAATTCCGAACTTTCTTTTCAGGATATCCACCGGAAACCTGCCCAGATCACCGCATGTCTTTATTCCCAGAAGGTTTAACTTCTTCTCTGTTTGGGATCCGATACCGCAGATGTCTTTGATGGGGATGGTTTCCAGCACCTGAGATATTTCTTCGGGCCGAATGATTGTCAGCCCATCTGGTTTTTTCATGTCACTTGCAAGTTTGGCAAGAAGCTTATTGGGACCAACACCGACAGAACAGGTCAAACCAAAACTATGCTTTATCCGGGCCTTTAATAAAAAGACAATGCGTTCAGGAGAGCCGAATATTCCCATAGAACCTGTGACATCAAGAAATGCTTCATCGATACTGAAAACTTCCACCAGGGGTGTATAATCCAGCATCATATTAAATATCTGGGTTGAGGTGTAGGTGTACTTGCGGTTGTCTCCAACGACAAGAATGATCTGAGGGCACTGACGTTTTGCTTCCCAGATTGCCATGCCGGTTTTAACGCCGAATTTCCTGGCTTCATAGGATGCAGTGGTGATCACCGTTCTGCCATTGGAGCCAATAACTGCAATCGGTTTTCCCCGTAAAGCCGGATTGGATTGCTGTTCGACACTGGCAAAAAAGGCATTCATATCCAGGTGAAGGATGATCCGGTCGTTCATGGAAGGACTCCAATTGCAGGTTTAAACTGATTTATATATCATTTGATAGCATATCGGAAAAATCCTGTCAATGTGATGCGGGTAAGTATAAAATGTGCTTTCATCAGTATTGCTTACTTTGGCTCAGCTCTTAACC
>CAZKCK010000488.1:0-2124 GCA_964550695.1 uncultured Bacteroidales bacterium | reverse complement strand
TCATGGCTATGTACAATCCATTGGGCATGTTGCGGGCATCCCAGTTACAGGTATACTCACCTTCGGCCTGGTTGCCGTTTTCAATGCGGGCTACCCGGCTTCCGGTAAGATTGTAAATATCGATCGTTACATTGCCTTCAACTGGCATGGCATAGCTCAGCGTGGTATTGTGGTTGAACGGATTCGGATAGTTTTTGAACGATAATCCGTCAACTGCATCTACATCTACAATGGTTCCCTCCACTTCCAGAATTTTATATCCGGAATAAGAAGCATCAACGTCACCATAGCACAGCGATTTGAAGTTCTGCGTTACGGCTCCATCTAATACAGTAATCTGGATGTTGGAAGTACCAGCTGCGTTAGCAAAGGTATAGGGGACTGTATTGGTCAGCACATTTTCTTCCTTTACAAATACCCAGTTACCCGTTGAGAAATTATATGCAGGATTGTTGGGGTACAACCTTTTGTTGTTCACGGCCGTGCGGTCGTTTACATCAACCAGGGCAGATGTTGAATTCAGATAAACATCGGCAGCCAGGCGTTTCAGACCAATCAGCGGAACTGCTCCCACAGGTTTGTAATGGTTCTGTATGGCGACAATATCGGCAGAAGTTACGCCACCCCAGGCAGTCGTAAGTGAGAAGCTGACATCATATGTTCCATTGTCCACACCAAGTATGGTGTAATTGCCGAAGCCGCTTGCAGGGGTTACTGCGGTGTACTTTGTAACACCACCTTGTTTTAAGGTAACCGTCACATTGTGCATCTGCGGGTTCAGCGTATTGTTATATGATATATTCCCCGAAACGGTATAACCTGTTGAAGCAACCGTTACTGTAGCATAATCCGGATTGCTTATGCAACCAAATGCATCTGTAACCACAAGATTGTAAGTCCCTGCTGCATTTACCGGAAGGCTTTTGGTAGTTGCCCCAGTATTCCATAAATAGGTATAAGGAGCCGTGCCACTTGAACCGATACCGGTTAAAGTTCCGCTTCCTAAAGGAGCAATGGTAATATCCGGTCCGGCATTAGCCACAGGCTTGGAGTTTACAAATACAGTAACACCAGCCGATGGATTACTACCTCCAACGGTAACCGTTACATTATAAGCTTGGGTTGAGCTTGGGTTTACAGTAATTGATTGTGTTGTTTCACCACCTGGTGTCCATAAATAGGCTGTAGGTACTGCACCCGTTACGGTTGCAGTAAGTGAAGTGGAACTTCCGTTGCAAATAAACTGGTTAGGCCCTGCACTGATAATGATTGGTGTAATTGTATGAGTTGCACTTGCAGAACACAAACCTGTGGTACCCGTAACCGAATAAGTGGTTGTAGCTGTTGGATAAACATTGATGGAAGGTGTGTCTTCATCTGTATTCCAAAGGTAATCTGTAGCACCACTTGCTGTTAAAACAACTTGCTGAGCAGCAGGTATAGTTGAGGTACCATTGGCTGATCCATTAATAAGTACTACCGGAGCTGGGGTTACTGCTAAAGTGTAACCATCAAAAGCGCCAGGGCATCCATTGGCATCTTTACCTGTAACATTGTAAGTGGTATTTACAACAGGGCTTACCACTTTGCTCGAACCAAGGCCTAAACCATTATCCCACAAATAATCAGAACCTCCAGTTGCATAAACAGTAGCCGAAGAACCTTCACAGATTGTAGAAACAGTGGCCTGTGCATCAATATTGCTAATGCTTCCGCCAAAACTAAAGCTGCCCGGGGTGCCGGAAATGGTAGTGTAGTACGGAAAAACACCAACCGCTCCAGCGTAGGATGGGCAACCACCCCAATAGTTCAAATCAGCGGAAACTGTTTGTGCTGATCCGTTGTTGACACCAATCTGTATGCCTGATAAATCATTCTCATACATATCTATCGCACTCACAGCAGGAGTTGCTGAAACAATTCCCAAAGCCGTATGCGAGTTGATGAATTTATTACCATGGATGGTTATTCCCGTTGCTCCCTGTCTGATATGGATACCGCGGTATTGGTCAGTCGGATTGATTGTTCCGCTTGTAAAATTCTGGAAGGTATTGTTTTGAATAACAAGACCGTTTGAATTTGGACCAGAAAAAGCTGTTCCAAAAACATCAATACCCCTTAAAT
>CAZKCK010000487.1:0-2125 GCA_964550695.1 uncultured Bacteroidales bacterium | reverse complement strand
TGGATTAATGACACATGTCAAGGTGGTATTTCAAATATTCATTTAAATGGAAGCATATCAGATAAATTCGTACGAACGGGTTAATGTTAATACAGTTCTCGGAGGGGTGGGTATTAGTCAGCAAATAGGAAGGCGATCAGCTGTTAACCTCATGTTTCTATGGGTATTGGATGATTCAGGATACAACCTTTACAACAATCCTGAAATTAGGATCAGCTTTGCTGTCTAATAGATACCTGTGCAGATCCGGGACTTCCGTCGAGATAAATTCCAAATTATACTTTTTGATTTGCCTCCCAGCAATTTAAATTATATTTTTGCCAATTCTTAAAATCAAAAATTAGATTAAAATGAAAATTGAAAATAACAAGATGGTTTCCCTTATCTATGAACTGAGGGAGGGTAATTCAGAAGGCAGAATAATTGAAACCCTTACAGAGGATGGTCCGCTTTCATTTGTGTATGGCACTGGAAGATTACTTCCATTGTTTGAATCAAATATCAATTCGCTGAGTGAAGGAGACGACTTCAGTTTCAATCTGGATTCAGAAGCAGCTTACGGAGGCAAAAGAGAAGACATGATAGTAAATCTTCCTCTTTCAGTATTTGAGACTGACGGAAAACTTAATGAGGATGTTTGCAAGGTGGGAAATGAGGTTCCGATGATGGATAGCGATGGCAACCCTCTTAATGGCATAATTTGTGAAATAACCGATACTGTTGTAAGAATGGATTTCAATCATCCTATGGCAGGAATTGATCTTTTCTTCACAGGCAGGGTCGTTGGAGTTCGCGATGCCACTGAGCATGAAATTGCCGGACCGGCACATTCCTGTTCAGGCTGTGGCAGCGATGAACAGTCGGGCTGCTCCGGCGGATGCAACTGATAAGTATTTACCTGGTTTTCAGCCTTATTATAAAGATCCTCAATGAAAAAAATCTGGAAGTTATTTCCATCTATCCTATGGACGGTTATAAGCATAACTGTTATTGTGCTTTTTATCAAAACAAATAATTTCCTTGAAATTCCAAAGGCTGTACTGCTGATTTTCAGGTTACTTAGTGTAATTCTGCTTTTTATTTATGCAATACGGAAGAAGTCGCTGACAACCTGGATTCTGGTCTGCATGGTAGCAGGTGCCGAATTTGGGTACGACCTGCCTGAGATAGGCAAGAAACTCCAGGTATTCAGCGACATCTTTTTGAGGCTTATTAAAACCATCATTGCCCCTTTGCTGTTTTCAACACTGGTTGTGGGGATTGCCGGACATGCCGACTTAAAACAAATCGGCAGGATGGGATGGAAATCGCTTTTATATTTTGAAATAGTATCAACAATCGCCCTTTTTATTGGTCTCGCTGCAATAAATATTGGCAAAGCCGGCGTTGGTGTTGTATTGCCGCCAAACCCTGTTGAAGCTCCAATTACTACCATTAAAGCAGTTTCGGCAAATGATTTTGTTCTTCATATTTTTCCGGAGAACATTGCAAAGGCTATCTATGAAGGGCAAATTCTTCAGATCGTCATTTTCAGCATCATATTCGGGATTGCCGTGGCAATGGTAAAGGAAAAGTACAGGTCTCCCATGATTCGGTTCACCGAAAGCCTGGCTGAAACAATGTTCAAATTTACAAATATCATAATGTACTATGCCCCGGTAGCCGTATTTGCAGCTATTGCCTATACTGTCGGCCATATGGGACTCGATATCCTCTTTAATCTTTTCAAATTGCTGGCAACGCTTTACGTAGCACTGATAATCTTTCTTCTATTCGTGTTATTGCCTGTGGCTCTTATATTTAAGATTCCTATAAGGCCATTTATAAAGGCTGTTTCAAAGCCGGCTACGATCGCTTTTGCAACATCAAACTCCGAATCGGCACTTCCGTCAGCTATGGAGTCGATGGAGAAATTCGGAATACCGAGGAAAATTGTTGCCTTTGTAATCCCAACCGGATACAGTTTTAACCTCGACGGTACAACATTATACCTCTCACTCGCGACGATTTTTGTTGCACAGGCAGCCGGTATCAATCTTCCCTTTGAAAAGCAGCTGCTTATCTGCTTCACCCTTATGCTTACAAGCAAAGGGAGCGCAAGTGACCTTGTACTTTTTGTAGAACG
>CAZKCK010000486.1:0-2129 GCA_964550695.1 uncultured Bacteroidales bacterium | reverse complement strand
AAGGCAATTGGCCTGAGTGAAAAGAATAGCAGGTTAATTAGCTTCTCAACCTCCTACTGTCTTTCCGGTTTATCAGGTATGGCAATATCACTTCCAGCCATCGAACAAAGTTTTTACAGTTCATCCGATCTAAATGCAATTAAGACGAAGGTTGCTCAAATTCGTGCGCAGTACGGTTCCATCATTGACAATGTATCAGCTTTGACAAAAGTGGCATCAAGCATAATTACATCATTTATATTCATTGAATCAAACGGACAGCCATCACTGTCTAACGGAAATGCAATCGGAATCATGCAGGTTGGCGCAAATTCGGCAACCGATATAGTTTACATGGAATACAAGAAAGGGCGTTTAGGGGGTAGCGAGATGGCAATACTACGCAGATACCTTGGCGCAAGGTTTGATAATCTAACGGCCATGCGCTCCCCTGGAATTGCGCAGCATATTTACGCATCGGATTTAATGGCCGTGGAATTAAATATCCTGATCGGTGCTATTTACCTGGGTCAGTTGATTGATGAAAGTAACCAATCTGATGGCCAGCTTCGCATGGATAAGGTCGTGGTGAGGTACAATACCGGTTATTACTCTTATAGCCGTGGGAAAGACCTTCCGGCAACAGTAAGTGATACTATCAGCAAGGTTAATACCACCACAGGCCAGTATATCTTAAAGCTGATCGGCAAAAACGGCATCCTTGAAATGATTGAAGCAGAGCATTGTCGGTAATCGAAACAAAACTCTAATACACTTAAAATATGATTAAAAAATACAAAACAGTACCGGAGATCATTGTTTCAGGACTTGGAAAAGTCACCGAAGACATTGACGAAATAAAAATTAGCCTTATTCGTCACAATAACTATGATTTCAAGACTATCAGAAGTTCAAATGATGTTGCTGAATTTTTGCGCATGGTTTATTCAAATGGCACGGGCAACATGCCTCCATATGAAATGTTCTACGTTATATACCTTGACCGGGCAAACCATGTGATTGGTGTTTACTGTCTTTCATCTGGTGGCGTTTCAGCAACGATTGCAGATCAGAAGATGCTCTTTTCAGTGGCGGTCAAAACGCTTGCCTCATCCGTAATTATTTCACATAATCACCCATCAGGGAATTCAAATCCAAGCGATGCCGATAGTATATTGACTGAGAAAATCGTGGCATCAGCAAAGTTTATTGATATTGTTATTCTTGACCATATTATAGTGGCGCAGGATGAATACTATTCATACGCAGATCAAGGGATGCTTGGACTATCAGGCATAACATCAGAAATTACACAAGCAGCAGAAAAACAAAACAATATAAACGACAATTTTATGATAACAAGAGAAAACATTGCTGCGCATCAGGCGCAAATTGAATCAATGAACCTTTCATTTCATGCTAGTGGTGCTTACGATTCAATCAAAATTTTGAGTGATGACTTTACGGACTGGTCAGATTTTGATGCTGATGCGAGTTTAAATGCTACACTTGTTAAATTCCTTGGTGAAATTAACAAACCAGAGTATCATCATCAATCTGATAAACCGGTACCTGTTCCTGAACCGGAATTAATCACTCCTGAAGTACCGGCAATAGTACCCATTGCCGTGGCAAAGAAAAACAAAGAGCGTGTAAAAAAAGAAAAGGCCGTTAAAGTGAAAAAAGAGCCAAAGGCCAAAAAGGAAAAGAAAGTAAAACAGCCAGCTTTAATTCGCACCGGAGTTGAAAGGGTGCCTATTGAACTCAGATTAATCACCCGTTACATTGCCATGGATGGTAAGATTACCAGTTCAGATGCCGTTCGTAACTTGATTACCGCAATTCAAAAGGCAATCCGTACCCATGAGATACGCAAATCCTCACAGTATGCCACTGAGATTATGCATGTACAGCTGAATCTGCTGGCAATTTATGAAAGCATGGATGGAGGCAATATGCACATGTCACTCGACAAAAAGGATCATCAACTCTTTGCCAAAATGACCGAACAATCAAAACAGTTTGCAGTATCAACACCAATTGTATTAGTCAAACGCTACTTGTCAATTCAGGGTAAGACTAGGATAAAAGCAAAGGCAGGATTACTTGCAACTGCAAAGAAGCTGCTTGCGCAGGTTACAGCATTATTA
>CAZKCK010000485.1:0-2138 GCA_964550695.1 uncultured Bacteroidales bacterium | reverse complement strand
GGTATTGCTGATTTCCAGGTCAGCTTTTGCATCCTGATTTGCGGCAAACGAAACCTGAAACAGACCTTTGCCGGGATTCGGGAAAATGTTGAAATCCTGCCGGTCCGGAACTTCATTTACCGAAGTAATCACTCCACTAATGGCCTCCAGACTGTCAATCACATTGTCAATTTTCACCCAGTAAATATCCGATGAATTGTCAAAGGTCATATACAGTCCATCAGGGGTGATGTCTGCCGAACCTTCGTAAGCTGCTGTATTGATGGGGCTCCCGAGGTTTTGCGGGTTGGTCCATGAGCCATCGGCATTTCTGAACGAAATGTACAGGTCTGAACTGCCGTAACCGCCGGCTTTTGACGAAGTAAATATCATATAACTCTCATCCTGCGCCACATAATGGTCGGGCCACACACCACTGTTTACATTGTTTGGCAAAAGCACCCTCGGCTGAAAACTTCCGTTGCTGTACTGCGAACGATAGGTTTTACCTGAGGTATTGGCAAAATAGATGGAACCATCCGCCACCACATTCGGATGATACTCATCACCCGTTGTATTCAGCGTACTTCCCAAATTTACAGGTTCGCTCCAGCCTGTATCTGTTTTACTGCTGTAGTAAATATCGGCATTGGCTGTTGAAGCAGGCGGATAGGCATAATAATATACGCGGCTGCCGTCGGCCGAAAAGAAAGGTTCTTCGGCTGAGCGCCCTGTTGAGAAGGAAGCCAGCTCCGGATCAGTCCAGGCTCCATCTTTATATTGAATATACATGGTTTTACGTGTTGGCCAGTCGCCAATGGCGAAGAATATCTCGTGGCCTGAAGGTGAAAAGGTGATGACCCGTTCATTTCTGGAAGGCAATGATACAATACCGGGAGCAAAAACCTCGGGTGTATTGCCCGGAGGTGTAAGACCCAGGTATAAATCGGGAATCTGGGCATAACCTGTGCATAGGATAACTGCAAAAAAGATGGAGCATAAAACTGATTTTTTCATTGGACTGATTTTTATGGGTATGACAAAATTTTCGGTGCAAAATACGCCCTTAAAAATGTCAAATCAGTCCGGAATCGTGATTCAGGATTGAATATTCTTCAAAAAAACACCAGCACATACGGCCTAATTGGCCATAATTTTCTCCTGAACCTTGCTTTTGCTGCGGTATTCCTGCGGTGTCATTCCGGTATGCCGCTTAAACTCGGCATAAAAGGCAGATTTTGAGTTGAATCCGGAATCATACACAATTTCCAGTATTGTTTTGGTGTTTGTGCTATCCGAAAGCTGCCGTAAACTCTCCCTGATGCGGTATTCATTGATAAATCCGTTGAAGTTGTTCTGGTACGATTCATTGATGATCTGCGAAAGCGACCGCACATTTACCGAAATCTCCTTGGCCACGGTGTCAAGGGTAATATCCGGATTCAGGTAGGGTTTCATATATTCCATATACTCCCTGAGAACCTGTTTGTACCTTCCTTTCTCATCCTCATTCACTGCTGAGTTTTTGTACTTTCCGGGCATGAAAAAGGCTGCGGGTTGAAGCATAATGATAAACAGTGTGATGGCCGGAAACAAAAAAACCGCCAGTTCATAAATGCTGCGGCTGTAGGCACACCAGACCGGTTTTTGCGTGATCATCCAGACGGCTGAAATATTCAGGTTGAGTATCCATAGCACGATAAATCCAAATAGGATGTATTGAATCCATGAAACGTGCGGACTCTTTTTCAGGTTGCTGAACCATTCTGAAAATGAAACACGCCCGGTTTTGAAACTGATGAATGCGACCACAATATAAGTCAGATTCACACCCAGAATGATGATGGTGGTAATCAGATCGAGCGGCGACTGCCAGATAACGAACCTTTCCTGCCCCCTGAAGTACAGCAGTAAGAAGATGATGGTAACGGTAAATGGCACACTATGAAGCAGGTGTTTGGTTCGGAATTCGGGGATGCGTGTAAAGCTGAGCACATAAAAATAGATGAGCGGGCCCGTGAGTAAGGCTGTTTGCCTGAGCAAAAAGAGGGCTTTGTGCCAGCCCATATACTGCGTGTAAACCGTATTGCTCACCGTAAATGAGTAAACAATCTGAAGCCCGAACAGCAATAAGAGCATGGCCATGAGGATGTTTCCCG
>CAZKCK010000484.1:0-2148 GCA_964550695.1 uncultured Bacteroidales bacterium | reverse complement strand
CTACTGCATTGGGCACAGGATTGGCAAACACCAGCTTGATTATTACCGGTAATGGGGGAATGGGTGGTTATGCAGCCTATCTTACAGATTATTATGATGGAGGTGGCTATACCGACTGGTATTTGCCTTCAAAAGATGAGTTAAATAAATTATATATCAACAGAGTTGCCATTGGCGGTTTTAAACCAGACAATAATATTTACTATTGGACTTCCTCTGAGACAGGCCTGACTACTGTTTGGACACAGAGCTTCTATAGCCTTGGTTCAGGAGCACAGACGAGTACTACAATGAAAGCCACTAATGGTTTCTTTCGTGCGATAAGGAAATTCTAACCAGGCAGTATTAAAAATGAACAGATGAGAAAAGCACTAATTATACTTATGGGCATCGGTATTGCCCTATCGTTGAATGCGCAGGGCATTTACAACAATGGCGCCTATATCGTAAGCCAAAGTGGCACATCGTGGGTGGTGGATAACGGCAACTTTACCCTAACCAGCGAAAGCGCCACCAACCTGGCCACCATGGCCAACCTTACCATTGATGCCAATGCCACGCTAACCATCACGGATAAAAGCTACCTTACGGTGAACGGAACGCTTTCCAATTCCAAAGGCACCGATGGGCTGGTAATACAATCCACAACCAATGGCACCGGCTCGCTGATACACGGTACGGCCGATGTTGACGCTACCATAAACCGCTATATAACGGGCAATACCAACCTGGCAACTACAACCTTCCACCTGGTTTCGGTTCCGCTTACCCCGGCTACAAATTCTACACAGAATCTGTTTTTGTATGCCTACCTGTACGATTATGATGTGGCTGGCGATGCATGGCATGGACTGGGGATTTCGACTGTGAATACAATGGACGAAACCAGGGGATACATGGTTTATACACCTGAAGCTTCACATACTTATCAGTTTTCAGGCCCCATGAATGCAGGCACATTCAGCCCCTTGGTTACTTTTGCCGGAAACGGCCAGAACCTTGTACCCAACCCTTACCCAAGTGCCATCGACTGGGATGCTTCTTCAGGCTGGGTGAAAACCGGGATAGCCAATTCGGTATATATCTGGCCTGCCGGTGGCAACAATTATGCAGCTTATGTTGACGGTATAGCTGCTAACGGAGGTTCCAAAATAATACCTGCAGGGCAAGCTTTTTTTGTAAAGGCTACCGCATCACCAACCTTTAGTATGAATGATAATGTAAGGGTACACGGCGGGCATAATTTCTTCAAATCGGATGCAACTGTTTCCGACCTGCTCAGGATAAAAGCCGTTTCGAACCAAATGACGGATGAAACCGTAATCCGTTATACTGATGTGGCCACAGCCAATACTGACCCGGATTTTGATGCATGGAAACTCTATGGGGCCGATGGTGCACCACAGCTTTATACGGTGGCTGCCGACAACGAAAAGCTGGCAATAAACAGCCTGCCTTACCTGTCAACAGCTTATACAGTGCCTTTGTATTTTGAACAAAAATCAACGGCAAGCGTGAATTTCACATTCAGCAACATCGAAAATTTCAATCCAAACGTAAGCATATACCTTCAGGATTTAAAAACCAATCAAACCATTGATCTCCGCCTGCAAAACACATACACCTTCAACCATGCCGAAGGCAATGATGCAAACCGTTTTAAGGTAATATTTGGTGGATCTATCGGAATAGACGAACCCGAAGCCGAACCTAATCGGATGTGGATCTCTGACAATGTGCTTTATGTAAATGCTCCTGAATATTCCGGCAAAGAAGCAAAATTGACAATTTATAGCATGACAGGGCAGGTTATAATGCGAAAAACTTTTACTGTAGGCGAACTTTCAAGCGTTGACCTGGGGTCGATAAAATCGGGTGCAGTTGTAGCACGGTTGACAACTATTGGCAATTTGCTGACAACAAAAGGAGTTTTGATTCAACGATAATAATGCCTGTTGTGAATTAACACAATTCACAGGTGAGCTGCAATCAGGCTTGTGCTGCATCCCTCTGATTAGCCTTCAATTGTTGAATCAAAACGTATGAAAAGAATACTCATCCCGGGAATCGGGTTATAGTTTCTTTCTCAAATGGAAGAGAGATGGTTTGAAAGAAGAAACTCATGAGGTTCTTGTAAAAAGAATCAGG
>CAZKCK010000483.1:0-2150 GCA_964550695.1 uncultured Bacteroidales bacterium | reverse complement strand
CCTGAATAATTCATAAAAACAAAGAAAAGCTCAGGTAAATACAAGATATATTACTATCTTACAGCGTCTTACAACCGTTTTACCATGAGCTTTTCAGAAAATAAAATTACAGAAAAAATTTTGATCAACCAACAGGATCATTTAAATTACCAACCACGTCTCTTTGACTTACAACAGATTGAAAATAAAAGAGTTGAAGTTGGTTTTACCGCATCAGATATCTCTTCCGATGGAGGCCTGCTTTTAGTGAAGGAAATGGAGAATCAAATCGGCATCATTAAATCAGTTGTTTCCTGCATCACAGATACACGACATCAGGGTTATATTAATCACACACTGGAAGAAATTGCAGCACAACGTGTTTATCAAATCGTTGCGGGATACGAAGATGCCAACGATTGTGACAAATTGCGGGATGACACAATCCTGAAAATGAGTGTTGGACGTTTACCTGAAACAGGCAAACCATTAGCCTCTCAACCGACCATGACACGTTTTGAAAACACGCCAAAAGTGAGTGAACTCTACAATATTGCTTATGCATTTGCAGATAGCTTTATTGAATCATACAAAACTGAACCTCCCGTAATCATTATTGATTGCGATGACACCAACAGCGATACCCATGGAGCCCAGCAACTATCACTGTTCAACAATTACTATGGTGAGTATTGCTACATGCCCCTTCATATTTATGAAGGATTGTCCGGCAAATTGATAACGACCATACTTAAGCCGGGAAGGCGCAGCAAAGGGGCAAATGTTTTCAGTATACTCAAAAGACTCATCCTTCACTTACGCAAGAGATGGAAGAACACGGTACTTATTGTCCGGGGCGATAGCCATTTCTGCTGCAAAGAGTTGATGGACTGGAGCGAAGACAAACCAGGCATTCGCTTTATTACCGGGCTGACAGGTAATAGTTTGCTAAACTCAATGGTAAAGGATATCGTTGAGAGTTGTAGATATCAATTCAACCGCGATGGTAAGGAGGTTAAAAGATACCATTCGTTCAATTATCAGGCAGGAAGTTGGAAAAACCAACAGCGGGTGATTGTTAAGATTGAAGTGTCGGATAAAGGAACCAATATCCGGTTTATTGTTACAGACTTATGGGAATACCGTGCCAAAGCCCTCTATGAGCAGGGTTACTGTGGGCGGGGCAGGATGGAGCTTAACATAAAAGACCACAAAACATATCTGCAATCGGGCCGTATGTCTTGCAATAGATTCTATGCCAATCAGTTCAGGCTATTCCTGCATTCCGCAGCATATGTACTGATGCACACGTTGCAGGAAAATATGCTAAAAAAGAAAGGGATGGCATCGGTAACCATGAAAACTTTGCGTGAAAGATTCATCAAGATTGCCGCACAAGTAAGAGAGATGAAAACAAAAATTAAAGTGGAATTCCCCAGAGCATGCGCACAGTCAGAATGTATGGAGAATTATTTTCTCGAGATAGGGCAGCTTCGATGCTAATTAAACTCAACTTCCAATACATATATCACACAATATCAAGCACCTGGCACATTCAGGAAGGGAAAAGCATGCTCTCTAGCGTATAGGGTGCCGATTTTCCAGCTATGCTAGATGAAAAATTATACCTCCGCCACAGTCAGTAAAAGGAAACCGGGACAACCGCTCCCAAATCCAGGCGATTCTCAGATTAATCTACCCGAAAAACTTATCGAAAACACGAATTATTATATTTGTGAATTATTCAGGATAGGTGAATGAAAATGATTATAGGTTAGCCAGGTTTGCAAATAATTCCTCAATAATATTTTTGTTAAATGTACAAACTCTGTTTGATTTTTAAAAGTGAAATCCCTGATTACCTTTATTATTTTATTTATGTAGGTACTATATTGGCGCAAATAGAGTAACCACCTCAAATAATTAAGAGGCGGTTACCGATTGGTTGGATCAGGTTGGTAAAGCAGATTTTTATAATCCGAATGGTAGTTTTGGCACGTACGTCTTTCCGCCGCTATTGTTATTGTAATATTGTCCTCCCCGTGATCCTGTATGAATTGTCTTTCCACTTCCATAATTCAGTGCATCAGTTGAATTATCTCTCGCTCGTGAACCCGTCTCACCGGTAAAAGGGTTGTTGTTACGCTTGGTGGAGAAATTGTCCCAGTTGG
>CAZKCK010000482.1:0-2151 GCA_964550695.1 uncultured Bacteroidales bacterium | reverse complement strand
GTGAACTTGACGAACTGGTGAAGAATTTTCTTGAAGAAAATCAACTGGGTATGGGACCTGTAATGAATGCATTGCGCCTCTGTCTGGTAGGTTCTGGCAAGGGACCGCACCTGACCGATATCATGCACATGATAGGCAAAACTGAAACACTGAACCGCATCTCAAAAGCCACGCAAACTATTGTTTTATAATGTATTAATACTTGCTTTCATTTTTACATACGGCAATTTATAATTCATAATTCATAATTAAAAATTCACAATTAATAATTACTCAAGTGGGTCTGATTTCTCTCGAAAACATGGAATTTTTTGCCTACCATGGCTGTTTTGAAGAAGAGCAGGTGATTGGCACACGCTTTCTGGTTGATCTGCATCTGGATGTAAATACCGAAAAGGCAGAACTGACGGATGATCTTCACAGAACAGTGAATTATCTTACTGTTTATCAGCTTGTAAAAACTGAAATGGAGGTCAAATCAAGATTGCTTGAACACGTTGGCCGAAGGATACTCAATGCCATTAAGGCAAAGTTTCCGGATGTGCATCATGCCGAAGTGAAAGTGTCGAAACTGAATCCTCCGCTTGGCGGGAAACTGGGGAGCGTAAGCGTAACCCTGAGAACAGATGATATTGATGGACAATACTAAACCGGAAAGTTCAAAAATCAGGATAACTCCTGATGAGATTTGCCCTGAATGTGGCAAAGCCTTTCATTGCAGTAAATCGGGCAAGTGCTGGTGCTATGAGGTTCAGCTCAGTCCTGAAAAACTGGCCTGGATTGGTGAAAAATATGAAAGCTGCCTGTGCCCTGATTGTTTGAATAAGATAGCTGGAATAACTATTTAGTTATCAGAAATTTCCAGAAGTTTTCGTTGTGTATAACTTCATAATTGCTTTGAGGGTAAGCATCAGCAAATTCCTTTGGAAAACTAAATCTGGCATTTGGATTATATTTGCATTCGTAAGCATTTAACACACCACTTTCCTCTTCAACCAGATCAACTTCTTTTTGAGCGTAAGTTCTCCAATAATAAGTGTTTACAAAGCGGATATTGTTATTGATTAATTTATAGCGTTCCAGAATTACGAAGTTTTCCCAAAGTTGCCCCACATCCTGTCTTAAAATCAATGGATTAAAATTTCTGATTAAGGCATTTCTTATCCCAAGATCATAAAAATATATTTTCTGGCCTTTACCAATCTCATTCCTGAGATTGCGGCTAAAGGGAGTTAACCTGAATATTACAAATGATTTTTCGAGCAGGTCAAGGTACTTTTTAATAATATGAACATTTTGCCCGAGCATATTTGCCAGTTCATTGTATGACAATTCATTGCCAATTTGAAGTGCAAGCGCAATCAGAAGATTTTTGACCAGTTCTGGTTTTCTGATGTTTTCGAATTGCAAAATATCACGGTACAGGTAATTGCTGGAGATGTTGTTTAGTTCTTGTGTAGAATCCTTTTCTGTCATAAAATGAACTTCAGGGTAAGATCCATACCTGAGGATGGTTTCAAGTTGTGCCTTTGCATTCACGATACCTGTATTTGATATAATTTCCTCGAATGAGAGAGGAAATAGCTGGAATACACGCGATCTGCCTGTTAAGGGTTCCGAAATTTTGTTTCCCAGTTCAAAACTTGAGGATCCGGTAGCAATGAATTGAATATTTGGGAATGTATCAACCAGTACTTTAAGAATCATACCTATATTCTGTATGTGCTGGGCTTCGTCAAGAATGACCAGTGGAGTTGTCTCCCCAAAAAAGTTTATCAGCAGTTCGGTATTGGTTGTTTCAAGGGGTATTTGATTTTGAAGGAGTTCACAATTTATATATTTCCCTTTGGGATAGTTTTGAAGTATTTGCTTCATCAGGAAAGTTTTACCAACTCTTCTTGCACCATAAACAACAATCACCTTTCCTTTAAACAATTGTGCATCAATTTGTTTATATATAGTTCTTTCGATTTGTATCATTGGTTTATTTATTTTACTTCACAAATTTAGCTAAATTTATGAAGTTAACTTCACAAATTTAGCTAAATTTATGAAAATTTGGTCAGATTTTCTTATTTATTTCTTTTGGTTAATAGGTTTGTTGTTTACCTTTGTAACCACATGATCAAATTTTACCTTAAAACCGGGCTT
>CAZKCK010000481.1:0-2157 GCA_964550695.1 uncultured Bacteroidales bacterium | reverse complement strand
AAAGGAGCAGCCTAAGAACTTGCCTTATTGAATATTAAATTCTAGCATTTGAATATTTCCACCTGTTTAAATAACAGTCCCGGTATTGTTATTTTACCGTCTCAATTCCAACTTAATGAATACATTCATGAGTTCAAATGAAAAATTTCCGATCGGGGTATTCGATTCAGGTTATGGAGGATTAACAATACTAAAATCACTTGTAAACCACTTGCCGCAATATGATTTCATTTATTTAGGTGATAATGCCCGGGCACCCTATGGAACACGATCATTTGAAGCGGTTTACCATTATACCCTTGATGCTGTAAAAAGCCTTTTCACAATGGGATGCAGGTTGGTTGTTCTTGCCTGTAATACGGCATCAGCCAAAGCTTTGCGCACAATTCAGCAAAACAATCTTCCTACACTCGACCCCACTCGTCGTGTACTTGGTGTGATTCGCCCTACTGCTGAATTGGTCGGACAAATGAGCCACTCCCGCCATGTTGGAATTGTTGGAACAGTTGGTACTATTGTTTCAGAGTCATATCCCATTGAAATCAATAAGCTTTTCCCTGATATTCATGTAGTTCAGCAGGCTTGCCCTATGTGGGTTCCGCTCATTGAAAACGAAGAAATCAACAATAAAGGTTCCGACTATTTCATACAAAAAAACATAAAGCAACTCCTTGAAAAAGATTCAGATTTAGATACCATCATTTTGGGATGCACGCATTATCCATTGATACTAAATCAGATCCGGAAGTTTACCCCCGAACATATCAACCTGATTTCGCAGGATACAATTGTGGCAGAAAGTCTGTCGGATTATTTAAACCGGCATCCCGAAATTGAAATTCAATGCTCCAGAAACGGGAGTTTGCAATTTTTAACTACCGATTCACCTTATATTTTCAATTCGCGTGGCAGCCTGTTTTTTGGTGAAAATATCACGGCAAAACAAATTGAACTTCCTCACTCCTGATTTTCAGGTTCAGCATACCATGAAGCATATTTCAGGTAAGAGTTTGCTATTCGGTTAACCTCGCCCTGAAGCAATTCAGGACTCATTGATTTTATTTTTTTAGCCGGTACACCCGCATAAACACTACCACTTTCCACAACTGTACCCTTTGCAACCAAAGCCCCGGCTGCAATAATGCTATTGCTCTCAATAACAGCATCATCCAGAATAATTGCACCTATTCCTATTAATACGTTATCGTGAATCGTGCATCCATGAACCACTGCATTGTGCGCTATCGAAACATTACTTCCAATCGTTGTTGGCGACTTCTGATAAGTGGCATGAATTACTGCACCATCCTGAACATTCACTTTATTCCCCATCTTTATAAAATGAACGTCACCACGAACAACCGCATTAAACCAAATGCTGCAATCGTCGCCCATCTCAACTTCGCCTACAACTGTTGCGTTGGGTGCCAAATAACAATTAGCACCAAATTTTGGATGTATTCCCCTGACTGATAATATAAAAGCCATTTTATGAATTTTGGTAAAGAAAGAAAAAGCGAGGGAGATTCAAAAAACTGACAACTTGTCAGCAAATGACACAAGGCAAAGATTTTGTTTATTGCCAACAAATTTTTCAAACATGACATACTGGATAATTTTCGGTTTTTTTATGCTTCTTAGTTTTTTGATTTCACAACGACTGAAATCTAAATTCAAAAAATTCTCCTCTATTCCAATTAACTTTGGATTAACCGGGAAAGAAGTTGCTGAGAAAATGCTTCGCGAAAACGGCATTTTCGATGTTCAGGTCGGAACGGTCGAAGGTTCACTTTCCGACCATTATAACCCTGCCAATAAAACAATTAACCTTAGCCGCGACGTTTATTTTGGAAGCAACGTTGCAGCAGCAGCAGTTGCAGCTCATGAATGCGGACACGCTGTTCAACATGCAAAAGCGTATTCATTTCTACAAATGCGTTCAGCACTTGTTCCCGTTGTATCCTTTGCCTCCAACTGGGTTCAATGGGTGTTGCTTGCAGGAATTATTTTGGTTAACACTTTTCCTCAGCTACTCTTGATGGGAATCACCCTGTTTGCTCTTACAACACTTTTCAGCCTGATTACGCTACCCGTTGAAATTGATGCCAGCCGCAGGGCTTTAGCCTGGCTGAACACCAGTGGAATAACAGGCTTTGG
>CAZKCK010000480.1:0-2170 GCA_964550695.1 uncultured Bacteroidales bacterium | reverse complement strand
GTATTTTTACACTTGCCGGAATTGCACTTATCAAAGCAGAAGGAACCAAGCAAATCATGCCCACCTCCGGTTCATCAGGTGAATTACAGGTAATGACATCATTCAGTGATTTTGCAATTTTCGGATGCCCGGCCGATCAGATGCTGAATATTAAAATCAAAAGCATTGGCGAAAAAATCTGTTTTGGTTTGGGTGACCGGAGAGACAACAATAATGCAATAATTGCAGGAGTTGAGTACCAGCTCAGGGCACCAAACGGAGCCATTGTGATGGGACCGGCGGTATTGCCAACTACCGGGGCGGGTTATATCAGCACGTATACCATGGATACGATTGGCCCGGTAAATCTGGCCGGGAATGCCGGCGGATATACCGCACTTATTCATCCTGCCACCCAAACCGGCGATTACAGCCTCGAATTCAATTATACCGGAAACGACAGGTGCAGGTTTAAATACTTCGATGTAACGGTTGGTTCATCCACAAATCAGGAAATTAACGGGAGGGTATGGAGCAAAGGATGGCAATTTACGGCCGGAAGTTCAAACGGGGATTTTACAGGCAGCCTGTTTGTTTTTGCTGATGATGGCATTGTGACCAAAGTAAATTTCAATGGTATCAAGCCCTATGTATTTACAGTTTATTGCAATATAAACGGAGTCACAAATACAGGCGTATGGGCTGATGACCGTAAATCGAACACCAACCAGAGTATTGACATTAATAAACAATACAAAATTTTCCTGAATGATCCGGATTCAACGCAATATCCTACGGGAGCTTTTGGAATCATCACCGGGCCTGTAACTACCACATGCCCCTGTGACGGAATTTTACAAATAAATGTACCGGTAAATAAGACCGGAAAGGTTGATGTTTTTTTCAATATCAACCCTTTGCCAGGTGCTCAGGCGGAAGATTTCAGCATTGCAGCTCCGGTAAATGTTGGTAGTAACACCCTTTACTGGAACGGATTAAACGGACTTGGTGTGCCGGTTCCAAGCGGTACTACATTCTTATTAACAGTCACTTATATTAACGGGTTAACCAATTTGCCCATGAAAGACCCTCAACAATCCCAACGGGTTCAAGGTTGATCTTATCAGGCCTACCGGTCCAAAGCCGGCTTTATTCTGGGATGATACCGACGTTGGGGGTGGATCAAACCTGACAGGGTGTATTACAGCTTCAGGATGTCATTCTTTTGGCATTGGAGTAGGAGACGGCAATATGATCAATACCTGGTGGTATGCTTCAAGTACAACCAGCAGCCCGGTAGAGGTTGATTACCGCCGTTCGTTCAGTGGCACAACAAATCAATCGATATGCACGGGTGATAGTATTTTCTTTACCGGTTTTTGGCGAAAAGATGCCGGTTTGTATTATGACAGTTTACTCAATATGCAAGGCTGTGATAGTGTGAATATTGTAAATCTTACTTTAAGACCCGTTCCTGAGGTAAATCTTGGACCTGATACCACCACCTGCAACGGTTTACCTGTTACCTTCAGCGCACCCGCTGGCAATGGCTACACCTATTTATGGAGTACCGGAGTAACCAATCAGAATATAACTGTAAATACAACAGGCACTTACTCATGCACTGTTACAAATATACAAAACTGCCCGAAAACTGATTCAGTAAATTACATAACCTACCCTATTCCTGTTGCAATACCGATTAAACACAACTGACGACCACCCATAAAGTTTCAATAATTTATTCACTTTAATAGTATTTGCTTCAGAAATCTATAAACTTTTTCAAGACTGATTATAGAAATTCATTAAATGAAACTATGAATGAAAAACAAAAAATGCTGATTTATTGACTATTTTTGTATTGAAATATTTGAGTGAATGAAAAATCCCCGGAATGGAAATCATCAAACCAAACAGAAATACCAACCTGACCTGACCATGAAAACATTTGCACTCTTTCTTATATTTGGTTTATCCTTTAGCATCCTGAAAGCCGAAGGAATAAGGGAACTCGCACCCGATACCACCAAAGGAGTTCAACTCAGGTTTAGTTATGACCTTAATGTAACAGGTACCGAAGGAGGCCCTTTTGCCACACCGGTTGCTCCGCTCGAATACCGACTATACGTAACTGTTGCAAATGCATCTGAAAAAGTTCACTTTGGTTTTCAGGCAGTGTCGGCTGGCA
>CAZKCK010000479.1:0-2170 GCA_964550695.1 uncultured Bacteroidales bacterium | reverse complement strand
GATAATATTGGCTCTGTAAGAAACCGGGGTATTGAGTTGTCATTGAATACGGTGAATATTCAAACTAAGGATTTCAGATGGAGTATGAGCTTCAATTTTGCCAAAAACAACAATGAAATTGTTTCACTTTACGGAAGAAAAGAGGATGTAGTGGGTGAAAAAAGGTTTATTGGAGAGAATATTAATGTAATATACGACTATAAGTTTAATGGCATATTTTCGACAGCTGAAGCAACTGCAGCTGCAGGCAATGTATTATTCTCAAATTACAACCCAAATCCCGGACATGCCAAGGTTGTAGATACTAACGGGGATGGGGCAATAACAATTGATGACAAAGTTATACTTGGTAATACCGATCCAAAATGGATTGGCGGTTTTTCAACAGCAATGAATTACAGAAGCTTTGATTTTAATTTAGGCCTTATTGCCAATAATGGCCGGTTTGTAAGGGATCAGTTTGCTGCGAATGGTATTGCTAAGAATTCAAGAAGTCAAATGATGTGGAATGATCCCGAAGAGTATTACTACCCACAGGGCGCACCACGTCCTGATTGGGAAAATCCAATCAAGGATGCAAACGGAAATATTACCGGTATTGGTTTTAAACCGGCTGCCGAAGAGAACGTTAATGCAATATATCCTGCTTATTCGGGATATGACGGTCCTTACTATACCGCTGAGGCAATGAATTACATGGAAGTATCGTTTGTTAAAATTAAAAATATCTCGTTGGGGTATTCTTTAAACAAAACCTTACTTACCAAAGTTGGAATTAGTAAACTCAGGGTTTATTTAAATGTAATTGATCCTTTTGTGTTTAGTGATTATGTTGGGTGGGATCCGGAATATACGACTACATCAGCTGTAAATGGCAATGGTCCATCATCAATTACTTACCAGTTCGGTATTAATGTAGAGTTTTAATCATAAAAATTTGTTACAATGAAAAAATCAATATTATATACAATCATAATTTTCTCCTTTTTTAGTTTTATCGGTTGTTCCGACTTTTTGGAAGAAGATAATAAGGGAGGAATTGGAAATGAAGATTTTTATAGCACCGTGTCGGGCTATAACACGCTTAAAACTGCAACGTATGCTCAACTGAGAGAGCTTTATAAAGGAACGCCCATTTTGGAGTTAGACGGAACAGACCTTTATTTAAAGGGATATGGCGTTAATTCAAATTATGCCGATTATAATTTTGAAGCAAATGCCAGTGCAGTAATGGATTTGTACAGAAGATGTTACACCGGAATACAATATGCAAATGCCGGACTGCACTTTATTACTCTTCCCCCTTTAACCGAAGCTGATAAAAAAGTAACAGAGGCTGAGTTGAAATTCCTAAGGGCTTTTTACCATTTTTTGTTGCTGGAGCAAATGGGTGGTATAGTTATCAATACTGAATATACTGATGCTGTTAGGTTGAGTATGCCTCGTTCAACACTGCAGGATTCCTATAAATTTATAATTTCTGAAATGGAAGCGGCATTGCCAAATTTAAAAACAGCGGCTCAGGCAGCAGCAGGGCAGGTTAATCAGGATGTTGCAAAACACTATCTGGCCAAGGTGTATTTAACACGTGGCTGGGATCTCAAAGCAAACGCCGATTTTACCAAAGCCATTAGTTATGCCGATCAGGTTATTACTTCCAAGGGTGGCATTAAAGAAACCTATGCCAACGTATGGGACCCTAAAAAAGAAAATAACCAGGAATTTATATTTTCGGTTCAGTTTAGTAATGCCACAGGAGCAATAGGCAATGCACAAAACGATGGAAATAGTCAGTATTCTCTGTATGCTTCTTATAGTGGAGGTAGCACAGGAACTACTATTTTGCGCAAACAAACAGCACAAGGATTATTGCCCGCTCATGCCGTGTACATGAATTTTACTCCAAACGACAGCAGGCTTGAAACGACCATCATGCCATTTTTGCTTAATAATTACCATAATTATTACAACAAATCTACATGGGCCAACGAACAAGTAAGAATGTATTTTCCTAGGGTGTATGAAGATAAAGCTTCCTTTACACCTGCAGAATTAGATGCATTTAAAGCTCAGCTTACTGCTATGGGACTTAAACCAGCCAGTAATATTTATATTTTTCCTATTACAAACAATGTGGCAAATTATACTGCCCAGGTCAGTGGGTCGATTC
>CAZKCK010000478.1:0-2186 GCA_964550695.1 uncultured Bacteroidales bacterium | reverse complement strand
GATCTCTGTACCAAAGGCAAGCAAAGCATCGCATACCTGTCCGAGGCGGACTTTTATGGTCTCTTCGAGTTTCACTTTAGGCGCTGTGGCCGTTTTGGTTGATTTGGATTGTACCTGCAGCAAATCTCTTATTGCATTTATAATTTGCTCAAGTTCTGCAATTTTGGCAGCAATTGCGGGGGTATTGCCCAATGCCTGCTGCTTCTCTTTAAGGAATGCCAGAACACCTTCCAGCATTGCCAACTGATTTAGTTCTTTACGGTTCATAATGTTATATTATTGTTGCCCCAAATGTACTAAACATTTAAATGAAACAGATACCCTGATTGAAGAAATATTTACTTTTTTTTCTTTACTTAATTTCTTCTGCCACCAAAGCTCCAAAACTCCAAATTTCACCAAATAGCAAATAACAAAAATCAAAAGACAAAAGACAAATAACAAATAACAAAAATCAACTAACGAAGGATGCTTAATAAGGGGGGGCAATTAAAAATTAAAAATTCATAATTAAAAATTCATAATTCACATCCCATCAGGCACTAACATCAGCCATTCAGGCTTTGAAATATCAAAATTGCAACTAAAAAGACTTCCATCATCTGAAATTTTCTAAATCAACCTACCTTCTTTTATTTCGAAAAACAATTGTCAATCAAATGAATCAACAGATTTATGAATATAACTGATTCTCAATTAAACAAATCAACTTTGAAACCCTCTCAATAAGCGGCAACACCTTATCAGCGTCAACTTCTGCAAAATCAGAATAATCACCTTCTTGTCGCCAAACAAACAAATCGCTATACAAATCACTGTATGCTTTATCAAATATTCCAGTTTTAATAAACTGCTGAAAAAACTTCGTTTTTACTCCATTATGTGTATGCGCTTCTAAATCATTCCTTAACAATAAGGCGTGAACAGCATAAAAAGCTGCATAATACAGTCTGTTCATTGCCGAAATCCATCGCTCATCCGAGGCCAGATATCTTGCATCATCCAGCACGAGATGTGATTTCCCAATACGATACTTTATGTATTCTTCTTTTTTGTCCATCAGGCAATTCTGATCCCATCCTTCATCACATTCCTGTAAAATGGGGTGATTTCAAATTTATCCTGCCACACTTCTTTTGAATAAACAAATGCAGAAATAGCTTCTCCTGACTCTATTTCCACATTTACCAAAGAGTGCCTGAGCTCTTGTTCTTTTTTCAAAGAAACTTTTACCGTATCAAGCAAAATAAGTATATCCCAGTCTGAATCAGCATGAGCTGACCCACGGGCATGCGAACCAAATAAAAAAATTTCAGCCGTTGGCTCCAGTTTTTTAATTGTACCCGATATTTTCTGTATAATCAATGCTTCCTGGTTCGACACTATTAAATGATAATTACGGTTTCGAAATTTAATCAACACAAATATACACTAAAATACAAACTTACACAACCTGCCAGCATAAAAAAGGGTCAAGACCAAAGCCTGAACAGCTCAGCCTTAACCCTTTTATTTTGTGATTTCTATTTGAATCGTGGTGATTAAAAAAGTGACTCAGACCTACAACAGTGTAAATCCGGCTTCTTTTACATCCCTTGAATTACCGCCCACAAACACCTTGAAATCACCGGGTTCGGCTACATATTTCAGATCGCTGTTGTAAAACTTCAGGTCTTCGTCAGTCAGTTCAAACACCACCTGCCGGCTTTCACCCTTTTTCAGAAAAATCTTCTGAAATCCCTTAAGTTCCTTCACCGGCCGTGTGATGCTGCCCACCATATCGCGGATGTACAACTGTACTGTTTCACTTCCGTCATAATCACCGGTATTGCTCACTGTTACCTTCACTTCAAGTTTTCCGCCGGGTTTAAAACTGGTTTTGCTCAGCGTAATTTCGCTGTATTTAAAGCTGGTATAGCTCAATCCATACCCAAAAGGATAAAGAGGTTCATTGGAAACATCCAGATAATTTGAACGGAATTTGCCAAACCATGCACCCTCGCCCAACGGACGACCGGTATTTTTGTGGTTGTAAAACAGGGGAACCTGCCCTACATTCTGCGGAAAAGTGGTTGAAAGCTTTCCGGAAGGATTCACCGCACCATACAAAACATCGGCAATGGCATTTCCTGCTTCGGAACCTGCAAACCAAACATTCAGAATGGCAGGGATATTTGCATTTTCCC
>CAZKCK010000477.1:0-2188 GCA_964550695.1 uncultured Bacteroidales bacterium | reverse complement strand
AGACTACTTATTTTTTCAAGTTTATCAAAATCAATTACTTCAAACCTTTTACCTTCAATATTGATCAAACCTTCATCTTTAAATTCTTTTAAAATCCTGATCACACTCTCACTCGATAAACCCGTCAGGTCAGCAAGATCGCTTCTTGAAATGGCGAGGTCAAAAACTTTGGTTTTATAAACACGCTGTGCCAGACAAAGCAAAATATCAGCAACCCTTCCATGCGATTGTTTCATGGTGAGACAAAAAAACCGCCCATAAATCAAAGCTGTATCCTCATTCAGGATATTGATAATTTTCATGGCAAACTGAGAATTTGACCGCAAAAGCTGTTTAAACAGACTTATATCAATCAGGCTCACACTTGAATCAGTGTATGTTGCAACAGAATAAATAAAGCGGTTGTTCCCGTCATAAATTGAAGGAAGCCCGATCAAATGATTGGACGGAACTATTTTAAGAATTAAATCTTTTGGATTTCCTTCCAGATAAACCTTCACCAACCCCTGATTCAGGAATATGATATGAGATGCAAAGGAGCCTTGCTTGGCGATGGTTTCACCTTTCTTATAGTTTACTACCAGACGGTTCATTTCAATCATCTGCTTTTCATCTTCAGTGAGCAGCTCAAAACACGAAACATGCTGGTTTTCAACAAAACAACTGGGACCTTTTGATGGATTATCGCGCATACGCTTATTTCAATTTGATGCAAATTTACCGAAATTTTATCAGTCAAACATTGTAAGTCATGAAAAAACATGACATAGATCAGCTTTTTACAGTTAAAATTCCACCAATTAACCTCACCAAGTTGTTGTCGCAGAAAATAAACAGATTGTTTGGCAAAATACCTTTGTAAAGTTGAAATCATGATGATTTCTTTAAACCCAATGAACCTTTTATAAACATTCAAATCTACTTACCATGAACAAATTAATGAAGTATTTTCTGATTCTGGCTTTCGTGCCGGTGATGATTTTCACAGGTTGTAAAAAAGACGAAGAGCCCACAGTTACAGGCAATTTCACAACCTTGCAGACTTACATGGCCGGCAACAACCTCGACCTGCCAAAGATGCTCGAGACCTGGACAGCCGATGCCAAACTGACCCGTCTGGGAGGTATTGTTGATTCTGCTGCAGGTTATTCAATTCCTTCGATGCATGTAATTGACATCCGCCCTGCTGCAGATTTTGCTGCCGGACACATTAAAGATGCTGTAAATTCAACATTGGCCAATATTCTTGAAACCACCAAGACAATGACCGATAAACCTATTCTGATTGTTTGCGCTACCGGTCAGACTGCAGGCGTAGGTTGTATGGCCCTCAGGCTTTCAGGCTTCAGTACAGCAAAAGTCCTGAAATTTGGAATGGCCGGATGGAATACAATTTTTGCTGCTGCCTGGAATGCAGCAATTGCAAATGGCAATCAGGCACAGGGAAATGCCAATTGGGTAACAACAGCCTCCGCAACTCCGGGCACTTATGCTTATCCTTCATGGACTTCAACCAGTACCGATGGAAAAACCGTTCTAACTGAACGTATTGCTGCTGTTCTTGCTGCTGGTTTCTCTCCCGTTGATCCTACCACAGTTCTCGCAAATCCAGCCGGTTATTCAATCGTAAATTACTGGCCTGATGCAGATTATTTAACATTTGGCCATTTTACAGGTGCCATCAGAATAAACCCGATTACACTCGTTAACAACGAAATCAAAGGAATTGATCCTACCAAAGAAACACTGGTATATTGCTACACCGGAATGACTTCATCCTATGTCACCACCTGGTTGAATGTACTGGGTTACAAAACAAAAAGCATAAAATTCGGAGGAAATGCATTGGTTTATGATGCACTGAAAGCCGGAAGCAAAACCGTTTTCAAAGGTTCAGCTAACTTCCCTGTAGTAACAGGTAAATAATAAAACCATAATGATAGAGGGCAGGGTGGAAACGTCTTGCCCTTTATTATTTAAAAATGTATTCCATGAGAAAACTATTAAGTATACTAATCTTACTCCTGATATCAGGAAGCTTGTCGTTCGGGCAGGGTTGTCTGGAACCTTCCGGAAGCGGCGATGGAGCCAAAATCATCGGTTACATCCAGCCACAGTTCGATTATCATTTAAATGGCAGCAATCTTGAAGGCAAATCGCTTGATGCAAGCAGCTTCAGATTCAACCG
>CAZKCK010000476.1:0-2206 GCA_964550695.1 uncultured Bacteroidales bacterium | reverse complement strand
TGGCTTTGATAACGAATTTATAAACCCCTTGTGTCCATGATTTCAGGTTGTTCAGATGCAGCAATGAGTCCTGCGCCGTATTGAAAGCAATGTTAGCGATGGTTTCGCCAATCTTCCAGGTTTCAAATTCCTGTTCGTCCTTGTAGGGAATTTGTGGAAACTGCCTTTCAAACGATTCCTTTTCAATAACCGGCTTGTCAGGATAAGCATATGGACGTGAGGTAATTATTTTGTCGGGTGCAATCAGTTTGTAAACAGTGATATACCCTGAGGTTTTTTCAGATTTTCCGGCCAGATTGGTAGCTTCAATACCAAAATCAGGGTGTGTGTTGCGGTCAAGTTTTTCAGGTATCTGAAGATTGAGGATTAGAGCCTGATTGCCGGCTGAAACCGAAGTCTCTGCAGTATGGGTTTCACCATTCAGATCAGTAACATCAGCCGTGATACTGTAACTGAAAAAGGGATTGAACCTGTAGTTGGCACCCTTGTCGGGCACAGCAGTAAAACTGATGCTGAACCGGCCCTGAGCGTCAGATTGGAGTTCTCCGGTTTTAATTTCTACTTCTGGCTGTTCAACAAAGCCTCCAAACATGCTCCGCCAGTACCACGGATACGGATATCGCGGTGACCGTACCACCCGGTATTTAATTTTTGCTTCGGTAACAGGGTAACCGGCGTAGGCTTTGGCTTTACCCTGAACTGTAACAATTTCGCCTAGTTTGTAAGATGAAGCCGGAGATTCAAAAGTTGCCTCAAAAACCGGGCGTTTGTAATCTTCTACCTGAAAATAATGCGAACCATTCTGGCTTTGGAGCCTGTAACCTCCATTGAGCCCTGATTGCGGCAGGACAAAACTGCCACTGAATGAGCCATATTGATTGGTTTTAAGATTCTGCGAGGCAATCTCGCGACCATTGGCATCAAAAAGGGTAATTTTGGATGAAAAATCGCTGACAATCTGATTCTTTTTTCCGTTCAGTTCAACCACAATCCCTTTGTAATAAATAGTTTGTCCGGGGCGGTAAATCTTGCGGTCGCTGAAGAAAAATGTATTCTTGCGGACTGGCTCTCTGTAAGGGAAATAAGATTCGATATTTCCCATCCTGAAGGTATCAGCCTCTGAAACAAAAATATAAGTTGCGTTGTAATAATTATCTGAACCGGAATTCGCCATTTTACCGGTGCCGTTTTTACCTGTTGTACACGAACCGGCTTGTTCCACACTCCAGTTGCGGCCATCAGGCCTGTATTTTGGCACAAAACGGGTGATTTTAACATTCGGCATGGTCTGACCGGTTTCTCGGTTAAGTACCATAAATTCAGTACTTTTCTGTTTTGTTGATTTGGTTATGGCACTTAAACGCGTGCTGTAAAATGTGGTATAAGCCACAGGGTTTTTATAGAAATTGAATTCTTTTTCCGGTGAAATCATCACTAGATAAAATCCGGTGCCCAAAGGTTCTAGGGCCAGTTCAGTTGTATGGGTTTTAAAATCACCGGGATCGGTAATCTGTTTTTCAATGGTTTGTACAGCTTTCGATTGCTGATAGAACTTAATAAGATCTTCCTGATTGGTGTTGCGCTTCGATTCCCATTTCCGGTAAGTCAGTTTTACTACCTTTACGTGTAAGGTGCTGACATTTTTATAGCTCACCTTAACCAGCATCGGTTTTCCGGGCAATACAGCTTCCAGTGCTTCAACGGCCAGCGACGGTCGGTAAAGGTTGGTAAGTAAATCCCTGCAACTTGCAGCCCCGTCAGAGGCAGGGAAATTTTTAATGGCTTCTTTGCAGATTTTTTCAACGTTTTTCAAATCACTTTTTTCATCAGCCAGATTTTGCAGGAAGCTGGCAATTGTAAACGCAACCATTGCCGATGAAGGATTGCGCTGATACTTGTCCAGTAAAGTAAATAATGATTTGAGGTAAAGGCTGTCACTGAATTCCAGGGTGCAATTTGTATACACAAAATCAAGTCGTTGCAACTCGTTGTAAATTAGTGCTTCAGGTGTTTTATCATTCAGATGTATGCTTGCCAGTTCCTGATAGATGCCAATGGCTTCGCGTTTGGTGCCTTTTGCCTTTACCGAATCCATTCTTATTTTAACAAATTCACCGGCCAGGCTCAGGTAACCTGCATCATCCAGTTCAAAATCATTCAGGGGTTTACTGATACCTGATTCGTCGTTCATAAAATAATCAATGGC
>CAZKCK010000475.1:0-2221 GCA_964550695.1 uncultured Bacteroidales bacterium | reverse complement strand
TTCACCTTTCACCCTTCACCTTTCACCCTTCATATCCTGAAATATTTTGAAAATAATCTGGTGCAATGCTTGACTTTTTTACATCATATGATTAATTTGGCAGGGTTCAAAGAGTTTTGATAAAAGATTATTAACCCATTAAATTTCAATTCGATGACAGGTAAACAAGAAATTAAACTAACGATGTATGTTGGTACAGAACAGTATCTGACAGACAATGCTTCTATTGTAGAAGTGCTTCCGAATTTTCAGGTGTACTTTGGCAATTTTAAAGATGCAATAGCATCTATTCAGATTGCAACGGGCAAACAGATTTTTAACCAGAGCGGGTATGGAACTGAAAAGGGCCTGGACCGGGATGAACTGGTAAGCGTTGCAGCAGATACTGCGCGTAAATTAACTGCTTTTGCGGTGAACGACAACAATCAGGTTTTGCTGAAGGAGGTTGATATACCTGAAAGCACATTCAAACACAGCCGCGATATGCTGCTGAAAGAACTTGCCCAGGGTGTTTATAACCGCGCCCAGACGCATCTGAGCCATCTGGCTGATTACGGCATAACTGAGGTGACCCAGAACAATCTGAAAAATGCAATTGCGAACTATGGTGAATCTATTCCGAAACCACTGTTGGGCAAAACGGAACAGAAAAAGGGCACTGCACAGCTTGTAAAACAGTTTAAGGCGGGTGATGAAGCTTTGGCCAAAATTGATTTATTGGTTGAAATTGTGAAAACAAGCCAGCCTGATTTTTACAATGGTTTTAAAACGGTACGGAAGCTGATCAGCACGGGCACCAGGAGTCTGGCGCTGAAGGGGATTGTAACGGATGCTGCCACAGGCGAACCACTGAAAGGTGTTAAGCTTACGTTTGCACCGGTTGAAACCGGAACCCCGGCAAAAGGCACGAAAGCACCGGCGGTTTTGGTTAAAAAGACTGCTGCAAAGGGCGGCCTGAACGTGAAAGCACTTGCCGCAGGTGTGTATGAGGTAACCGCAACCAAAAACGGTTATAAGGAACAGATGGTTACGGTGGCCGTGAACGAAAGCGAAACGGCAATGCTAAAAATACAGTTGTAACAGCGTTAAAAACGGGCTGAGGATGTATGCGTTTTGATACAGGGGGCTACTGAAAACTGACTTGTTTAGCTGATGCAGGCATTGCGGTTTCATGGAGCCCCTTTTAACGTTTTTGCAGATGCTGTAACCAAATAATCAGAAAGTATTATAATTTTGAACCCTCTCGCCAAAAACTTGCGTATATACAACATATACTGTGTGTAAACGAAACTTTGTATGATTATAGCATCCAAAATTGAACACAAGGGCCAACCCAGGATTAAGCTCAACTTCGGGTATAATGCAGAACTTACATCCAAAATCAGCACAATACCGGGTGCTGCCTGGAGCAAATCTTTAAAGGCCTGGCATATTCCTTACACAAAAGAGGCATGGAAACAGATAAAGCAACTATGCCCCGATATAAGTACGGGAAGCACCCAACCTGCTGAACCGGCACATACTCCTGAAACAATAAAGCTTCCATCGATCAGCATTGAGGTTGTCGGGCGTAAAATCCTCATACAAATGCCTAAAAATGATAACGATATTGCATTCATGCGTTCAATGCTGTACAGCAAATGGAATAATAATTTGCGTGTGTGGGAGGTGCCCGATTACCCCGGTAATCTTGCGAAAATCAAAGATTTCTTTGGGAACAGGATTAGCAAACTTGAGATACACGAAACTCACGAAATTAATGCCGGCACCAGGAACCTGACTGTGGCCCGTGATGAAGTATTGATTATTAAGACCAATTCTGGCCGGTTGAAATTTATTTTCGGGTTTGACAATGACCTCCGGAATAAAATTAAAACGTACCCCTACCATGTGTGGGATGCAAAAAACAAATGGTGGACAATACCTTATTCTGACAGGTATTTATCTGAAATTAAAGAATATATAGTCTTCAAAAATCTGAAGGCTACGTATGAGGTTGAACCGGCCGGAGAACAAGGCGTGAAAAGGATAACCCCTTACGATATCCCCAATTACCGCCATGTGCCTGAAGAATACTTCCTAAAACTGAAAGAACTGAGGTACAGCGAAAACACCATCAGGACATACACTCATTTGTTTGAAGAATTTATAAACCATTACAGCACCTATGAAATAAGCAAACTCACCGAACCACAGGTTATCAGTTTTTTAAGGTATTTGG
>CAZKCK010000474.1:0-2225 GCA_964550695.1 uncultured Bacteroidales bacterium | reverse complement strand
ATACATAGCTGCTGCCCGCTACGCTTGGTGTGGTATAGGTAACTCCAAGACTGTTAACGCATACACACAGCAACCCGGAAACAAAAGGGGCTGGCAGGGGATTTATGAGAACAGGATAGGATACCGTCGCATTGCATCCGGTTGAGGTTGTAGTCTCCTTTACTGAAAGTGTAGCGCTACCTGCTCCCCCCCAATTCACAGTTACTGAATTGTTGGTCGCCGAACCCACAAAAGTACCACCAACTACCGTCCATAAATAGGTATTGCCCGTCACCAGCGGGGTTGAATATCCCGCCCCTGAAAAATTGGGACAAAAAAAGTTGGAACCGGTTATTGCAGGGGTTGGCAACGGATTGACCGTGACAACGATCGATTTATTCGCCGTGCATAACAAGGCATCCGTGATGGTCACCGAGTAAGTGCCGGCGGCCGTTACCGAAATGGCCTGGGTTGTGGCTGATGTGCTCCATAAAAACGCATACGGACCTGTTCCTCCACCGGGATTAGCCGTCAGCAGAGCCGTCTGACCAGCACAAATAATTGCGGAAGGGGTTGGTGTGATGTTGACGTTGCATATGGCCAAAACCTTATGCTGCATCAGAAAAAAGATAACAAACAGCAAACTGCAAATCAGTACTTGTGATTTTTTCATGGGGCTAATGCTTAAATGTAAAACCTGTTTTTCCGCTGCAGAATTCGTACGGATCCGGAGGAGGGCGCAGTTTTTATGAAACGGATAACAAAACAAATGAAAAGAAATGACAATTCCGACTTAAAACACTGAAAACATTATCATTACAACCAAATTTAGGTTTGGTATAAATAAGGATACTTTTACAACTTATTTACATATAAGTGGTAACACATGTAATGACCCTAACTTGTTATAAAATTGATGTGTTAAAATTACAATACTAGACAAAGATAGTTTCTTAACATTCCGTCAGTGACTTTTCAATTTATTCAGATCCAAAGTACTTACCGTGAATTTGTCCGCTCTGAAGTAGACACCTGGAGCGTTACATAAACGAAAGTCAGCGTTTCCCTTACGGCTCTATACTTATAATTTGACCAGCACTCTGCCACCTTAATGAAGCATAATGCTTACTTAACGTATATCGAACGTTAATAGCTTGAAATCTTGGAACTGTCATGGAGAAGCATGGACATAGCATGGGGCTCATCAAACGACAACAACGTTAGTTACTGTATATCATTTTATTACGAAGGGTGTATACACCCTTTTACACTACCGGGGGCCGTTGAGGCCCCTTATCTTTGTCATCGAATCGCGAAGATCTTGTTTGTGCAAACAAAGTTAACCAGACCGCGACGGTGGTCGTATTATTCACTTTTTAAAAACAACTATCATGTCAAACACAAAAGACAATGTCTTAACAAAGACGTACCGCGGAAAGTTCGGAGATCAGATGATTTACCGCAACCGCGATGGGATGAGTATCATGGCGAAACCTCCTAAGAAGAGCCTGAAACCACCTGCCGAATCACAACTGATTGTGCGCCGCAAGTTTAAACTGGCCACCCGTTGGGCAAAACAGGCACTTCAGGATCCGAACACTCTGGCTGAATATAAAGCCAGGGCGAGTGGAATGAAAACACCCTATATTTTGGCTGTTACCAACTATCTGCGCCCACCCCAAGTATATGAAATCATATCATCGGGTTATACCGGCGAATCCGGCAGCAGGATTAATGTGGTTGTAACCGACGATTTCAGGGTAACCGGTGTAAGGGTAAAGATCACCGATGTCACAGGTACATTGATCGAACAGGGTTCTTGCCTGGAGAATTTGCCGGGGGATTGCTGGGTTTATACCGCCACAATGGCCGTTACCGATCTCACAGGATTGGTGATCACCGCCGAGGCATATGATATTCCCGGTCATACTGGTTCACTTCAGAAAACCCTTTAACAGGGAAATGCCAACGGCCGGCAGGAGATGCATTCCTTGCAGTATCCAGCCGGCCCTGGCTTTTTAAGATCGACATTCAAAATTCATTGTTTATTATCCGATATTCAAAAATAATCTGCCATGAACTCCAAACACACCCTGTTCGGTCTTCCCTTGCCACAGGCGATCGGACTTTTCAGCTTCTTAACCGGAATAATTTCGATATGGATTCACCTGGAGATCAGACTGGCAGAGCTTAATATCGAAATTGCAAACCTAAAACAGGATATGATGGTCCATAAGACCGATAAC
>CAZKCK010000473.1:0-2227 GCA_964550695.1 uncultured Bacteroidales bacterium | reverse complement strand
GTAAACTAATCAAAATGAAACAGATTCATTTTCTGATAATTGCATTTCTATTCATCGTGTTTGGCAGTGAATTGCAAGCTCAGACAAACTGGACTCAGATCCGGGGAATCGAAGGCGGATACATCGGAGATGTTGCGTTTTACCAAAACAGGATGATTGCTTCCACCAACTATTCCCGTTTAATATACTCTGATAATCAAGGCATAAGCTGGTCAGTTTACGAGGAGGTTGATTATATGCGTGCATTTCAGGTTTACAAATCCACAATTTTTATTTCCGGAGGGGTCAATGGAACTACGGGTACATTCAGGTCGGATGACTTGGGAACAACATGGCAATTTTGTTCTGCTGCCCCTCCACACAATCAGTGCTTTGAATCAAATGAAGATTTTTTATTTGCCGCAGCATATGACGGCTTGTACAGATCATCTGACGGGCAGAACTGGACGTTGCTGAATTCCGGTCCGGCATTCAGGTCGGCCTCCCTGAAAGTGTATAAAAATAAAGTGATCGTATATGCCTCACGTTATTATTATTCTACCGACAATGGCTTAACCTTCAATATGATGGCCGGAGGAAACGGAAATCAGTACGGGATTCGGGATGTTTGTATGAATGACACAGTGCTCATAAATGTTTGTGCCGATGGCGTTTATTATGGAACGCCTCCCAATAGTTATACATGTATCAACGGAAACTTGCCTTCCGGAATTGGTATCAATAGCTGCTTTTTTGCGGGCAACAAGTTGTTTATTAAAACTGACCTGGGCCTGTATTATGCAGAATCAGTTGGAAGCGAATGGAAAAAATATACCAATCTGCCTTTGTTTGCCGACAATGGAACCATCATACAAAACGGGGACGATTTTTATTATATTCCTGGTTTTAAGGCTGATCTGGGCCTTTTCTACAGCGATTCATTTGCCGGAACCTGGCAGGAGCGGTTTTCGGGTTTTAACAACAGTACTATTGATGCGTTTTATGTAGACGCTGATATATTTTTAGCAATTTGTCCCGGAAAGCTTTATTACTCCGGTAATCATGGAGTTACATGGGGATACCTTCCGGTTGATTATGCTGGCGGCAGCAAACCCAACATGGTGAGAGCCGGTAATGCTATACTAATCAGTACAAGCAAAGGACTGCTCACATATATATTGGATTCCGGAAAATTGACCAACAATCCGGATATTCCCTGTTTCAATGCAATGAAAACGCACGGAGACCGAATGTACGGTTGCAGCGGCAATGTTTTGTATTACCGCACACTGAATGATACTGTCTGGAAGCAACTTGCGCATGTTTCGGGGACCATTCAGGATATTGCCTTTGCTGACAACGGGATATTTCTGGGTAAAATGAATCAGGGGGTTATGTTTTCAGGCAACAACGGTGTAAGCTGGAAAAGCATGAATACCGGGCTGGATTCACTGGTGTATATTGAGCCTGAATCACATGTGATAATTGATACATTTTATGCACCTTTACGAAAGTTTGTTTATTCGGGTAAACTGTATGCTATTTATGACAAAAATGGCTCAAATGGTTCATTTTTTACTGTCAACTATTTTGATACAATTCAGCATCAATGGGTTGATACGCTTGATGTTCCTGAAACTGTAATAGCACATCCCGACTATTTTAACGATTTTAAAATTTTTGGCAATACCTTCTGTGTGGCAGGTGCAAATGGAATTTCAAAGTACCTTCAAACCACACATGAATGGGAATATATTTCAGGTACCATATGGGATTATGGCGACAAATCACAGAAATCAGTTAAGGAAATCGAAATTTTTGAAAACAAGATATATTTGTCAGTGGCGGATGCATCTGTCTGGCAAATGGATCTGGCAGAATTTGATGTAAATGAAGATCCCGGCAATGGTAAAAATATGATTCTTACTTATCCCAATCCGGTGAACGATTTTTTGTTTGTACAGCATAAAGTCAACAGGAAGATCGAAAGTGTTGAATTATACAATATTACGGGTGAGTTACTGTTTTTGGGTGAGCCGGCTATCGAAAAATTCGGACTGGATATAAGCAAATTAAGGAAAGGTGTTTATTTTGTAAAATGCCTGACTCCGGAAGGAATAAGTGTAAATAAAATCATAAAAAATTGATTTTAATTTAATTAGTTAAAATTTTATCATGATAACAAATAACCTTATCGAAAAATCATTCGGACCTGCCGGAACTGCTGCGGGTATATTTATTTTTGCAA
>CAZKCK010000472.1:0-2232 GCA_964550695.1 uncultured Bacteroidales bacterium | reverse complement strand
GCTTCAGCACCATTTACCCTACTCGCACCTCCTGTCAAAACTCTCAACCTGACAGTTTTCCTCGAAAGTCTTTACGCAGGATCTAATACTATGAACCAGGCTCAAAAGAGTATGGCAGCTCAATTTGCCCCTGGAATTGCTGATCAGGTAAACATTGAATTACACAATTCAGCAGCACCTTATGCAACCGCATATACTTATAATGCTATAGATTTAAGCACAGGTGGTAGTCTGTCAATCGACTCTATCTCATATCTTGCTTCTGGTTCCTACTACATCGTTATCAAACATCGCAACAGCGTCGAACTTTGGAGTTCCGTCCCGGTTTCATTCGCAGGAACCACAATGGATTATAATTTCAGTACCTCAGTGTCACAAGCATTCGGCAGCAATATGAAAGACTTGGGAAGCGGTGTCTTTGGCATGTATGCCGGCGATGTAAATCAGGATGGCATTGTTGATGCAAGCGATATGGTTGTTGTTGACAACGATGCTTCTAACTTTGTAACCGGTTATGTTGACAATGATGTAAATGGTGATGGGACAATTAATGCTGCCGATTTGCTGCTTTTAAATGGCAATGCATCGGAATTTGTTGGCAAAAAGATACCATAATCCATGGATTATCATTCGTAAACATACTTTGTCGAAAGCCAGGAGTGTTGAAAATGCCTTCAAAACATAATCAGACATTTTGGGCAAAAAGTAGATCCTTAATGTTTTGCGTACTTTTGTAATGGCCGATAATCTGTGATTATGGGTTAAATCAAAAAAAGCATACAATACAGATTATGGCGAAAATTTCAGGCACAACATGTATGTATAATATCAGCAAATCTCAGAGTCTGGTTAACTACCTAAAAAACAAATATCTAATCAATTAATCCGCTTAAAAATAATAGTATATGAAAAAAACACTAATACTAATACTCACACTGTGTTCCTTCTTCCTAAACTCCAAAGGACAGGTTTTGTATGACGAAACATTTGATTACTCAGTTTCGAATCTGGCATTGGAACCAACATGGACAACTGCGGGAACACTTACTACAGGTACTGGCAGAAATATTGTTAGCCCTGCGTTGATTTACTCAAATACCGGTGGAACCTATTTTCATTCGGGTGCAGGAAAAACAATAAATTGCGATATTTCATCTGCCACAGCATATTATTCTTTAAAACCCTTTACCTCTACACCTGTAACAACTGGTCCTGTATATTTAACTTTTATATATAAACCAGGAGTTACTCAGGTTCAATCACAATCAGAGGTTTTTGGGATGGCAATCAATACAAATGCAGGTGCAAAAGTATATGTTGGAAAAGGTGCTATAACTACAACTTCTTTCAGGTTTGGCACAACCAGGGGAAGCCAGTCGAGTGCTGACATCAAATGGGGAACAACTGAGTTCGCAGATGTGAACGAAATCTTTCTGATTGTTTTGAAGTATGATTTTACAAACCAAACTTCATCAATATATATAAATCCTATAATTTCCGGTACAGAACCAACAACACCTGAGGTCTTTGATAATACTTCGGCAACAATAAGAACTTCCTTGAACAACTTCTGGTTCAGGGCAAATGGCACCTCTGTCTCAAAGTATAATGTTAGTGGAGCACGGGTATCAACCTCATGGGCTTCTGCAGTGGCTGTCCAGATACCAAAACTGCCATCTCCAATAGTTGGCGTCGCATCTGCGATTTCGAACTCAGGTTTTACTGCAAACTGGACCCAGGTAGCCAATGCAACCGGGTATATTGTTAAAGTTTATTCAGGAACCACTCTTGTTAATACTACCAATGCAAGTGGGCAGGCTACCGAAAGTGTTGCTATATCAGGGCTTTCATCAGGCACCACTTATACTTATAAGGTAATTGCTTTAGGGGATGGGGTAACTTATTCAAATTCTGACCCTTCGGCAGAGTCGGCTGCATTTACGACATTGGGGCTTTTGCCTCCGGTGGTAGGAGTTGCAACGAATATAACAGCAAGCGGTTTTACAGCAAACTGGACTCCAGTTGCCAATGCTTTAGGATATGATGTTTTGGTATATTTAGGTACCATGCTTGTAAGTACATCAAATGCTCCAGGGCAGGCGACTTCAAGCCTGGCGATATCAGGTTTGTCGTTCGGCACATCATATACCTTTGTGGTAATAGCAAAAGGAAACGGAACAACCTATTTTGATTCAACCCCATCAGCGGCATCGGCAGTTTTTATTACCAGCT
>CAZKCK010000471.1:0-2238 GCA_964550695.1 uncultured Bacteroidales bacterium | reverse complement strand
GGCTTAATGAATCAGGCTCAGCCACAGCACCCTCATCATGCCCATGGCAGGCCAATGTCTATTCATTTGATGTGGCAACTACCAATAACAGTATTATTTATTGTGGAACCGAGACAGGATTTGTAAATAAAACATCCAATAAAGGCCTGAACTGGCAGCAACTGGCACCCGATTACCTGTTTGGAGGAAGTGTTACCGCGGTTGCCGTACATCCTTCAAATGCTGATATAGTGTACGTAGCTGCCGGAAATCAGGTTCATAAATCCACCAACGGAGGGCTTTCGTGGATACCGCTGTTGCCATTGAATAATCAGTTTTATGCCGACAGGCTCAGGATTGATCCGAATAATTCTCAGAAAATTATAGCTTCCTCTTCTAATGGACTGTTTATTACTACAGATGGAGGCACAAGTTGGCAGCAAAAATGGACTGCCCCGGTGTATGATGCTGAAATTAAACCAAATGATGGGAATGTGATTCTTGCATTGACCAAAGCCAGCGGGAAATTTTCTGTCATTATTTCCACTGATGGTGGAAACAGTTTTCAGGTTCAGTCATCATTTCCGACCAATGTGGTTGAATCATCAGGCGGGCTGCTGGCCGTCACTCCCGCGAATCCCGATCTGGTGCTGGCAGTTTTGCTCAGCGCCAACAATACACCTTATCTCTTAAAAGGTATTCAGAGTGCCGGAAACTGGGCATGGAGTCTGCAGGCAACGGGGCAGACTTCTGCGTTGGGAATGGACAATGGTCAGGGTTATTTTGATCTGGTACTTGACATTTCTCCGGTAAATGCCAATATTGTGATGGTTGGCACCACAACGCTTTTTAAATCCGCCAACGGTGGCACCAGTTTTACGGCTGTGGGTGGTTATTATGGGAATTTTAGCATCCATCCCGATATTCAGGATATAAAAATGCTTGAAAATGGCGAAACATGGGTATCAACCGACGGGGGAATGAATCTGACGACTGATAATTTTGGGGTATCAGCCAATTATTTTGTACGGATCAACGGCCTGATTGGTTCTGATATGTGGGGGTTTGATCAGGGATGGAACGAAGATATTGTGGTTGGAGGTAGATATCACAACGGAAATACTGCCATGGCTGACTTTTACCAACCCAAAGCTTTACGTATGGGTGGCGCGGAATCACCAACTGGCTGGGTTTTGCAGGGTAAAAGCAGGCATGTGGCTTTTAATGACCTTGGGAATGGCTGGATTTTGCCGCAAACTGCCGTGGGTGAGCCCGAAGGACGTTTTATCTTCAGCAAATATCCCAATATGGAAGAATATGGCGGAAGGCGTGGTAACATGGTTTTTCATCCGAATTATTACGGCACCATTTATCTGGGTGAAGGTACCGGGTTCTGGAAAAGTACCGATATGGGAGTTACCTGGGATTTGTTATATGATTTTCCGTATCAGGTTCGGTATCTGCAGATAAGTTACAGCAATCCTGATGTGTTGTATGCTGACGTGGTGAATAAAGGTCTGTATAAAAGTGAGGATGGCGGCCTGAACTGGGCGTTGAAACCTTCGCTGACCAATCCGCCTTATGGCACGGCTTACTGGAAGGGGAAACTCTTTTTTGCTGTTTCGCCTTACAATGAAAATGTTGTTTATGCCTGTCTGCAGAACGGGACATGGTCAGCAGATATAGGCAAAATTTTCAAATCAGTTGATGGAGGCGATACTTGGGAGGACTGGACAGGAAGTCTTTCTGAATATCTGAAATGTATTGTGATACAGCCAACAACGGATGACAAGGATCTGGTATGTCTTTTTACAAACGGCAACAGTGGCAACAATGCGGAGGTGTTTTGCCGCAAGGATGGAATGAGTGACTGGACAGCATTCAGCAACAATTATCCGGTGGGGATGACTGTAAATCTGGCTTTGCCGTTTTACAGGGACAGTAAACTGCGTGCTGCCGGTAATTGCGGGGTTTGGGAATCACCCATGGCTGAACCTGAATTTAAACCCATCATCAATCCCTGGATTGAAAAGGCCCATTACAATTGTATGCTCGATACACTGTATTTTGATGATCATTCTATCCTGAACCATGCCGGTGCCTCATGGCACTGGAGCATCACACCTGCTCCATTATTTATAGACAATCCTGATGCCCGCAATCCGAAAGTTGTGCTGGGCGCCCCCGGGTCCTACGATGTGAGCCTCACGGTTACATGCAATGGGCAAACGTACACAAAATCATTGCCTGCTATGGTAA
>CAZKCK010000470.1:0-2241 GCA_964550695.1 uncultured Bacteroidales bacterium | reverse complement strand
TTGCGAAAAAAGTGAGGCAACCTGTAGATTATGAGGAAAATAAGTATATTCGTCTTCGCGAGGAGGATGACGAGGCAAATTGTTGATTAAAAGACCAATGTAAAAATCTGTCATTGGTGGGAGGCACTCAGAAGCTATCTGTATGATTATCTAATCGACATACAATTACCTCATTGCGACTGCCAGGAACGAAGCAGGAAGCAATCTGTTGCATCACTTGATTAAATTTCTATTGATCATAAACTTATGCACCAAATGTCACCCTGTCATTCTTATAATGTTGCCAATATTTTTGGGTTGTGACCCGCAAAAATACTAAGAACGCATTGCAGAAAATATCATTCCAGGCGGAACCATTATAGTCTTGTGTTTGCTTTTTATTCTTATGTTATTCCAGACATTGTTGTAATCCATCAACTTGCATATATATAGACAGATAGCCTGTTTGTCTTATTTTAGATGGTATTTTCTTACCCTGTTTTTGGTACTGGTAGCACGCTGCTGGTACGTCTGGCCCTTTATCCTGATATTAATTTCAGTCCTCTTCATCAAAGCATGATATACCTTTGGGCAATTGCTAACCAGCGGAAAAATGGAAGAATTGCACAAACAAATTAAAAGGGTGAATTGGATCATTGCGGGGATGACCGTAGTGTTAACGATTATCATCACTTTTTTGATTATTTCAAATTTGTGAGGAAGCCAACAACAGACTGAAAAGCTTTTAAATTATGAAACAAGCACGGGTATAACCCACGAAAGGCGATGTACAAAACCCTGACGAGTTTCATCAGTACGATTTGATATTCTATAGTTTACTAATGTTATGTGATTATGAAAAAAAATGGATTATTGTTACTCTTTTTTTTATGGTTTTCGTGTAACTGCCTGATAAAGGCTGAGAATCCAAAAAATGTAGGTAAGGAGATGGCCATAAAAATGGCTGTTTCTGAAATGAAGCAATTTCCCGAGCCCTGGGCAGTGGATTTTAATCCGAAGCCGGTATGGAATTATACCCAGGGATTGATTGCTCATGCGATGATGCAGGTGTGGGCTGTTTCGGATGATATCTCTTTCTACAATTATGCAAAATTGTATGCAGATAAAATGATTGGGAGCTCCGGTGAAATAGAAGGGTACAAGGCGGATGACTACAACATCGATTGTGTGAATTCAGGTAAATTCCTTTTTGGATTGTATGAAAAGACCAAGGATGAAAAATACAGGAAGGCTATCGTCCTGATGCGTGATCAATTAAAAACGCAACCCCGGACCTCCGAGGGAGGTTTTTGGCACAAAAAGCGGTATCCGAATCAGATGTGGCTGGATGGATTGTATATGGGGGCTCCGTTTTATGCCCAATATGCTATGGTTTTCCAGGATCCGGCTTTGTTTGACGATGTTGTCAGGCAATTTGTTCTTGTCCACAAACGAACCTATCATCCACAAACTGGTTTGAATTACCATGGATGGGACGAAAGCAAACAACAGAAATGGGCCGATGCGGAAACAGGCTGTTCTCCTAATTTCTGGGGCAGGGCAGAAGGATGGTATGCCATGGCTTTGGTGGATGTCCTCGAATTTATTCCACAGAATCATGCCGGTCGTGCTAAAGTTATTGAAATATTGAACCAGGTAGCAGCGGGTATTAAAAAATATCAGGATCCGGAGACCGGATTGTGGTACCAGGTGTTGGATCAGGGCAATCGTGAAGGAAATTACCTTGAAGCCACAGCCTCTTCCATGTTTACCTATGCCTTGTTAAAAGCTGTCAGAAAAGGATATATCAGTAAAGATTATCAGGCTGTAGCGATAAAAGCCTATTCAGGAATCCTGAAGAATCTTATCAAAAATAACAGTGATGGAACAATTAGCCTGACGAAATGCTGCTCGGTAGCGGGGTTGGGTGGAAACCCATACCGCGATGGTTCTTATGAATATTACATCAAGGAACCCGTACGTGACAACGATCCGAAAGGGGTGGGGCCATTTATTATGGCTTCACTTGAATATCACATTAAATAACCGTTCTTAAAATAAAATAAACTTAATAATTAATTATGATGAAAATGAAGCAAAGTTTTCTTGGAAAGGTTTGCCTTTTGGTACTGGCGGTGATTCTATCCAGTTCCCAGATTTATGCCCAGAAGGTTACTGGTGTAGTGGTTGATGAAACCAATGTACCCATGCCTGGCGTAAATGTTGTGGTAAAAGGTACAACCAATGGGGTAATCACCAACA
>CAZKCK010000469.1:0-2253 GCA_964550695.1 uncultured Bacteroidales bacterium | reverse complement strand
AAACATGCTCGCTTCCAAATGCACCAACCTCCGGTACCCATGTTCCCTCTCCAACACAGATCATCTGGAACTGGAACACTGTTTCCGGGGCTACCGGTTATAAATGGAGTGCTACCAACGATTTTGCAACTGCTACCGACATGGGCACAGCCACCACCAAAACCGAAACCGGGCTGACCTGCAACACCGCTTATACCCGCTATGCCTGGGCATACAGCGCCTGCGGAAATTCAACTCCGGTCACTTTAAATCAGACTTCTTCCGCTTGTACCGGCGCACCTTGCCCGGGAACCCCTACGGTAACTCATAGTGGCCAGGTATATAATACGGTTCAGATTGGTACGCAATGCTGGCTCAAAGAAAACCTGAACATTGGCACAAGAATTAATGGTGCAGTTAATCAGACCAACAATAGTATTATTGAAAAATACTGCTACAACGATCTTGAATCAAACTGTGATATTTATGGTGGGTTATACCAGTGGAATGAGATGATGCAATATGTAACCACAGCAGGTGCACAGGGAATTTGCCCCGCTGGCTGGCATCTTCCAACGGATGCTGAATGGACTTCATTAACCAATTTTCTGGGAGGTGTAGATGTGGCAGGCGGTAAGCTAAAAGAAACGGGCACCATTCACTGGTGTGCCGCTAATGCCGGGGCTACCAATGAGAGTGGATTTACAGCCTTTGCGGGTGGCTACCACCACCCAGGTGGTTACTTTAGTAATCTTAAAGATAACGCTCTCTTGTGGAGTTCTTCAGAGCTTGATTGGGGGGCCTGGAACCGGGATTTACAATGCAATACCATAAATATGGCCATAAACAACAACGCTAAGACTGTCGGAATTTCTGTGCGCTGTGTAAGAGATAATTAACAGATTATCTGCAATTTAACAAGAAATCTGAATGAATACTGAACCCTAACGGCTCATCCTGGCCATCTGCTGCAGAAAGAGGTCGCGCTTGATGCGGGAAACCGGAATATGCGATCCGTCAGTCATTTCAATGTAACCGCCATCCTGTTTGATGTATTTTTTAACATGATCGAGGTTGATCAGATGTGAATTGTGCGGACGAAAAAAATCCCGGTCACTCAAAAGATCCTGATACTCTTTCAGATTCTTTGAAACCAGGTATTTCCGGCGATCCTGCAAATAAAACCAGCAATAACTCCGGTCAGCTTCAATTCTGATGATGTCGCGGGTATTTAAATACTCCATGCCTTCGGCTGTTGGAATTGCAAGTTTGGCGGGCAGGGTTGATTTCAGATTTTCGAGCAATTCACCGTAATTAATCTGCTGATTGAATGAATGTGACCGTTTTTCGGTGACTTTGTCAACGGCTTCAATAAACTCACTGATATTGATCGGTTTCAGGATATAATCGACTGCACTGAATTTGATGGCTTTCATGGCATACTGGTTAAAGGCGGTAATAAAAACCACATCAAACGTTTTGTCAGGAAACTGTGCCAGCAAATCGAATCCGCTGCCGTGGGGCATTTCAACATCCAGAAAAACCAGTTCCGGTTGTTTTTCGATAATCAGACGAACGCCATCCTTTGCGGAATTGGCAAAACCGATTACTTCAAGCTTCGGACAGTACTCTTTGATGATGCTGCTTATAAATCCCACAGCATCAGTTTCATCATCAACTATTAGTGTTTTGATCGGTTTCATGTCATGAGGGGTAAGTGAAGTTCAACACGTGTTCCGGCAGGCTGATTTTCGTTGTCTTTCAAATCAGTATATATGACCTTTAAATCGGTGCCATATAACTGATTGGTGAGCTTTATGCGTGATTCGGTAATCTTGGTACCCAGCGAATTATGTGTTGATTCCTTCTGTTTTTGAATCTCCATGGCAGCTTCACGGCCAATGCCGTTATCCTGGATGGTACAACAAATATGCTGATCACATATTTTCATTTGAATAATCAGCAACCCATTCTCTGATTTATTGATAAGTCCATGGCAAACAGCATTTTCAACATATGGCTGAATCAGCATTGCGGGTATTTTATACGTCAAAGTATCAATATCGTCGTCAAGGATGATTTCAAACGTAAATTTATCTTTGAACCTCAGGGTCTCCAACTCCAGGTATAGCTGAATTACATCCAGTTCATCTTTTAAGGATACCAGTGCGAGTTGGGAGTTTTCGAGAATTTTTCGGATTAAGCGTGAAAACTTTGTGAGATAATTGTTTGTTGCTATCTTATCGTGCTGATACATATAATATTGTATCGAAT
>CAZKCK010000468.1:0-2289 GCA_964550695.1 uncultured Bacteroidales bacterium | reverse complement strand
GAAAGATTTTGATTTGGGTTGAGCATTAGACCGGCAAAGGTAAACGGAAAGATTGGTACGAACAAATAAACGTAACAGGCATGATTTACAACAGAAACCGTATGATTCTTATAACTCGTGTGAAGTTCAAAAACCACACATAAAAAGACAACTTTGGCAAAAGTATTACATAGGGATTGCAAAGGCACAAAGTCAACAAAAACAGGATAATACTTATTATACACACGGGAAGTTGGTGCTACACCCCTTATTTCCTAACTTTGCAAACCGTTTTATAAATCCTTTACCTACTTGAAAAATGGAAACCAACGATAAACGTCAGTTCAAACGCTATACAATTACTTCAGCCTTGCCTTATGCCAATGGCCCCATCCATATCGGGCATCTGGCAGGTGTTTATATTCCGGCTGATATTTATGTGCGCTACCTGCGCTCCAACGGCAAAGATGTTATTTTTATAGGCGGTTCTGATGAACACGGTGTTCCTATTACCATCAAAGCCCGCAAAGAAGGCGTTGATCCTCAGCATGTGGTGGACAAGTACCACGGAATTATTAAAAAATCATTCGAAGAACTGGGTATCTCATTCGATGTTTATTCACGCACTTCTGCACCCATACATCACGAAACAGCCTCTGCCTTTTTCAGGAAGATGTATGACAAAGGGGATTTTATAGAACAGACCACCCGACAGTATTATGATGAAGAAGCCAATCAGTTTCTGGCCGACCGGTATATCACCGGCACCTGTCCGCATTGCGGCTACGAAAAAGCCTATGGCGACCAATGTGAAAAATGCGGTACTTCGCTCAATGCTACCGATTTGATTAATCCTAAATCGGCACTCAGCGGCAATATTCCTGTCCTGCGCGAAACCCGACACTGGTTCTTACCCCTTGATAAATATGAACCATGGCTGAGGGAGTGGATTCTCGAAAATCATAAAGAAGACTGGAAAACAAATGTTTACGGACAATGTAAGTCATGGATTGATCAGGGTTTACAGCCACGTGCCGTTACCCGCGATCTGGACTGGGGTGTGAAAGTTCCGGTGGAAGGTACCGATGGCAAAGTTTTGTATGTGTGGTTTGATGCTCCTATAGGGTACATCTCGGCCACCCGCGAATGGTCAGAAAAGACCGGAAAAGATTGGAAACCTTACTGGAAAGATCAGGATTCACGGCTGATACACTTTATCGGAAAAGACAATATTGTGTTTCATTGCATTATTTTCCCGGCCATGCTGAAGGCAGAAGGAAGCTATATTTTACCTGACAATGTTCCGGCCAATGAATTTCTGAACCTTGAAGGCGACAAGATTTCGACTTCACGCAACTGGGCTGTATGGCTTCATGAGTATCTGGAGGATTTCCCCGGAAAACAGGATGTATTAAGGTATGTGCTCTGTGCCAATGCTCCCGAAACAAAAGACAATGATTTTACATGGAAAGATTTTCAGACGCGCAATAACAGCGAATTGCTTGCCATCTTCGGAAATTTTGTAAACCGTACGGTGGTTCTGACGCATAAATATTTTGAAGGAAAAGTGCCTGCCATTGATGTACTTACACAGGCAGATATTGATATTATTGAACAGATTGCTGCATTTCCTTCAAAAATTGCCGACAGCATTGAGGCGTTCCGTTTCCGTGAAGCACTGGGTGAACTGATGAATCTGGCCAGACTCGGCAATAAATACCTGACTGACAATGAACCCTGGAAAGTATTTAAAAATGATCCGGTTCGCGTTCAGACTGTACTTAACATCTCACTGCAGATTTGTGCCAACCTTGCCATTCTGGCTGAACCATTTCTACCGTTCACAGCCACAGCGCTCAACCGGATTCTGAACCAGCCTGTGTTGAAGTGGGAAAGTGCCGGCAAAACCGATTTACTATCTGCCGGACATCAACTGAATCAGCCTGAATTTTTATATGATAAAATAGAAGATGAAGCCATTCAAAAGCAACTCGATAAGCTTGAAGCATCACGACAGGCCAATCTGCAGGATTCAGCAACAGTAAATCCGGCCAAACCGAATATTGAATTTGATGATTTTGCCAAACTTGATATCCGCACCGGAACCATCATCGAAGCCGAAAAGGTGGCAAAAACCAAGAAGCTCCTCAAACTTAAAGTTGATACCGGCATCGACCAACGGACTGTGGTTTCAGGCATTGCGGAGCACTATACACCCGAGTCTGTAATTGGTCAGCGCGTGGTGATGCTGGTAAATCTCGCTCCCAAAAACCTGAAAGGCATCGAAAGTCAGGGAATGATTCTGATGGC
>CAZKCK010000467.1:0-2289 GCA_964550695.1 uncultured Bacteroidales bacterium | reverse complement strand
GGAAAATCGCCAGAATCAGCAACGGCATAAAAACCAGCGGGTATTCAAGAAAAAATCTGCTGAATATGATTCCGGTTGCACTGGTTACAGCAATTATCATCAAAAAAAGCAAAGTGGTTTTAATTGTTGGCGGTTTCGCGCCGGGAGCAAGAAAAGTAAGCGCAAGAACCGGAGTTAAATAGGCCAGTGTGTAATTTAAACTCATTGCCACCAGCAAAATGATGGTCGAGCCGAAAGCATAACGCAGCAAAGGATTCAGCTCAATGGCTGCAACCGGCAACGGATTGATGGTAATGGCTTTACCTGACATAAGATAACCAGCTAATTAACCTGATCCTGAATTTTCCAAGTGCATTCAGCAATCCACCCTGTTCATCGGTAAACACAACTACGTCCACCTGGCCGCCATGTCTTAATTGCGGAAAAATGGTTTTGTCGTCGATGGAGATAATTACCGGGAAACGCTGCGGATCGCGCAGCCAGCCCTTTGCAACAGAAACACTTGGAAGGTCTCCCCTATTCGTATTGCCTGTGCTCACGCCATAACCAATGCTTTTAACTTCACCGGTAAATATTTTTCCCGGATAAATATCAAACGTTATTTCTACTTTATTCCCTGGTTTCATCAGCGAAATATTGTTTTCCTTAAAGTCGGCCTGAATCCAGTTGTTCGAATTGGAAACCAGTGTAGCCAAAGGTTGACCCGCAGCAGCATAAAAACCCAAATCGATACTGAAACTCTCGATAAAACCAGCCGACGAAGAAATTATAGATGTGTATGCAAGATCAAGCTGAGCCTGCTCAAGTGCTTTTACTGAAGCACGGAATTGTGCATTCTGATCGCCTGAAATTCCAAGATTTTGCTCAGCACGTTCCAAATCGGCTTCGGCAGATGATACCTGTTCTGTCGCCGTCATCAAACCTGTTTCAGACTGGTCTTTGTCGGCCTGCGACAATGCTCCCGGATTTTCCTTCAGTACGTTTTGAACCCTGTTCCAATCCCGTTGCGCCCTTTCGAGTTGTGCCCGTGCCACTCCCAGGCGGCCGGCAGCAGCTTTTACTGATGCAGTTTTCGATGCCACAGTTTGTGCGGTATTGTCGAGATTGGCCTCTGCTATTTGAATGGCAAGTAAATAGGGTCTGCGATCGATTTGAAAAAGAGTATCACCCGGCTTAACCTGTGAATGTAGTCCAACATTAATGGCTGTAAGGTAACCTGAAACTTTTGGCGAAACCGGAACCATCAATCCGTTGATTCTTGCCTGATCGGTATAAGGTACATGCCGGTCGGAAAGTACGTACCAGGCCAGAAACAAAATCGAAATAAAAAGTACAATCAGCGTTATGATTGTAACCGGCGATCTTTTTTCAGCAGGCTTAACAACCGTTTCTTTTGGCGCCTCTTCCTTCTGAGCTGTAGTGTATTCAGCTTTTTCTTCACTCATGGTTTACATCTCGGGTTTTGTATTGAGTTAAGTTAATCTTCCCCAATTTCTTTGGTTTTATTCGGTGATAATTGTTTGGCATTAAGTTTTGTCACTACCTTTTTACCGGTTGTGTTTTCGAGTTGCCGGCGGGCAGCTTTTGCCACATTTCCGCCCTTTCTCGCAACAATTTTATTCTCGTTGAACGTCTTTGGCTTTTTATCCTTCGATATTTCAGTTGTTGATGCCTCGGCCAACATATTGAGAACCAATTCAAGGTTGGTCATGTGATCGCGGAGGTTTTCCTTTTTAAGGTCTTTAAAATTTTTGTATTGTTTGGTTGTCAAACCGCTCCAGGCTTTTGTTATTTCATCGGTTAATATGGCAAATTCCTGTCCTTTTTTCACATTGCGATTTTCCCATTCATCGGTAAGTTCTTTTCTGATTTCAATACTTTTAAGGCGCTGGTTGATCCATTCTTTTGAATAGCCTTTTCGTAAATAAGTTTCCATCAGGCGATCAAAACCAATTTCCGGGTCTTCAATTTCATCGATGCGTTCGCTACCAACTTGAGCAAGCCATAACTTGAATGGTTCCGCTTTGGGCGAAGGAATCGATTGAATTAACCGGAATAATTGCTGAGTGTCGGCAACATCAGTTATGCGCATTTTACCATCCTCCGCCGCCAATTTCAACTGTCCGATTTTTTCGGACAGTTCACTACCTTCCTTATTCAGTTTGGCTTTTAAATCACTCCAATATTTCCGGGGGCGATCGGTATCGGTTAGTACTTCAATTACATCAATGATCGAAAAGTACCACTTTTCTTCTTCATCGTTCCAAACAGAGCGAACCTGTTTCTGCT
>CAZKCK010000466.1:0-2292 GCA_964550695.1 uncultured Bacteroidales bacterium | reverse complement strand
TTACCAGCACAATCCTGCCAACCGGCCATACCGGAGAACTGGAATACAAATGGCAGTTGTCAACAGAAAGCGACACTACTGGGTTTAGCGATATAACCAACAGCGATGCAGCAGGCTATCAACCCGAAATTCTCAATGATACCACCTGGTTTAAGCGTCTTGCCCGGGTGGATTGCAAATCTGACTGGACGGGTGCTGTGGAATCGAATGTGGTGGAAATCACTGTTTATCCTGACTTCACTGCCGGAGCTATCGAAACAGATGGAGATACGATTTGCTACAACGGCGCCCCTGAAGAAATTGGCAGCGACACCGATGCCTCTGGAGGCGATGAAAACATTACCTACGCCTGGTACAGCAGCACTAATGATTTTGCAGACAGCACCCTGATTTCGGGAGCATCTGCGGCAACCTGCACTCCGCCAGCCGGCTTAACCGAAACCACCAGTTACCGCCGCTATGCTAAAGACGGAGCCTGCAACACTGTTTTTAATGTATCGGCAGGAACATGGAAAGTTATTGTTAATGATCAATTCCATACAGGAAATATTAATGCCTCTTATCCGACTACAGGACAGCAAACCAGCTATCAGGCAAACGATGACGGAGCACTTCAATTGGGCAAGAAGTTTCCTAATCCACGATTTACCAACAATAACGATGGAACCATTACAGATAATATGACCGGTTTGATCTGGTTAAAGAAAGGGAATGTTGCTACAGAAGAAATATGGAGCGATGCATTGTTACTTGTTAAAGAGCTAAATATATCGGGCACTATGCGGTCTCAACCATGCGGCGATTTCAGCAACAGTGGTACCCACCAGACTGATTGGCGCCTGCCCAACCGTAACGAAATGGAAAGCCTGATGAACCTTGAGGAAGGGAATCAGTTTAACTGGCTTGCCAGTCAGGGATTTGAACTTTATGGCAATGCCCGTTACTGGACTTCAACAACTCTTGATAAAAATCCTGATGATGCCTGGCATGCACAATTCAGTGAAGGCAGGATTCGTCACTGGAGCAAAGAATTTAATTCTGCAGTTTGGGCAGTTCGGGGAGATAATGCCAATAAACCTGATGAGTTATGGGAAACAGGTCAAACAACCAGCTATGGTGGAGGCGATGATGGTCAAAACACCATTGGAACTTCATCTCCCGAACCAAGATTTATTGACAACAATGACGGTACAATAACAGATTTACTCACCAATCTTGTATGGCTTAAAGATGCCAATATTACCAATACAGCCACAACATGGGCTGATGCCTATTCCTGGATCAGTGAGTTGAACACTTCTGGAACCATGAATGGAACAATTAGCGGCGATGTGAGCAAAGGTGGTTCTCACCAAACCGACTGGCGTTTACCAAACCGAAAAGAAATGATAAGTTTATTGAGCATGGCAAACTATGATCCGGCTTTGCCTAAAGGACATCCAATTGAAAATGCTACTACATTATGGTATTGGACTTCATCAACTTACAAATTAAATACAAATAATGCATGGCAAATTAGTATTGGAACCGGCAGTATCAGTCACGGATCAAAAGCAAACACAAATTATGTTTGGCCGGTTCGCACAGCCTCCACTGTAGGTGAAAATATCTGCTACAACACCGTGCCGTCTGTTATAATTGGGAAAGCCGATGATGCAGGTGGTGGCGATGGAAATATTACCTATTCGTGGCGATCTTCGGCTGATAATTATGCTTCAGCTATTGTCGGAGCTAATGGCGCAACCTATACACCAACACAACCACTAACAACCACTACAGGATATCGCCGCTATGCCAATGATGAGAGTTGTAATTTAACACCTGTTCAGTCTACCGGAACCTGGACAATAACCGTATATGATGACTTCACCGCCGGAGCCATAAAAACCGATGGAGATGTGATTTGCTACAACGGCGACCCGGCAGAAATTGGCAGCGACACCGGTGCCGGCGGAGGCGATGAAAACATTACCTACGCCTGGTACAGCAGTACCAGCAGCTTTGCCGACAGTTCGCTTGTTGTGGGAGCAACAACAGCCAGCTACGACCCGCCAGCCGGATTGACAGTAACCACTAACTATCGTCGTTATGCCAAAGACAATAGTTGCAATACCGATTTTGAAGTTTCCACAGGAACCTGGACGGTAACCGTTTATGATGAATTCACTGCCGGAGCCATCGAAACCTTTGGAGAAACGATTTGCTACAACGGCGACCCGGCAGAAATTGGCAGCGATACCGATGCCAGTGGCGGCGATGAAACCATTACCTACGCCTGGTACAGCAGTACCA
>CAZKCK010000465.1:0-2317 GCA_964550695.1 uncultured Bacteroidales bacterium | reverse complement strand
GGACAGCCACGGATGCATGTGGCAATAGTTCAACCGCATCACAGACCATCAATGTTCAGGATATCACGGCACCAGTTATAACCTGCCCATTAAATATTTCGGTAAGTAATGATCCAGATGTTTGTTCTGCATATATTGTTGTTCCACAACCTACGGTGTTAGAAACTTGTAGCTCTTATATTTTGTCGAACAGTTTTAATCAAACTGCGAATGCTTCAGGACTTTATCCATCTGGAACTACCAATATCGTTTGGACTGCAACGGATGAATGTGGGAATACTAATACTTGTTCTATGGCTGTAACAGTTAATGATAACGAGGCTCCTGTAATTGCGTGTCCGGTAGGTTTTACTATCTGCTCAGATGAACAGATTGATTTAGGTACAGCCACTGCTACTGATAATTGTGATGCGAATCCTGCTATGAGTAATAATGCTCCCTTAATTTTTGGTATTGGAATCACTAATGTGATTTGGACAGCAACCGACCTTTATGGTAATACATCTTCGTGTACCCAAACTATCGAAATTGTTGTCGGGCCTATTGCTAGTGCTGGACAAAATGATAGTATTTGTAGAGGCCAATCTTATCATGTAACCGAAGCTATTGCAAAAAACTATTCTACTGTATTATGGACAACTGATGGGGATGGAACCCTTAGCAATGCTGGATCTATGGATCCGATTTATACACCAGCACCATCAGACCCTACTTTGGTCAATCTTTTTATTACAGTAAATGGTATAGTTCCTTGCGGAACTGTTTATGATACATTGCAGTTGAATATTATTCCCGGAGTTACGGTTAATGCGGGAACTGACATTGCTTCGTGCTTAATGACGCCGGTGATTATAAATGGAGCATCTGTTAGCAACTCTTCTGGACTGGTTTGGTCAACTCTTGGGACCGGACAATTCAACGATTCAACCATACTTAATCCAGAATATACACCAAGTCTGCTTGATTTTGATAATGGCTTTGTGGATTTAATTTTAAGAGCTAACGGGACTTTAATATGTGGTAATGCCGAGGATACTGTTAGGATTCAATTTGTTAAACCTCCTTTAGCCAATGCCGGGGCAGATGATGCAATTTGTTCAATTTCCCCATATACTTTTACAAATTCAACCGCATCTAACTATAGTTCTGTTCATTGGTCTCATAACGGATTCGGACATTTTGTTGATTCTACTGTTCTAACCCCAACCTATTTACCAGGCGAGGGTGAAACAGGTGAAGTTATCTTTAAATTGACAGCTTATGGAACTTCAGATTGTGGAAACATGGCATTTTCTGATATTGTTGTTCTTACTATCAATCTCCAAATTGATGTAAATGCTGGAACAGATGAAGCAATTGCAGCCGGAACTTCAACAAAATTATTAGGATCAGCCAAGGGTGGTTCAGGAGTGTTTGCATATAATTGGTCTCCAGAATCTTTGCTTGTGGATAACACTGTTTTGAATCCTGTTACTGTTAATCTATCGAACGACACTGAATTTGTTCTAAAAGTGATTGACTTGGTTTCTGGTTGTTCCCAGTCTGATAAAGTAACAATTACAATGGGTGGACCTAAAAGGCCTGTTGCTAAGGATGATTTTGGCAGTACATTGATAAACACACCCATTACTTTAGGTATTCTTGGTAATGATTTAGATTTGATTGGAAAAGGATTGGATGTTAGCATTTTGGTAAATCCAAGCAACGGAACTGCCATTTTAACCAAAGACGATTCTGTTTATTATACACCAAAATCAAACTTTATTGGCCTCGATACTTTGACTTATGTAATTTGTGATAGGGGCACACCTTCAAAATGTGACACTGCTCTGGTAATCATTGAAGTTTCTGATTTACTTCCTGAAATTAGAGTGTATAACCTGATTTCCCCTGATGGTGATGGGGCAAATGATTATTGGCATATACTTAATATTGAGGAATATCCTGACAATAACGTCTTGATATTCAATCGGTGGGGTGATAAGATCATTGAAATTGATAGTTACAACAACACAGATATTGATCGCCGGTGGAATGGGACTAACAGCAAGAATGATAAAATACCTGATGGGGTTTACTATTATATAATTAAAGTGAAAAATCATAAATCAATTCCTCCAGGATGGGTATATTGCCGTACAACAGGAAAAGAATAAAGTGGACATGCCCTGATTTTATTAGCTCATCGGGGTATGTTTACTTCCTTAAACTCCAAATTGGTTCTTTGCAGCCCTCAAATGGTAAACATAATTACAAGTTCAGATGAAAAAGATACTTTTAGCCATACTAATTCTTACAACAGGTTCACTGTTTGCCC
>CAZKCK010000464.1:0-2325 GCA_964550695.1 uncultured Bacteroidales bacterium | reverse complement strand
CATTCAGTTTTTTCTTGTTGAATTTGAGGCACCATTCAATCAGCGGCCATAATTCTTCAGCGGTATTACGGTCGCCCAGTGAAAGGGCAAAACGTGCGGCCCCATAAGCAATCATGGCAGCATCGCCCCTGTCGCCGGCGCCATTCCATATATCAGAACCTTCGGCAATGATGGATGACGGAATTGGTTTGAATTCAGGATTCATAAACCTGGCAAAATGGCGGTAAGCATTCAGAGCCGATTCAATACCAAAGCTGTAACCGGTATACGGGAAAAAAGGATTGATGTATTCAGCCTGATCATTGGCCCATATGGCCGCATAATAGCTTAATCCGCCGGGTCCGTGCATGGGACCGCCTTTGGTCTGGTAAATACTTTCGGCAGCACGTATTTTGGCAAAAGAAAAGGCACGGTCAAGAATGGGATCGGGAGTTTCAAGCACCAGATTGCTGCTGAATTCATTTAGAAGTTTTTCACGTTTAATTAACTCATTTTCAGGAATCAGATTGCTAAAATCCTGAGAATTGTTCCTTCCTGTTATCGTCAGGTAAAAAGTTGATGTTTCACCGGATTGCAATACAAATGTGCCGTGCCCCGATAGCTGAAATATCAGTTTATAAGCCCCTTCCACACCTTCAGCAGCATTTGTGTTTGAAATAATACTGGTTTCGGGAATTTCGATGGTCACCGCTTTTTCAGTTGTATTGGTTAAAGTGTATTTTTCAGCATAAAGAGGCAAGTCAACGGATGGGAATAGTATCCTTTCGAGCCGTAGCATACCATTCAGCATACTTATAACGGTTATCTTTCCATCAAGAATTATTTCTTCAACAATTTCCTTTTGTACTGGTTTTTTATTAATCGTAATCAAAGTTACCGGATCAAGCCCGAAAGTACGCGTAAGGCTGGCATGTGTGTTATTGGGAATGGTGCGTAGCATGGGCCAGACAATATCACGGCTGAGCCAGAACGATTTGTCAACACTCACGCCATACCTGATAACAGCCGAGATATACTTCCCGCTCATTTCAATGTGGTCACGATGGGGCAGGTTATCTGACGGCTTCCAACTAATTGCTCCATGAGCGGCAAGATTCCAGCGATTATCTGATTGTGAATTACAGTCAGAAGGAATAAATACCGCTGCAATTAAAACGAATAGTACAATGAATGACAATGACTTCATGCAATTAAATTCTGGTGGTGAAAGAATTCAAATTTAGTAATTTTAAACCAATCCGGATTACTTATCGAAAAAGTTATTTACATGAATAACGCAAAACTACAAAAAATAATTATAGTTAATTTAATAGCATATGTACCGGCTAGTTGGTTTTGATCCGGTAAAGATTGTATTTCATGGTAGGTATATCAACTTTCTGGTAATCAGGAGGCACATCGCTTTGATTGGCATCTTTTGAATGAATAAAATAGTGATGTTTAACATTTTTATAATCCAGACTGATGTAAAAATACCGGTTAAAATAAGCATGCAATGACCAGGCACTAAACAGGCTTCGCGGTACTCCAATACAATCGCCTTCCTGCATTTTACTGCCAATCAGGTAAACATCATGCAACATTTCATGGTCGCGTTTGGTTTTCCCAATTCCGTACAGCGAAAAAAGGAAGGATAAAATTAGCAGCACCCACATCATTCTTCTGAATAACAAGTATCCACGACCTGATTTAATAAATTTATCGATAATTATAAATAATACAGGTGCAGTGAGTATGCAGATGGCAAGAATAAAATAAGGCATTGCTGTTACGAGGTAAAAACGCCTTTGCTCAAATGTTACCATCAATGGAAGCGTGCCTGACAGACCAATGAGCGTAAAAAAAACTGAATCCTGATATTGGGTTTTGTCCTTAAAATCAGATACGCCTTTGCGAACAGCGATAATGATTAACAAAATACCCACCAAAATTGCAGGAATCAATTCATTCAAAAGTTTATAAATCAAATTAAAACGATTTTGGGTAGTTGCCATGCCACCATTGTTAAATGTGTTCATAATCCGGTCATGGAAGTACATCTGATAACTGCTCAAACTCTCCTGATTCAACGCAATGATGGTATAAACCACAATAACAGGAACCAAAAGCACGAAACTGTATTTAAGCATTGTAATGAATGAAATCCGCCGAAAAACCAGCCAGTAGAAAAAGATTGCCACCAACGGAAACATCCCCTGCATTCCTTTACACAGACTGGCACCAACAATAAACAATCCGGAAATACATAGTTTCAGATAAATCCTTTTATCATCCATAAGTGCCTGAATAATAAAATAAACCGAAGCCAGAACAAAGACTGACATG
>CAZKCK010000463.1:0-2335 GCA_964550695.1 uncultured Bacteroidales bacterium | reverse complement strand
CTCTAAACTCCCTAAACCATATAAACCTTCTCATGAATATTTGAATCCTTGAATCATTGACTTTCCTCCATCCATCCCTCATCCCACGAACATGTTTGCGCCCTCAACAAATAAGAGTTACCTTTGATAGCGAAAACCCATAGAAATGCTACCTAAACTAATTATCGAGCAGGTTGTTAACTCTCAGGCAGAACGCCTGAAAAAAACGAAACCCACCATGCCTCGTACCATTGAAGGCTTTGCCGGACTTTCGTCACATGCATTTATTGTAACAGGAATCAGACGATGTGGCAAGAGCACTTTGCTACAACAAATCAATGGCAGGGCTGACGAACCTTCCATTTATCTTAATTTTGAAGACCCCCGTCTTGCCGGCTTCGATTTAAGTGACTTTAACCGTTTACATGAAATTGCTGAGAACAATCATATTGAAACATATTACTTCGATGAAATTCAACTCATTAATCAATGGGAAAGTTTTGTTCGTTTCAGACTTGATGAAGGCTATAAAATTTTCATCACCGGGTCAAACGCTACAATGTTGAGCAAAGAGTTGGGGACAAAACTAACGGGCAGGCACATCTCAAGAGAGCTGTTTCCTTTCTCCTATCATGAGTACCTCGTTTTTACACAACAGCAACCTTCCCTCGAATCTTCACTGAATTACATGAACAGCGGCGGATTTCCGGAGTATCTGAAAACCGGAATGGCAGAAGTGTTAATGCAAAACTTCAACGACATCCTCATCCGGGACATTTCAGTTCGGTATAACATCAAAAACAACACTTTATTACAACAATTGGCTGTTTGGCTGGCAACGAACGCCGGAAAACAATTCACAGGAAACAGTTTGCGTAAACTGTTTGAAATCGGCTCCTCATCCACCATTATGGAGTACTTGTCGTACTTTGCTGATGCTTACCTGTTTTTCTTCATTCCACGCTTTAGTTTTTCGGGTAAAGTGCAGATTGTAAACCCAAAAAAAATCTATTGCATCGACAATGGATTTATAAAAACAAATACTGTTTCGTTTAGCGATGACAACGGCAGGTTGTTGGAAAACATGGTATTTATGCAACTTCGCAGAACAACAAATGAAATATATTATTTTTCCGAAAAAAAAGAATGTGATTTTGTGGTCTTTGAGCAAAAAAAGCTTAAAGTTCTGGTTCAGGTATGTTGGCAACTCAATCAAGACAATATTGACAGAGAAATCAACGGATTAAAAGAAGCTATGTCCTTTTTTGGCATAAATCAGGGATACATAATTACTGCCGGACAATCTGATATGTTTTTGTTTGACTCAAAAACCATTGAAGTATTAGCTTTTTACGAATGGGCAAAACAAACGGGATAATATTTCTATAAAAATTACGGTGCGCTGCACCTCCAATCATCAATACCAATGAGGCATGTTCAATATGTTTAATCGTTAATCTGGTGAATTGTTGATTCTTTGAATTGTTGAATCCATGAATTTCCCCCACCTTTCACCTTTTACCCAATTGTTGAATCCTTGAATTTCCCCCACCTTTCACCCTGTACCTTTCACCTTTTACCCAATTGTTGAATCTTTGAATTTCCCCCACCCTTTACCTTGTACCTTGTACCCAATATAAAAAACAAGCCGCTATCTTTGCATTACAACCCTTTGCAATGATTTATACTTTACCGGAATACCTCGGAATTTTCAACTCTCTGACCAACAAAGAGAAAGAAATCATCATGGCGTTTACATTTGCCGTTCAGGAAACCTTGCTCAGCAACTTTCAGGTAAACAGCATAGCCCGTCATTTTGTTGACAGCAACCCTTTGCAATGGAAAATCAGCGATTGTGCAGCACTCGAAAAGAAAGGCTTGTTGCAACGAAACTATCAGCACTTTAAAACACCTATCCATTTCGTGCCCTATTTGTTCGCAGATTTCTATGCTTTATTGCCCAAAGCTGCTCAAGCTATCAATACCGATCTTGAAAATCCATCAGATTCCTTTTATTATGGCTTTGGAAGAAACAGCCTTGAAAAAACAATGCGCCGCCTGATGTTAAGTGCGCTCGGGGTTTCAGTAGCAGACCTGAATAAAGAATTTCTTAATTATAGCTTTTCATCCAATGAGAATATAACATTTGCTTATCTATCAGTTGACGAGCGTTTTTTTCCTTCGCTCGAAAAATTCAAACCAGCCACAGCCCTGAACTTTATCAGGGATCGCTTTAAAGAGCGGGTTTACACGCTGACACCTGTAACAGAGTTATATGCCTGGCTGCAATCTGTACTGCCATTGCTGAACCGCATGAATGCAGGCACTGAAGGCGCTAAACTCATCTATTCAATTA
>CAZKCK010000462.1:1297-2346 GCA_964550695.1 uncultured Bacteroidales bacterium | reverse complement strand
TGCATCCTTTTTTCGGGAGGCGACCGCGATACCAACCTCACCATCGACTCCAACGAGTTTTATAACGGCAACATGGGCATCGGATTTACCGGTGGAAGCATTTTGGAAAATGGGGTGAAAATAACGAACAATAAATTTGTGAATCAGTACCATACTGCCGTTTATTTGACCCTTCAGGATGCCGTTTTGGTAGAGAAAAATGTGATTACTACCAATAGCAATCACCCAGTTTTTATTGGCGTTGGACTGGAAAGCAGCAGGGGAAGATGTATGATTGTGAAAAACAAGATATCGTTCAATGCCGATGGATATTGTGTCCTCATCAACCAGTCGAGAGCCGTTAAAGGAAAGGAAATTTTGGTTGGCAATAACTTTTTACAATGCGGAGGAAGCACTTTAGCCCTCGGTTTGTTTATAGAGTCATCGATCTACGTGCAAATTTACAACAACAATATTCTGCTTACCAGCCCCGGACTGTCAAGTGCAGGCCGATGCATCAATATTCAAGACAACAGCGGCTATCATGGCAATCTCGAAATCATGGCTAACATTATTTCCACCAAAGGCAAAGGCTACGGCATCATCACTTTTACCGTTGACAGCATCAGCAGCGATTACAATTGCTTCTATACCCCCAGCGGAATGCTGGGATACTGGGGCGGATATGCCACCAACACCCTTTCAATTTGGTCGTTTTATTCCAAACAGGATACCAACTCGGTAATCATCAATCCGTTGTTCAACTCCAACACAGATTTGCATGTAAATAACACAAATTTGAACCGAATGGGCATTCCACTGGTTCACATCACCGATGATATTGACGGTGAAGCGAGAGATACCCTCAAACCCGACATAGGTGCCGATGAAATATCAAAGTTTTATCACGATCTGGGAATCATTAGCCTCCCCGACCCCATTGCTCCCTGCGATGGCGACTCAACCGACCTTAGCATTGAGGTAAGAAACTTGGGTAAAGATACCATCCACTCCTATTTAATTACTTATAAGATAAATGGCTTTTCTAGTATGGCACCTACGCATCTAAT
>CAZKCK010000462.1:0-1287 GCA_964550695.1 uncultured Bacteroidales bacterium | reverse complement strand
AAGATACCATCCACTCCTATTTAATCACCTACAAGATTAACGGAACAATCATGAAATCGTACCGAGTGTTTGATGTGATTGCGCCCAATCAATCGAGGATTATGGTATATGGAAAAGAAGTGTTTAAAGATGGAAAGAAATACAATTTATCGGTAACTATCAGCCTTCCCGACTATAAAACAGACTCCAACACCATAAATGACAACTACAACAGAGAAATAATCACTGCCGTGAAGGGAACTTACGTCATCGGAGCTTCAACTAAAGCTCATTTTGGATCAATAGGGCTTGCATTGCAGGTATTAAACGAGCGCGGCATCTGTGGAAAGGTTGTTTTTGAGGTAGAAACCGGTACCTACACGGAACAAATTACCATTCCTGAGATAAGGGGACAAAACATCAACAACACAATTACCTTCCGGGGAATAAAAACCGCCAAAGACAGCGTAATTTTAAGATATTCTTCCAGTAATTGGTATGCCGATTTTGTATTGAAGATCAACACAGGATTTATTACGTTTGAGAATTTTAGTTTCATCTCCGATGGACTCACATTGGCAAAGGTTACCGAGATATCGGGCAATAATTCCAATATAAAATTCCTTAAATGCAACTTCATAGGAATCAGCACCACCCTCAACAACACTGAATTTTCATTAATTGACTTCACCAACGATGTAACTGCAGATTCCAACTTCATCATTGATTCCTGCAACTTCATAAACGGAGCCTACGCCATCTATACTTCCGGCTATGATGCACAAAATTTACAACGCAATACCTATATCGGACACAGCAATTTTATAAATCAAGGTGTGTATGGAGTTTATGCCACCTATCAGGGCAAATTTGTGTTTGAAAAGAACAAGTTGAAAGCCATTACTTCGGCAACTTCCTTCATCGGGTTGTTTTTACAAAACGCTTATGAATCAAGTCAGGTCAGAGGTAACACATTTCAGCTTTACAAAGGAAGATATGCCATTGATTTGGTAAATACATACTCCACCCCCGGAAAAGAAGGCATTATCGCCAATAACTTTATATACATTTCCGGTTCATCTACCACAACCCGTGGATTATATTTGGAAAATTGCTCCATTCAAAAGGTGGTTTTTAACACCATCGTTAACAACAACACCCAAACATCAGCCATTTGTTTAGATATAAATGCCAATTGCGCCAATATCAATATTCGAAACAATATACTTTACAATAAAGGAGGAAGTTTTGCAATCGGAGTTTACAGCACAAACAACATCCTAAGCGATTATAACCTTCTTTATACCA
>CAZKCK010000461.1:0-2347 GCA_964550695.1 uncultured Bacteroidales bacterium | reverse complement strand
AAATATGGAACGACGGAAATTTATCAAATCGGCAGCACTGGGAACGGGGGCCATTTCCTTTAGCCCTTCATTTACATTGGCTGCAAACAGGAAAGAAAAAATCAGGATTGGTTTTATTGGGGTTGGAAACCGGGGACGTAGCCTGTTAAATGAGATTTTGACATTAGACTGGGTTGAAGTTCCGGCAATTTGCGATATTAACCCGGATGCCCTAACTGCCGCACAGGAAGTAATAAAGAAGCAAGGCAGGGGAAAGGCGGTTGAATATGGCAAGGACGAACTGGAATATAAAAAGCTGGTCGGACGCGATGATTTGGATGCAGTAATTATTGCAACTTACTGGCAGTGGCATACTCCCATGGCAGTTGATGCAATGAAAGCGGGTAAATATGTTGCAGTTGAGGTTCCTGCTGCCCTTTCAATTGATGAATGCTGGCAGTTGGTTAACACATCTGAAGAAACAGGTATTCCATGTATGATGTTGGAAAACTGGAGTTTCAGACAAGATAATCTGGCAGTTCTCAATATGATCAGAAAAGGCATGCTGGGTGATATTGTACATTGTCATTGTGCCCATTCACACGATTGTATTGATCATTGGTTTTTTAATTCAAAGACAGGGGAAGATCTGTGGCCGGCAGAATTTTTATTAAAGTATAACCGCGATCAATATCCTACACACAGTTTAGGACCGGTTTTAAGTTGGATGGATATTCCTTGTGGCGACACGTTCGACCATATTACTTCAATGGCAACGGACAGTAAAGGTATCAACTCAATGTTTGCTGATAAATTCGGTAAAGATCATCCTGGTGCAAAAAGAAAATATGCACAGGGTGATATTGTTACCAGTATGATTCGCACTAAAATGGGCAAATCTATTGTTGTAAATTATGATATGCAGTTACCTCGCCCTTATGACAACGAGTGGAAGATACAGGGCACAAAAGGTATTTACAATGAACAACGAAATTCTCTCTATTTAAAGGATGTTAGTCCGGAATATCACCAATGGGAACCGTTTCCACCCTATCAGGATAAATATAATCACAAATTCTGGAAAAGCAGTTATCAGGGAGGTGGACATGGCGGGGTTGATCTTATCGAATTAGGTTATTTTGCAGAGGCAGTTCGTGATAATAAACAAACACCGATTGATGTTTATGAATCTGTTCTGATGAGTTGTGTCGTGGCACTTTCAGGTGATTCAATAGCAAAAGGGAGCCAGCCGGTTGAAGTCCCTGATTTTACAAGAGGTAAATGGAAGACCAGAAAACCCACATTTGCTGTTTAATAATTATTATGTCATGATAAAAGTACAGGCAAGTGTATCGAAAGGATGGCTGAACAAACACGGTGGATTTGTTTTTAATCAGAAATACTATCTGGACCCATATTACCGGATGAAACAGGACGAAGCGTGCCACGATTTCATCAAAAATAAATTCCCCGAATATCCTTTGTATAATATGGAAGACAATCTGGTACAGGCTGAATATGTTGTACCAAAAATGATTCTGGTTGGCGCCATTCAACCGAATATGATTATCGCAGCAGCACTGGGTGCTGAGTTTGTTTTTTCTCCTGACAAGGATTCTGATGTGAAAGGATTTCCTCTGAAGGATATTTCAGATATATCGCAATTGCCTTCTGTAGAAGAGGTACTGGAACTCTCTTTTCTGAAAGAACTTAAGAACCAATATTTTAATGCCAGCGAAAATTACCCTGATTGTACCATTATCCCTCCATTTTTCTGGGATACTTCAGGAAGAGCCACTATACATGGTATTGTTACAACTTCAATGAAATTTATTGGTTCAGATATTTTTTCAAAAATGATGATGGAACCTGAACTGGTAAAAGGTATTCACAAGTGGATTACAGATGTTTATATCGCTGTCATCAGACATTTTTCCAAATTGGGTGATCTGCCTGTTACTTCGGTCCATGTAGGGGAATGTTCGGGAACGATGCTTGATGAATTTAGTTATCGTGAGTTTGTAACTCCTTACATCAGCCAGTTGGGAAGAGAGTTTGGAGCGATCCGACTTCATAGTTGCGGCAATGCTGATCATGTACTGGAACCAATTTGCGAAATTGAAAACCTGAAAATCATCGATACAGGTTCCAATACTTCTTTGGCAGAAATAAGAAGGAGAATGGGAAAGGAATTTGAAATTAACGTTTTTCCACCGGTTGATGTTCTGGTAGAAGGCTCCACGACCGGGGGCATTCGGAAATGGTTATACAAAATACTGGAAGATAACGATGAAGGAAATCTGAAAATTGAATACCATCTGGAATCCGATTATAACTGGGAGAATTGCAGATTTATTCATGAAGAGCT
>CAZKCK010000460.1:0-2352 GCA_964550695.1 uncultured Bacteroidales bacterium | reverse complement strand
GCGGAGCAATATGTAATTTATGCTGACAATTGCCTGTTGACCAAGGATTTTATGACGAAGCACCATATTATTTTTAAGAAGATACCACGGGATATAACACGATTTTAAAACGCCGGAGGAACACCTATGATTACACGCATCAACATCAACGGATTTAAAAGCCTTGTAAATACAGAACTTTATTTTGGTCCGTTTACCTGTATTGCCGGGGCCAATGCCATTGGGAAATCAAATTTTTTCGATGCCCTGTCGTTTTTGTCCAATCTGGCCGACAAAACTATTATTGAGGCAGCAAAATCGGTAAGGAGCGAAAACCAGAAACACTCCAACCTTCGCGATATATTTTTTATGAGTGGAGCAAAATACCTTGACAGGATGCGGTTTGAGGTAGATTTGCTTATCCCCAGAAGCGGTATTGATGATTTGGGCCAAATGGCTGAGGCAACCATTACAAGTGTGCGTTATGTACTCGAACTAAAACTGAACGAAAACTCTGAGCGTGAACCGATAGAAATTATAGATGAGGAACTTCTGCCCATCACGCAAACACAAACCCGTGCCAGTTTGTACTTTGCATATGGTAAGGAGTGGATAAGCTCAGTCTTGTATGGGCGCCGGTCAACAAAAATACCTTTTATCTCAACTGATGGTGAAAAAATTAAACTGCACCAGGATGGCAGTAAGGGAAGGAGCACGGAATTTATAGCGCACAAAATGCCACGAACCCTGCTGTCGACGGTTACGGCTGAGTCGCCAACTGCATTTCTGGTGCGTCAGGTGATGCGAAACTGGACGATGTTGCAGTTAGAACCCAGTGCCCTGCGCCAGCCCAATTCTATTTATGAGGTTAAAAACGCGCGAATATCAGCCAACGGGCTCAATCTGCCGGCCACGCTATTCAGGCTGCATACCGAAAAAAAAGACAAGGATGTTTATCAAACTATCACCAATAAACTCAAGGGATTGGTTGAGGATGTGGCAGAGATTTCGATTGATAAGGATGAAAAGCGCGATTTGTTAACCCTGTTGGTCAGGTTCAGAGGAGGATTGAGTTTCCCGGCGCAATCCTTATCTGACGGTACATTGCGTTTTCTTGGTTTGGCCATACTTGAAGAGGATAGTGCCGGAAGCAGCCTGATATGCTTAGAAGAACCTGAAAACGGAATTAACCCGAAGAAAATTCAGGAAATGATTGAATTACTTGAAGAAATGGCCATTGATACCAATGATGCAGTTGGTGAAGATAATCCGCTGCGTCAGGTAATCATTAATACGCATTCACCCATTGTTGTAAGCTCCGTTAAAGATGATTGCCTGTATTTGGCAAAAAGCCATCAGGGATTCCTGAAGGAACTTAATCAAAAGGTTTCGCATACCAGATTTTCAGCCCTTAAAGACACGTGGAAAACGAAAAAAATATCTTCGACAGAGGTTACCTCATTGGGAGAAATTGCGACTTACCTCGAAAGCACCAGCATGGCCGTGATGCATCAAAATATTGCAGAACCGATTGAAAATTATGGAAATGACAGATTGGTTGATAAAATACCGACGGTAGCCCAAAATGTTGCACATCAATTAAAATTAAACTTTTAAAGGGCTAAAATGGACACTATTGAAATAAGGTATACCCTGATTGCAGACGGGAGTTCTGATAAATCCCTTAAAAGTATTATTGACTGGACTTTAGATGATTTATTTCCTGGTATTGTTTTTAATGGTGTATTTGCCGATTTCAGGTCATTACCTGATCCTCCGGTTAGCTTATCAGAAAAAATTCACATGGCAGAAGTCTATTATCCGTTTCATATTTTATTCGTACATCGTGATGCGGAAAGTATTGAGCCATATATTATAGAGCAACGCAAGAGTGAAATAGCCAAATCACTCAATGAGAAACAATCTGACATTACGGTTTGTGTTATTCCTGTAAAAATGATGGAGACCTGGCTACTCATAGATAAGGAGGCCATTAAAAAGGCGGCAGGAAACAGGAATTATCATGGCACGCTGGAACTTCCAAAAATCAAGAATTTAGAATCGGAAGCTGAACCCAAGCAGTTGCTTCACCAATTGCTTAAGGAGGCTTGTGGTTTAAAAGGAAGAAATTTAAAAAAGTTTAATCCGCATAAACATATCCACTTGCTTGCTGATTACATTCAGGATTACAGTCCTTTGAGAAAGTTAGCTGCCTTCAAAGCCTTTGAAAATGAACTGAAGATTAAAATTGAAGTGTTTACAAAAGATTAACCAATAAGAACGGCAGAACCTTTTAGCTAATATTACATCAGGAAATAATGGAATTAAAACCCTATCAGCAACAAGTCATTAGCGATCTTACATTGTTTTTGG
>CAZKCK010000459.1:0-2366 GCA_964550695.1 uncultured Bacteroidales bacterium | reverse complement strand
GCCCTGTAAAAGTAACATCACCAACATTGATTTCACCAATAAATTCATGTGCTTCATCCCCATAATCGGCAGGAGTTCCGTAAGCCATCAGGTAGCCACGGCCAACAACAAAGTTGCTCTCGAAAGTGGAATTCCAATTAAATGATGCATCTTTCACATTAATCCACCAACCGGTTTTTCCTTCTTCTACGTGCGATTCATCCCATTTATAAAAATCGATGTATAGTGGAATTGGATTAGTTTCAGGTACAAATTCTGGTCGGATAGCCTGCGTAACAACAGGTGAGGAGAGAAAATGCCAGCCGTGTTCTACGCCCTTACCACCTTCTGACCAGCGGTTGATGTAGCGCTGCACCGTTGCATTCACACCAGTGTTGTTGTGAATAAGTGAACCTGTACCTGTGGCGGATGATTCTACCAGAATGCCAGTAGGTAGTGGATCGCCGGTAATGACGATCTCGTCTATATAATTTCTACCAGCATTATAAAAAGAGCCTGATCCGGGATTCCACAACCAACGCAAATAAACAGAGGAATTATTGTTAATTAATACATCATCTAATAGGGGTAGGAATGATGGTCCAACCCAAGTTAAATTGTTAATACCAGTGATTGAACCATTCGTAACATTAGTCCAGGTTGTCCCATTAAAACTGTATTGAAGTTTAAAATCTGCTGGACCTCCAATCGCATGATTTCTTTGTTTTGATGATATTTTAATATTCTGAAAACCAAGGGTTGAGAATTGTACACTCCAATATGCTTCAGTAAAAAATTCTGGATCATCATCACTTGTCCAGTTTAGTCCCCAAGCGGCGCGAGTTCCATTAAAACCATTAGTGGCATGAAAACCTTTTGAACCAATTCCACTAGGGCCATCAAATGAAGCAGCACTGATATTTTCAGTCACACCAAAATCAGCAGTATACGGAAAAGTGGTTTTTAAAGTATTATAAAAGTCCCATTTCGCTACTGTCACTTCTCCTGAACCCCCACTAACATTATCATTATAAACTTTATCGGTGGTGAGATGTGCGTCTTTGTTGAGCACGAGGTAGGCGCCGGTGGCAGCGGTAAGCTCGTTTACTGTACGGGCATCAGTTACCGTAGCTGTGCCTGCAATAATGGCGTTGTTGGAAGCACCGGGAACGGTGTTGGCATTGGTGGTTGTTACATTGTTCCATCGGGCTGTGGTTTCATAGTTGCCTGTACCTGTAAAACAATAGCCGGCGAGTTCGCGGTTGGAGATATATGATCCCAATGGTGGTGTTAATCCATCAGTGGCTCTTGGAACAGAAGAGTTGTCTTCTCCCAACATTGTGGCGCCGGGATTTGATGTACCACTATAGCTATCACAGCGTCTAACCAGTACATAAAGTGATGAACTATAAGCAAATTGGGGATCGACATCCGCAAAATTATGGTAGGCCGTACCACCTGCGTTTCTAAGGGCCGCTCTGAATCTGGCAACTTTCAGCCACGTATCGCTAATGATAGTAACTGCCTGGCCTCCTGCAGGGGCATTGGTTGTAGCCCAATTGAGCACTGTCCCGTCAGTTGCAAAGTCGGCATTGTCAAACCATCCTGATTTTTGATAAAACTGGGTTCCGGTGGGAGTAGTATTGGTTTCTGAAAGACCTTCAATCGTCAAATAAGCATTTACAAAGGCTCCTGTATTCAACAAAGCTGTATTGTATGACCATTGACATTGCATGGTATATAATGCAAAATCACTGCTTCCCACTCCTTTCCGTAAATACAAATCCCATTGAAATTCTGATTCATTGACCTGTTGAAAATTCTCCATCTTTACCTCATAGTTGTAGGGTTGTGAATTCGCCAGCAATACAATGATAAGCATAAGAAATGTTGAAATGTACTTTTTCATAATGTGTCTAATTTTTTGTTTTGTGTGTAGTTTTTTTATATGTATTAATAAATGAATCAAGGAGTTATTGATCGGATGATATTCCTGATATTCGTATTCACAGTGCCCGCATCATCAATGGTTACCAATCCATCACCGTTCTGATCGATAACAAGGTACCCTTTGCTAACAGATCTAATGCCTGTATTGACAGGGCCTGCATCATCGATCGTTACTATACCGTCCTGATTGATATCGCCGCCGTAGATTCCATATTTCCCGGTTGCAAGCCATTTCTGATTGTTTCCTATAGCTTGAGCCGATGCGGTGGAATAATCGTAAGTAATGCTAGTACTGGCAAACGATTTAATCTGGCTCACGGTAGCAATGTGGTTTCTGTGCTTGACAGTGATGAAGTAATCGGAATGGAATTCGGCAGGCACCGTAATAGTGGCTGTGCCATTCTGGTTCAGGTCAACATTGGGTACCTGATAAATGG
>CAZKCK010000458.1:0-2367 GCA_964550695.1 uncultured Bacteroidales bacterium | reverse complement strand
GTAGCAGTAAAAAACAATGGTCAGGTTTCTTTCTGTAACCAATTGAATCCTACGGATTCGGAAAAGGACTTGAGTGATATTTTGAGAATTATTTGTTGTAATATGGCTTTCAACTGCACATGAAAAGTCAGGAAGCGAGTTTCTTGGAATTGGGTGAAAGGGATTCTTTTTATGAATTGAAATCCAGTTATTATTCCAATGGCACCAGGCAGTACAAAGCAAATGCAACCCGAAAGTCGGACCAAATTATCAGTTGAACCAATACGTTGGTTATGATGAAGGAAATTTTCATTGTTTTCAATTTTTAAAAGACAATCGAAAATTGTATAATAAGCGTTTATTTAGTCGTCGAAAAAATATGGAAATAATTGATGCAAACAGTATAATATGAAAAAACCAAACGAAGAAATCGGACATTGGCATGCCATTGAATTCAATCATGTTCTTGACAAGATGGAGAGTTCGAAAAATGGACTTACAACAGACGAAGCAAAAATCAGGCTTTTAAAATATGGGCTAAACCAAATTAAAAGAAAAAGAAAAGATGGAGCATTACAACTCCTTTGGCGGCAAATCAACAGCCCCCTGATTTGGGTGCTCATTGGTTCAGGTGCATTGGCTACTGCATTAGGGAAAATAACTGACGGGCTGGTAGTTCTCTCTGTTGTTTTTGTAAATACCATTATTGGTTTCATACAGGAATTCAGGGCAGGGAAAGCTATTGAGGCCTTGAGCGATATGGTGCCGGAAAACACTACTGTATTACGCTATGGGCAACAACATACAGTACCTGTATCTGAAATTGTACCGGGCGACATTGTTCAATTAGCAGCCGGCGACCGTGTTCCTGCTGATATGAGGCTTATTTATCAAAAAAACCTGCAAGTTGAAGAAGCTGCGCTTACTGGCGAATCAGTTCCTTCGCAAAAGGTCATTGATGTAGTAAACAAGGATTCTGTAATTGGCGATAGAAAATGTATGGTTTTCAGCGGCACATTGGTTGTTTCAGGTACAGCTACGGCCGTTGTGGTTGCTACTGGTATGAATACCGAACTTGGTAAAATATCTGACATGCTGAGCGAAACTATTGATCTGGAAACACCATTCACAAAAAAGCTTGCTACAATAGGTAAGTATTTAACTACAGGAATTATTGCCATAACCATTGTAATTATGTTTATTGGAACGTACCGGGCTTTGGGGCAAGGAGTGTTATTACTTACGGCATTGAAAGAAAGCTTAATATTTGCCATAGCATTGGCTGTAGGGGCAATTCCTGAAGGTCTTCCGGCTGTTGTTACAATTGCCCTTGCAATTGGGGTACAACGAATGGCAAAACGTAAAGCCATTATTCGTAAATTACCAGCGGTTGAAACATTGGGAAGTACAACAGTGATTTGTTCCGACAAAACAGGGACACTTACCCGGAACGAAATGACTGTAAATGAACTTTGGAGTTACAATTATAGTATTCAGTTGTCTGGAGTTGGTTATAATTTAGATGGGTCCTTCAAACATAATGGCTTGGCATTGAATATATTGCCAGAGGAAGTGAAAATTTTGTTAAAGGATGCGGTATTATGTAGCGATGCCAATATAATTTATACAGGAACAGATTATAGCTTGTCAGGCGACCCTACTGAAGTTGCATTGGTAGTAGCAGCAATTAAAGCTGGTATTGTAATTGACAGCTTGCGTCAAACCCATCCGCGAAAAGACGTCATACCATTTGATTCTGATAAGCAATACATGGCTACACTTAATGATCATCTTATCATAAAAGGTGCGACTGAAGTTATCTTAAAACGTTGTTCCGGGCATATTGGTGGTCATTCCCTGGACTCACAACAAATTATTTCTCAAATGGAGTTACTGGGGTCTAAAGGTATGCGAGTTCTTGCTATTGCTCGAAAAGACTGGAAAAAAACAAACTATAATGAATTAACTATTGACGAAGTGCAGGATGGTTTTCAGTTTGTTGGGATGATTGGGATGATTGACCCTCCTCGTGCTGAAGCTATTGAAGCAATAAATGCTTGTCATGATGCTGGTATTACTGTAAAAATGATCACAGGTGACCACCCGGCAACTGCCCGCGCTATTGGAATGGAATTGGGATTATCGCAAAATGGCAATGTTGTTACGGGAGTTCAAGTATCGAAAATGAATGATATTGAATTGGATGAAACCATTCGAAGTACTAATATTTTCGCCCGTGTAGCACCCGAACACAAACTTCGTTTGGTAAAAGCATTACAAAAAAATAATGAAATTGTGGCCATGACTGGCGATGGAGTGAACGATGCTCCATCACTAAAACAATCAAATATTGGCATTGCAATGGGCATTACCGGCACGTCGGTTTCA
>CAZKCK010000457.1:0-2383 GCA_964550695.1 uncultured Bacteroidales bacterium | reverse complement strand
GGATAGGGATTTACGGTCACCTGCACCACATTCGAAATCGAATCGCAGGTAATTGGGCCAAGTGGGCCAACTGTCAATTCTGAATATGCAACCCTTCTGAACCAGGTGGTTTGGGTGAGATTGCCGGAAGCGTAAATATTTGATTGTGCAAAAGGAATTGTTGAAAAACCGGTTGAAGCGCTTGTTGTACTTTTTTCCCACTGGTAAGTTATTGTTCCGGCAGGATTTATTGGTGTTGCATCGGAGGTACTCGTAAATGCTGCCGGTGTTGTATTGTAGCAAATCGTTTGACCGGCTGCTATTACGCCAGGAGTAAGGCTGTTTACTGTTACCAGAACAACATCAGAATATTTTAAATTACAGTTGTTGCCGGTAGCATCTACCAAAACCCTGTAATACGTATTTACATAAAGAGATGGTGTTGTGTAAGACCTTAATGTTGCATCACTACCACCTATTACATTTGCCCAACCTTCAATTCCGTTGGCTGATTGCTCCCATTGATACAAAAGTACGGGTGTACCTCCGGTAGCGGCAATGCTCATGGTGTGTGTGCCGCCATTACAAACAAGTCCCGGATCGGGTTGATCGGTAATATCAGGCTGACCAACTACTGATAAGGTAACTGAACTTGATTCGATTTGTGTACAAGCGGGAGTGGTGGCTGTTACAAGAACTCTGTAATTAAAGCTGCCATTAACAGTAATACCCTGAACAGTCATGCTTGCAGATGTCGGGTTGATGTAAGTTGCCCCGGCTGGAGTTCCAGGTGAAACACTGGCCCAACTTGTTCCAACTCCCGGATCGCTGTCGTACTCCCATTGGTAAGAATAGATAATAGCCGGATTGCCGGGTTCGGTAACTACACTTAAAACTGCACTATGTATATCCAAACCAACGGAAACACAAATTTCATTATCAACTGCTACCGGCTGTGTGGTAATTCGTGGCACGTAAACCTGCACTGTATTGCTGGTTAAAACAGCACACCCATTTCCGGTTTCAGTAATAATTACCTGATAAAAACGGTTTGCAGTAAGCGCATCGGTTGTGTATGATGGAGAATTGGTTCCAACATTCGACCACCCGCCTGTTCCTGTTGCAGAAACCTGCCATTGATACGAAAATGTACCTATGCCGCCTGATGCTGCCACAGTCATTGTGTGTGTTGAATTATAACAGATAATTGCTCCAACGGGTTGGGTGGCAATAATTGGGTCGGCTACAACTGTTAATGTTGCTGTTGCCGATGCGACGGTTGTACATTCCAACCCTGCTGCCGTTACCTGGACACGGTAACCATGGACGCCAATGGCAGCACTTCCGGTTGTTGTTATATCTAAAGTTGTTGAAGTGGCTCCGGTGTAACTAATTCCCGAAGGTGTTCCATTGCTTACATTTGCCCATGTTTCACCTATTCCGGGATCTGTATCGTATTGCCATTGGTAACTCAATGAAGGAGTACCTCCGCTTGCTGTTACCGAGAAAGATGCCGAACCACTCTGACAAATCGAAACATTATCCGGATCGTCATCAACTGTTGGATCAGCAACAACCGTTACCACAACACATCTCGAATTTACCGGAACACAAATACCTGCCGCATCCGAAACTACCACTCTATAATAATAGGTACCGGTTGATAAAACCGGGGTTTGATAGGATTGGCTTGTAGCCAGATTAATATCGCTCCATGTTCCAGCACAATCAATGCTGCTTTGTTGCCATTGGTATGTATAACTACCTGATCCGCCAGCAGGTGTTACCGTTAAAGTTGGTTGCGCACCATTACAAACTGTAACATCGGCAGGACCGGTGGTTGTAACCGGAGCACGGTTTATTATCGTTACAATATCAGTACTTGCTGTACAATTTTCACCATTTAATATCGACCACCGGTAAACATATGTTCCTGGAATAGTAGGCGAAATAGTGGTTGTTTCATCATTTAAATCGGCTATCGGAGGAATATTTGGCCCGCTGACACGCGTCCAGGTTCCCTGGCCAATTGCAGCAGCATTTGCCGTCAGGTTTATTGTTGTTTCAGCACAAACAGTTTGGTCACTGCCAGTTGAAGCTGTGGTAGGAACTTCCCAAACATTGATAATCATGTTATCGGTATTATCACAGGCCGAACTTCCGGTAGTATGTGTCCATGAAAGTTCATATTTGCCGGGTTCGAGGCCTGAAATCACCGCATTTCTGGTGGTATTGTTTGGTGTAAAAACAGGAACGCCAGAACCGCCTGGTTGTGAAACAACTGTCCAGAAACCTCCTGTTGCGGGAGATGTTGGGGCATTTCCATTCAGCGTTGCGCTTGTGGTTGTTGCCGAGGCAATATTACAAAGGTTCTGATCGGGGCCGGCAAGCGGCTGCGAAGGAA
>CAZKCK010000456.1:0-2392 GCA_964550695.1 uncultured Bacteroidales bacterium | reverse complement strand
ATTCGGGCTATTACGACCTCGACATCAACAGCGGGGCAAGTGTGGCGGCCAATCATGCTATTTTCGAATACATGTCGGCAAGCGGTTTGCACCTTTGGGGAGGGTCTAACATTGATGCAACCAACTGTTTTAATAACTGTACTTTCCGTTACGGAATGCCCGGAGGGACTTTGTTTACGGTTGATAACCTCCAGGATATCACAGCTACAAATGTCGATTTCCCTGCGAATGTAAACGGATGTGCTTCAAATGTTACCAAATCCAATGATCAGGGCAGTTTTACATTTATGGAATCAACGGGTGCATTTTCAGGAGAAGCTTTTGAAAACGATGCTTATGGCCGCATATTCTGGGGTGCCCCAACAAAAGCCATTAGTCTGAACCTGTTCCTGGAAGGATTATTCAATGCAGCCACCGGACAAATGAATAAAGCATTTGATGCTGAGGGTGAGCACTTTGCAGGATCTCAGGCCGATGAAATCGCAATTGATCTGCATGAGGCTACAAGTCCTTACAATATAGTGCACACCATTACAAATCTGCCGCTAAATACTGATGGCAGTGTTACAACCACCATTCCGGGCACTTTCGGAAGTTCGTATTATCTGGCAGTCCGCCACCGGAACAGTATCGAAACATGGACCGCCGCACCTTTGTCTTTCGGTGGAAGCGGAGTCAGTTATAACTTTACTGATGCAGCAAACAAAGCATATGGCGACAATATGAAAGAAGTCTCAGGCATGTATGTCATATATGGTGGCGATGTAAACCAGGATGGTGTTGTGGATGGATTAGACATGATACCTGTGGATAACCAGGCCGCCAACTTTGGCACCGGTTACATCCCCGAAGACATCAATGGTGATGGAAGCATTGATGCCCTGGATATGATTGTGCTGGATAACAATGCGGCGGGGTTTGTGAGTGCCGTTTTGCCTTAGGTTTGGCTATTTTGGTGAAAGGTGAAAGGTAAAAGGTAAAAGGCAAATGGTGAAAGGTAAGGGGGTGAACCCGGTGGTTGAGGTCTCTGAGCTTGTCGAAGAGGTCGAAACCACCGTTGGTAATTGGTGACGGGTGAGTGGTGATTGGTCTCCAACCAATTACCAATTACTAATAACTTTTTACCTGGTGAACAGAACCCGGTGGCTGAGCCTGTCGAAGCCAAGGGTGAAAGGTGAACCAGCTGGCTGAGCATCTGCCCTGAGGTGGTTGAGCCTGCCGAAACCCCGAAGGATGTCGAAACCAACAGGGTGGGTGTCCCCCTTTGCTAAAAGGGGGATTAAGGGGGATTCGATTGAAATCGTGTTTTTAATCCAGGCTTCAGTTTCATCTGAATAGTCACATGTCTGCTCATTTTAAAAGAATTATTGGGGTTCAAACCATATCGGGCTATATATTTTATATTTTTGAACCCGTATCTGATTCAATGATCAATCTGACTTAAAAAATTTTAAACTGAAACACCCCGGATTCATCTTACAGTTTTTTCTCTTTATTCTGGGTTTTACCGTGATGCATGGTCTGTTTGCCCAAACCGGCTTTCCGCGTACAACTGATAACCCGGGTAATAAACTGAATTTTTCACACCTTACCCGTGAGAATGGCCTGCCTTCTAACCGCATCCGTTGTGTGGTTCAGGATTTTCAGGGCTATGTTTGGATTGGAACTGATAACGGACTCGTGCGGTTTGATGGGCATAACACCACAGTTTTTCAACACGATAAGGATAACCCGACATCAATTATTGACAATATCATTAATGGAATCATTCAAACAAGTGATTCATTGCTTGTTATAGCAACAATTGACGGGCTTTCCGTTCATAATCCATTTACCAAAGAATTTACCAATTATTCATATTACTCCAAAGAATCGGAGCATTTTCCGGTTAAAGGTGCGGCTTGCTTTTTTGAAGACGGCAGTAACCTTTGGATAGGTGGCGAAAACGGACTGATCCTGATGAAGCAAAATCCGGTCAGTTTTACACTTTTTAAGCTTCGTAAAAGTGAATTGAAAATCAACAGGGAGTATTATTTTAATCATATTACCTGTATACTGCAGGATCCCGGTGATAAACGCAAATTGCTCATTTCAACGCTTGGGGGGTTGGTGCAGTTTGATAAAAATAGCCACACCATTACACATGATTACAAAAAGACCATCAACAACAGCAATGGAATCGTGGGGCTTTATCTTGAGGATAATAGGTATTTATGGAACTGCGGGTGGGGTTTCGGTCTGAACTGCCTTGATTTGAAAACCGGTGAATGGAAGGGATATCCTTATAACCGGCAAAGCCCCATCAGTGTTATTTCTATATTGCCAAAAAATTCCGGTGAATTATGGATTACTACCGTTGATAATGGTTTGGGAATATTTAACAAAACGGATC
>CAZKCK010000455.1:0-2405 GCA_964550695.1 uncultured Bacteroidales bacterium | reverse complement strand
AATCTGCCGTTCCTACACTAGTGTTGTATGGAATGTCAATATAACCGTTTGTACCATTAAACTGCATGGCTTTTGATGCATTGCCGAACCGGTCGGTGGTGGCAGTTACTCCACCAACAATAGTTCCTGAATAATTATACCCACTCACATCGGTAGCATTCCCGTCGAGCGGGAAACTCATATACAAATCCGTTGGAATAGGGGTTTGTCCCATAACTGAAAAACAGCAAAAAAATGCGATGAGCAGGGTGATTGGTTTCATGGTTTCTCTTTTTTTGATTAAAAATTCTACTTTTCTGGCAATAAGTATAACTACAAATTAAAGGATATTAACCCGGATTTTAATTAATGATTATGTTAATATCCACTATTTCAACTGCTTGTGGTTGGTGACTCTTTTTGATAGTTATAAGCAAATATAAACATTATGTATCAATAGATACACACATGTGAAAAAAATTGAAAAAGTTTTGTGAAATTCAAATTCCTATTCCATTATGGCCGGAGTTATCAATCGGTCTGGTTATGAACAGTTTTCAAGGTACGCTTTACAATGCCTCCTGATTTTGATGTCATGGAATATGATACAGCAGGTTACCCTCAATATTTATTGTCATTCAAAAACTAAAACCACTAACTTTACGAGATTAATCCGACACGCAAATGAGAATAGAATACGATATTAAATTAGGATTTAAAGATGTGATGTTCAGGCCGAAACGTTCTACATTGAGCAGCCGCTCTCAGGTAAAACTCGAACGCAGTTTCAGGTTAAAGCATACCAATACCGAATGGACCGGAATTCCGATCATGGCCGCCAACATGGATACAGTAGGCACGTTTGAGATGGCCATGGCACTTTTTAAAAAGAAGTTATTCACGGCAATTCATAAGCATTACACTTTGGAAGAGTGGAATAATTTTATGCTAAATGCGCCCAAAGGAATTGAAAATCATATTGCCCTTAGCACGGGTACAAGCACTCAGGACTTTGATACAATAACCCGGATTTTAAATGCCAATCCTCAGTTAAAGTTTGTCTGCATTGATGTTGCCAATGGCTATTCCGAACATTTTGTGGCATTTGTAAAGCAAACGCGTAAAAAATTTCACGATAAGGTCATCATTGCCGGGAATGTCGTAACTGGAGAAATGGTTGAAGAACTATTACTGGCCGGTGCCGATATTATTAAGGTGGGAATTGGGCCGGGATCAGTTTGTACCACGCGTGTTAAAACCGGTGTGGGTTATCCGCAGCTTTCGGCCATTATTGAATGTGCTGATGCTGCGCACGGTCTGGGTGGCCAGATCATAAGCGATGGCGGATGTACAACCCCTGGCGATGTTGCCAAGGCTTTCGGTGCAGGTGCTGACTTCGTAATGCTTGGCGGCATGCTGGCCGGGCACGACGAATGCGGTGGCGAACTGATCATAAAAAATGGTAAAAAGCTGAAACAGTTTTATGGAATGAGTTCAGCAACAGCCATGGATAAGCATGTAGGAGGCGTTGCTGATTACCGCGCCAGTGAAGGTAAAACAGTTGATGTGCCTTACCGTGGCCGGGTTGAGAATACACTGCTCGACATCCTTGGAGGCATTCGAAGTACCTGTACTTATGTGGGCGCTTCACAACTGAAAGAACTCAGCAAACGGACAACATTCATAAGGGTATCCGAACAGGAAAACCGGATTTTTGATGTTACGCCGGATTAGCATTCATTTATTGAACATCACTGTTTTCAGGGGGATAATATTCTAACAGAGGATTCAGGGTTGCATTTCATTGCGTGCTTAATCGTAGTATGTTTTATCGTACAACAATGAAAATGATTGTATTTCAAAGTGATATGTGTTTTATCGTTTAGTATTACTTTATCCCGGAAATCGTTTAATTTATTGTTACCTGTTAATTTTGCAGAGTTATTTTCCAATGCAGAAAGTAAGATTAATTGATTATCAATATTATATAGCTATGAGGTACAAATAAGGTACAATTTGAGTCTTTTGATTATTTGGTGGATTTATCAGAATTGCCAAATCCGGATATCATAAAGGTACTTAAATATTGATTTTGCTAAATTAGCTTTTTGTGACATTTGAATGTTTTTGAAGACACTACTCTATCATGATTCAGATTTGACCACGGGAATGTTTAGATGAGGACAATCCTTTATAAATGCTTCAAAATACGAGTTTGCCTCCGGAAGGGGTGTCAGTTTAATCTGAATTTTCAGTACAACCACGGGATCAAACCTATTTCCGGGAACAGCAAAAATAGAGTCCTGAAATAGTTATGGATAACTTTGAAACAATCTTGCTGCTCATTTCTTTAAAAAAGCAGGAAGGACACACAGCGAATATTTCGGGCTGTATCATTGTTATCCGTTTGAATCTCTTTGTAAGGA
>CAZKCK010000454.1:0-2413 GCA_964550695.1 uncultured Bacteroidales bacterium | reverse complement strand
GCAATAAGTTTCAAAGGATGCATAATCTGACCAATCGCTAAAAACCCCGGCCCCACAATCTTTTCGAATGTAACAATCATATTGGGTTGATCCGGACAAACCAGAAATTGTGGTGGAATTCGCTGTTATTCCGTTGATTGTAACACCAGTTCCATGTGTAAATCCTGTAGGTCCATATTCCAATTGCCAGTTATTTCCTTCACCTACCCAATTTAGGCTTGCAGAATTATTAGTCAGATTGGTTATCAGGGGTAAAGCCGGGTATGCGCATGTTGGAATTTCCTCTACAATAAAATTATCTATATCAAGCCAGCTAGCAGTTGAACCAGCAGCCTTTATAGCGTTGAATCGAATCATTATAAATTGGTTGGACCATGCTGATAAATCAACGATAATTCCTTTGAATTGCGGTGTATTATAATGGTTGGATTGGTTGATTGAATAGATCGTTTGAAAGCTTAAGCCCTTGTCAATTGAAACCTGAACATTCAGGCTGTCACCCGTATAAAACTGGGAATATACATCTGGAAAATCATTGTTACTCAATAGCCTGTAATCAAAAAGCAAACGACAGGGATTGGAAGTAAGCTGTATATTTGGTGAACTAACCGAAGAAGTTGTACCACCAATTGTATTACCAATTCCTATGCTATTATGTACACCATGTTGGTTGTATTGCCTGAATCCACCATTTTTTGTCCAATCAGTCGGAAGGCCAGTTGAGACTGTAAATAATTGAATATAAGGCACTTCTCTATAAGTAAATTTAGATGTTGTAAGACCCGTAGATGAATAATAGTTTAATGCATCGCACGACCAAACCTTATAATTATATGAAGTATAAGGAGTTAAACCTAATTGCAGGTAATTGTTCAAACTTCCTTGATAAACAACAGTTTCACCGGTCCCCCACAAAGTACCTGAAGCATAGGCAGTACCATTCACCGGTGCCCCTATAATAGCTGAAGTGGATGAAACAACCAATATATCATGGTTTTCAGCATTCTTTCCCAAAGTTAAAGCCATTTTACGGCTGCCTTGAGGCTCAGCACCTAACATGGAAGGTGCGTCAATGCTTGCCACTGCTGCTGAATTGGTCCGGATGGAATAATTGTTAAGCGCATCTTTTGACCAGGCAGCATAATAGTATTTTGTTCCAAACACCAAACCTGAATGTGTCAATGGAGCTCCAGTAGTTCCATTATAAAGTAGTGTTCCTCCGGCAAATGCATCTCCAATGGCTGGCGGCGCACCGGTTGGCGCAGTGAAAACTCCTGTAAGGTTATAAACAATTACAACATTATTAACTGGGCTACCTATAGCTGTAAACTCGATTCTATTTTCAACCGAATTTACATTGCTGGCTCTAAAATCAATGGGAGGCCTTAAACCAAAACTCATGAAATTGCCTTCGTCAGCCCCAATATCCGTTGATACGCCCGTTCCTGCATATGCAGTTTCGCCCCAACGGGTATCCGAATCATAGTCGGTTGGTATTGAAGGTGAGGTAATTCGTTGGGCACCACTTTCCAGCAGGGTCGCAATACCTGTTTGTAAATGCAAGTCATAAGGCATTGTAGTGATGTTAACAAATGGTGGATTTTCACTTATAGAACCAGATTCGGCAGGTGCTGCAATATTTTGCAGATTATCAATTGTTTCAATAAATCCATCGAGGCTACTCACCAAATGATGCCCATACATTGGGGTGCCGGCATAAAAGTTATTGTGACCCGAATTTGGGCTGTATGCGGAGCTGGTTAGTGATTTGTTTGTTGAAAAGGCTGATACTATTCCTGCACCTGTTGGGGTGCTCAAATTGACTAAATTATTGCCTTGCAGTTCGATAAAGTCAATTGAACCTGCACTCAGGCAAATGTTTCCAAAATCAGAAGAAGAACTGCTTGAATTTAAAAAAATGGTATTGTAGAAGCACATTAAACTATCTACACCCGAAATGTAGGCTCCATAAACATCATCTGATGAACCACAAAACGGTGATTCAAAGGAAAATATCATATTATTGGCCAAGGTAACCTTGTAGGCAACACTACTGCAAAAAATCCCGCGCAGGTTTGTGCTGGCGGCATTGCTTGATAAACTGTAAATTTTATTTTGATAAATATCAGCATAACCACCAACAAAACAATAGATTCCATACACAGCAGAATTTCCATTCAATTCGTAGATCATGTTATGGTGTATTTTGCGGCTTCCATTGTTAAAGCTAGAATGGCTGGAACCAATACCATAGACTGTTGCAGAGGGCGCGCTTATTGCATATACCTGATTTCCATAAATATATTCAGTACCAGTGGTTGATGTAAGCAAATTGTAAATGCCCATGATGGTTCCACTTCCGTTCTTCGTAATGGAACGAACCGTATTGTTGAAAATATTAATACTATCAGCC
>CAZKCK010000453.1:0-2417 GCA_964550695.1 uncultured Bacteroidales bacterium | reverse complement strand
ATTCCGGGCCACCGTTTTGCCTGTCGTCCCAATTTTTCAATTTCAATTAATCATAGGTTGGTATCATAAACTGCCGTAAGCCGTTCCTCCGTAATAATATCTCGGGTGGCTCCTTCAATCAGGTTTCCGTCTTTGTATAAAAGGGCTGTGCGGTCTCCAAGCATCAACGCATGATCAGGGTGGTGGGTGGTCATAAGCACTCCGTGTCCACGCTCTGCCATTTTATGAATCATCGTCAGCGCACGTTGCTGATTTCCAAAATCCAAATGTGCTGTTGGTTCGTCAAACAACAATATTTCGGGTTCCTGCGCCAACGCCCGGGCAATTAAAACTTGTTGCCGCTCACCGCCACTTATTTCAATATATGAGTGTGGTGCCAAGTGTAGGATGCCTAGTTCTTCAAGGATTTCAAGGCAACGGGTTTCATCTCCCAGGTCCGGTCTTCCAAAGGCACCATATTTCGGTGCTCGTCCCATGATTACAAATTCAAGAACTGTATAATCAAATGCCGGTTCGTGGGATTGTGGAACATAAGCTACTTTTCCTGCCAGCTCCCTGGAGGAAAGGTCCTTTATGTTCTGGCCGCCTATGCAAATTTGGCCGGCGGATGGTTTGAGCAAATTCATCATACAAAGCAATAATGTAGTCTTGCCAGCACCGTTGGGCCCCAAAAGCACTACCACTTCACCCTGTTCCACAGAAAGAGAAATATCCCGGAGAACAGGTCGCTTCCCGGATGGATAAGTAAAGGTGATGTTTTCTACTTGATATCCCATACTTCCTCCTACCGCAAGCGGTTTCGTTGTTTGTATAAAAGCCATGCATAAAATGGCGCGCCCACTAGTCCGGTCAAAATGCTGATGGGCATTTCTGCAGGTCCTATGATGCGGGTTACCGTATCCACCAATAGCATGAAGATCCCGCCAATCAACAGAGAGGCCGGGAGAAGTTTACGGTTGTCTGTTCCAACCAGCATTCTGGAAAAATGGGGAATGATGAAGCCAACCCATCCAATGGTGCCGGAGATGCAGACTGCGCTTGCTGTTAAAACGGTGGCACACCCAATGCAGGTGCCTCGCAATACTTTAATATTCGCTCCCAAGGTTTGTGCTTCCCGCTCGCCCAGGGACAGGATCCCTATCCAAAAGGACATGGCTAATAGCAAGCCCGCAGCCAGGATAGTCAGCGGTAAAATGCCAAGAAGGATGTCCATATCCACATAAGCGAAGCTCCCAAGTTGCCAATAGGTAATGGCGGCAAGCTGGGTCTCTGGATCCGCAACATACTTGATAAAACCCAATATAGAAGACATGGCGCCGCCCACAATGATACCGGCCAACACCAACATAATATTTGATTGGCTTTTCATCAGCCTGGGAATCATTACCGTAAGTGTCACTGCTATGATTCCACCAATGAAAGCTGCCGCTTGGATGCCAAAGCTTGGAAGAGATGCCAGGATGGCAACGGCGGCTCCGATGCAGGCACCGGCAGATACCCCCAACAGGTCGGGGGAAACCAATGGATTTTTAAAAATACTTTGATAGACGCTTCCGGATAGTGCCAGAGCTCCTCCCACAATGACTGTAGCAAGCACTCGAGGCAGGCGAACACCAAACAATATATTCTTGTCCATCTCAGACCAACTGCCACCAGTTCCACCTGTTAGCGCTTGCCAAAACATGCCGAGACAATCTTGCAGGGAGATGTTATATTTCCCGATACAAAGACAGGCAAGCATAAAAACCAATAGCAAAATCACCAACCCCCATGTGGTGGCGGATCCTTTCGGTTTCATCCTGATATGCTCTCTTGTTCTTTCCATCAATCCCTCAACTATAAAATGCCTTCCCGCGCACAAATGGAAAGGCAAATAATACGAATAGGGTTACCCTTTCCAACTACGGGAGGCTTACTAATTTCTCTATAAACCCATGGTCGAAAGCCATGCGCTACGGTTTAGGCTTTTTGACTCGGAAGATATTTAGTTTTCTGTCATATTCTATCTCATTTTGGCTACATAAACAAACCATTATTACATCGAAAATGATTTTTATGCTTCTTTATGGTACAATCTTTCCATGAAATCGAATTTATTTTTCGAAGGTCCGGCCCGTACCGGGAAATCCACTATATTACGTCGTGCATTGCTTCCTTATCTTTCGAATCTGGGGGGATTTGTGGTGCAACGGCTAGTGAGTCCTGATGGTGTTCCCATGGCCTATCGACTGGTGGGGATGGATGAAATCCGCCATACCGGAAAAGATGCCGAAGCCCTCTTTCTGGCTGTGGATGCCCCTTATTCCACCTCAGATATTAATGCCTCAAAGAATATTTTTCTTAGGGTAGATCCCAGATCTTTTGATGCAAATGTATTTGCCACATATGGGGTAGAATGCTTGCGGACTTCCGGCGAA
>CAZKCK010000452.1:0-2422 GCA_964550695.1 uncultured Bacteroidales bacterium | reverse complement strand
ACTAGCCCTGCGCGATGCCAAGATGCTGCAGGTGTGCAAGGAGAACGACCCCAACGACTGCAGGCTGGTGAACATAGCCGAATCACAAAGCACCGATTACTTTTCAGATGAACCTGAACAGCTTGAAATGTACAACACACTGTACAATTGCCTTGCCGGCCTCACAAGTAACACCTACAGCGTTGACTTCGGCCAACTGATGCTTGACCAGTACACCGAAACTCAAGATTTTATTGACCAGATTGACTCACTGCTCAACGGGCAGTTGCTTGCACAGCATATGACCTCTGGCTGCGTGGCGGCAGTTATAGCTCAGGCAAACTCTTACATCAACGCAAGGGTTGGCATGGTGTATTTCAACAACGACGAAAACGACCTCTTTGGCCTCGATGTGATGTACGACCAGGTGTTTACGGGGCTTAGCAGCCAGAAGCAGTACAATGGCAACATAAGCGGAATACGCTGGCAAACCGCCGGAAACGTGGGCCAACGCGGCTATGGCTATAACTACGACCGCATGAACCGCATGACCGATGCCAACTATGCCCGGCGTACACAGACCGGATGGGACGGCGATGTGGACCGATACAGCGAGTTCGACATTGAGTTCGATGCCAACGGTAACATCATGAAACTTAAACGCAACGGGGCAACAGCCCATAGCGGGGGCAACAACTACACCTTTGGCCTTATGGACAAACTTACCTATACCTACCCTGACAACCGCCTTACCGCCGTTGATGATGAACAAGGCAAAGGCCAGCCCACCAACGCCCTGCCCGACTTCAAAGACCGCAACTCAACCGGCACCAACGAGTTTGCCTATGATGCCAGCGGAAACCTTACCCGCGACGACAACAAGGGCATTACCAACATTGTTTATAACTTTTTAAATAAACCCTGCCTGATTGAGTTTGGCCCAAACCGGAAAATTGAATACTTTTACAGCTCATCTGGCGTTAAGCTAACAAAACGTGTTACCGTGTCAAATGGCTACTCATCTACCGTTACCCGTACCGATTACGTGGGCGGGTTCATATACGTGAACAACGTGCTCAGCAGCGTGAGCATGGATGATGGCCGCCTGGTAAAGAACACCAATGGCGTGTTCGAGAGCCAGTATTACATCAAGGATCACCTTGGCAATGTGCGTGTTGTTTTTGGTGCCGATAGCCAGGGCAATGTAGTTGAACTGCAGGAAGACCATTATTACCCCTATGGAATGACCATGAGCGGCCTGAGCATTGTTAGCTCGCTGGCCAACAACTTCAGATACCAGGGCAAGGAATACCAGCCAGAGGGCTTTGATACCGATGGCAACAACACCCTCGATACTTACTTAGCCTGGAGCGATTTTGATGCCCGGTTTTTTGATGTACAGCTTGGCCGCTGGCATGTGCCCGACCCCGCCAACCAATACGCCAGCCCCTATGTGGGTATGGGCAATAACCCGGCAAACAGGATTGACCCGGATGGAAGGGAAGATAATATTTCGCCACTCTACAGAAGGTGGGTGAGAGAATGGGTTGATTTTAGAGAAAATGAGCTCAGAAGATCTGCCTCGCTAGATAATATGGTATGGGGCTTGGGAAATTTTACAGCGTATAAAGTGGCCAGAGATCGAGCCATTGAAGAATGGGTAAGAGAGCATTACACTGGCGAGAGTGGCAGCAATGCTGTTGAAGATCTTTTAAAAACAGGATCTAATTGGGAAAAAGTTGAACCACTAAAGGTTAAAAGCATCTCACTAGTTGCCTCAGGAACTTTGAAAGGTAAAAAAGGTGAAACTATAGCAACTTTTAATAAAGATAAAACAGAAATGCTGCATTGTGATATCAAAATTTCTGATGAATATTTTAGAGGTAACAATATAGCAATAGATGCCTTTCAATTAACCTTAGCCCATGAATTAATTCATGTATCAGACTATCAGTATAACTGGGATTGCCTGCGACACCTCCCAACAAATGTAATTGAGGCAATTATGGAAAAAAGGGTTGCCAATGTTTTACATGATTACGATAAGAGTTGGTTACTTAAATCATACTCTGATGAGTATAAATCATGGGAGAAAAAATGGGATAAGACTTGGGAGGATGCTAATGATCAAATAAACGCCCCACTAACTCATGAACAAGTTAGAGTTTGGTGGAATAGCGCATATTTTTACGAAGATTTTGAACTATCCTGGCCATATTAATTTATAAATTATTACAAATGAAAGCAATTATTTTTATTATCTTTACTATTTACTCTAGTACTATTTTAGCGCAAAAATGCCCTATTGAAGGTCAAATGTCGCTCTTACAAGGCAATTACATTAACGACACATTATGCACTTTAGATGTACAGGTTAGTTTTAAGAATATTTCATTTGACCAGATATATCTATTAAATGATTCAAATATATGCGTTAGAGATG
>CAZKCK010000451.1:0-2429 GCA_964550695.1 uncultured Bacteroidales bacterium | reverse complement strand
TTAGATGAATGGGGAGCTGATGGTATTATTACCCGTGATCTTGGAGCAAACCAAAGAGTCCTAAAAATGGGCATTCCTACTATTTTTCGCTTGGATGAGCGACTGCTCGATGGCAGCGAAAACATGTCAATTTTGACCACAAATTCTGAAGCTATAGGCAAAATGGCGGCAGAGTTCTATCTTGATCGCGGTTTTAAGAATTTTGCATATTGCGGGTTTAACAACACACTTTGGTCTGTTAAACGTGGAGAAAGCTTTGCCGGAAATATTGCACAAGCCGGTTTTAAAACTATTTTTTACAAATCTCCAACAACAAAGAAAGGTCTTTTATGGGATAAAGAACAAACCGCTTTAGCTAAATGGCTTGAAACTCTTCCCATGCCTTGTGCCGTTATGGCCTGCAATGACAAAAGAGCCAGACATGTTATTGAAGCAAGTAAAATATCCGGCATCACCGTGCCTGATAGTGTTGCTGTTCTTGGAGTAGATGATGATGACTTCTTTTGTGAATTATCTAACCCTTCTATTTCCAGTATAGCGCTCAACACTGAACGAGCAGGCTATGAAGCGGCAGAATTACTGGAAAGGCTCATGTCGGGCTCACAAGCTCAAAACAATATTATTATGGTTCAGCCTACAGTGATTAAAGAAAGAAGGTCAACGGATACTGTAGTATCCGATGATTGTGAAGTATCAGCGGCACTAAGGTACATTTCAAATAATTCTGGCAAACTGCTACAGGTATCGGACGTAGCCGAAGCTGTGGGGCTATCCCGCCGCGTTCTTGAGAAACGGTTTCTTCACTATTTGAACAGATCTGTATATTATGAAATACAACGCACGAGGGTGGAGCGAATTTCAAAATTGCTGTTAGAAACAGATAAATCAATTCATGAAATAGCTATAATGTGCGGATTAGCCAGCGAAAAACACCTGTCTCGCATGTTTCTGAAAATAAAAGGCTTAACCCCCCGACAATTTCGGTCTAATTCAAGGTTAAAATAAATCGTACTTGGAATTAAATTCGCATTTTGGGGAAAAATATACGCATTATGACCTGTTATTTTCAGGTAATTCGTATACAATACAATAATATTAAAGTAACTATTGAAAAGTGGTGAAATTTTCTATTCGGATGAGGCTCTAATTAGAACTGAGCTGGAAAGTTTACAGGTGATGCAGATGTTTCTTGATACTCGACGTATATGCTTAAATGTTTTGCTCGTCGTTGTCTTTCTGGCATCGGCCTCGTCTGCAGATGATATTTGGTGGACCGGAGCTGATCCATGCAACAATTACTGGAATAATCCAAATAACTGGAGTTCTAACAGGGTTCCCGCAAGTACGGACAATGTGGTCATAATAGGTACAACCCCACAGCAAATAACCTTGATCCAAGACGGCATTGCCGCACAGGGAAACTGGATAATGATACAACCCAATAATCCGGGAACTGCCCTTTTAACAATGACTGGCGGAACATTGGTTTCTTCAGCACAGGCGAATTTTAGGTTAGGCTCTTACGACGGATATAACGGGGTATTCAATATAAGCGGCGGCACAGTTACCATCTCCACAAGTATGGCCGTAGGTTCCGACCTGGGTGGAAGTGGAATTGTGAACATGGATGGCGGAACGATAAATATTGGATGGTATCTGAGCGTTCCTCTGGTCGGCGGAGAAGGGGAAATATATTTGAACAATGGCGTTATAACAGCAAAATATTTCTACATGGACCAGAATGGTTCGATAGATATCGCTCAAGGCACACTTATGACAGAGGGCGATACAGTGTCAACAATTACATCCTATATCAATAACGGGTGGATCAAGGCATATAAAGGCAAAGGCAAGGTAAATGTGGTCTTCGATGGAACTTATACACGGATAACGGCCCAGCCGCCCATGGATATACTTATCGATTTCGAAAGCACTGAACCCAGTAGTTATTATTCAAGAAACGGTACTCATACTTCAATAACCTCTAGCGCAGCGGAAATTATCAACGGTAGTAAATCATTAAAGATAGATACTATGTCCACAGGCGATGGATGGTATGAACTTTTCAATACCTTGACCGGCGGTGTGCCGCTTAGAGATGGGAAAAGGCATGCAATATCTTTTTGTTATAAAATTCTTGGCATTGATACTTCCGTAGGCTCCTATTTCTTTTTCAGGGCATCCTCGCCCAGCACAGGCGGTGTTCAGGGAGATTTCCCGTTCCGAGAAAATTTCCCCCCCAATTATCATGAGCAAAACATCATTTTGCCCGTCGGCGTCAATGATTATAAAATAATTCTGGGCGTCTACAATAAAGGTAAGATCATCATCGACGACATCAGAATAAAAGAGCTTGAAGATATCAACCTTGCAGAGGAAGGTTTGGCAGTTGCTGACAACAACTATAAGCCGTATGGAATGTGTACACA
>CAZKCK010000450.1:0-2429 GCA_964550695.1 uncultured Bacteroidales bacterium | reverse complement strand
GCATTTGGGTGAACTCACTACCCGGTGAAGGAAGTATGTTTAGTATTGCGTTGCCTCGGGGTATTAAAGATTCTATCTGATGCTCAGCAAGTTCTTTATTGAAGCCTCAATTAATTAGTTTACAACCACTTTACGGGTTATTGAGCTTTGAGCGTTGGTAACCTTTACCAGATACGTAGCACCGGCAACATTCAGATTGATAATGTGTTCGCCTGCACCGCTGATATTGCGTTCAGCTACCATTTTTCCTAAGATGTCATACACCTGTATGTTTCCCCTGAAGTTGTCGGGAGTGATAACATGAACATTTTTACGTTCGGCATAGAGTCCAATATTGACTGTGTTCGGATCCTGAATCCCAACAGAACCGAAGCTGAGTTTAAACCTTGCTGCATTGTCGGTTGTTTCAGCATTAAAACTGTAAACCGGATTGATCAGCAGGTTCTGGCTGTATCCGGTCCTGAGGTCGGTGAGCCAAATGGGCAGGTTGTAGGTGAAGGTTTCGAGATCAGAAGCAGTAATTGTGTAATTCCCATTCTTTACAACATCCAGATAAACCGGAACAACAGCATTTACTTCGGGTGAAGTCAGTGCATTGATGGCCAGGTCAAAGCTTTCGGTTGATTTGGTATAGAGGTGGTTTACTTCAGAGGCTTTGAGTTTGAAAGCATCAAAGTTGTTGTCGAGCGCAGCGGTAGCATTTTCGTTGAACATAACCACAGCTTCGTCCTGTAATTGTTCACTTTCTACTTTTAATCGGATGATGTTGGAAATACTGTTTTTATAGAAAGCATGTGTGCTGAAAGTCCTCATGGGTTCTGTGAAAGAACAGACCGGGGAAGCACCGGCACCTTTAACAAAGAAACCCTGAGCAACAGGTACAAACGCTGTGGCACTACCGGCACCGGCAGTAGTAACCCAGTTGTAATAAGCGTAATCATTCGCGGCAGCATCCCAGAAATAAGCAACAGGAGCAATATCACTGTAAACAAAACCAGGGTCGGAAAGGTCGATGGGTGAACAGAACGGGTTCCCGATCAGGTTGTACCCGTCATACTGAGGATTGCCGCTTGCACCACTGTTGGTAAGGCCAACAGTGGAAACAACGCCTGAATTCAGCAGGCCTGAATAAGTTGCCACAGCACCTGACGGAATTATTGAAGAATATCCAGTGCCGGAAGCAAGAATATCTGAACCGACAAGGTTGACCCAATTCCCTGAAGAAGCATCAAAACGTCTGATAAATGCTGTTGCCGGAAATGCAGTAATTGCTGTAGCACCCGATACCGGGGAACTTATATAGTGAAATTTTGCAGCGGTCAGAGCACTTTCAACAGTTGAAGTTCCTGTGATTGTAAGATAGCTGTTTCCCTTTAGTGCACCCCCGTTTGAAATGGTCAGATTGTGGATGGTTGCAGCCACCTGAATGTCAGGGTAGTTCATCCCAAGTCCACCGGGGATTATAACATTGTCGATAGCACCCGGAACACCGTTGGGAATCCAGTTGGCAGGCAAATTCCAAAGATTGTTGGTTCCGTTCCAGACATAATTCACAGGTGTTATTTCGGTAATAACAGCATTTCCGGTCATGGCAGCATACATATAAGTAGCTTTCCGGTGTGCATTTACGGTATAGGTTCCGGCGGTCTGGTTGCCAAAACCAAGCGCAGAACCCGTACCTGTAACATAACTGCCCTGGGATGCAGCGTTTTTATACAATAAATAATTTACACCTCCTGTCTGTGAGCCGTCCAAGCCAACAGGTAAACCGGTACTTCCCTGCATATATGAGCCAGCACCTGTAACATTAAATGCGGAAATGGCCCCGTTGAGCAAAGGGTTGAACATGGTAGCGGTGGTATGATTTGCCGGATTTGTAATGTTGACGTTTTGAAAGGGATTGATTTTATAAACAGAAACAATCGTATTGTATGGCAGGGCTGTAAAGTTGAAATTAAAATCAGGATGTGAACTAGCAAAATCAGCCGTATTTGTAAGCCTGATACGGCATGCCCTAAGGCCCGGAGCAACTCTTGAAACAATTGTTCCATTTCCGGGACCGGGAGGTAATGCAGGAGCCACTTTAACACAGTTGGTTGCTGAAAAGGCTATGGCGAAAGGCGCCTGAGAAGGATTAAACTGAGATGAGCCCGCAACAAGTGAAGCTGTTATGGTACCACCATTATTAATTGCTGAATTTACAACAATGCCTGCCTGAAAAACAGCCAGCTCCATATTAACCAAAGGATCGGTGTTCTGGAGATAAATATCAAATTCATAAATCCTGGGAGTCAGCAGGCTGTCGTTCCTTACCGAACAAGAGTATGATGACGGTACCTGGGCATAAAGACAGGAGGCTGCAAAAACCAGCCCCAAAAGTAAAAAATACGTTATGTAACTGTCAGGGCTTTTTTTCATGAGAATTTGGT
>CAZKCK010000449.1:0-2432 GCA_964550695.1 uncultured Bacteroidales bacterium | reverse complement strand
GCTTCTTCCACACAGGCTTCATCAGGTATGATGGTCATGGTGCCATCCACCACAATATCAACGGCACAGTTGTAAAAATGCAGTTTCCCGTCGGGTTTTTCAATCACCACACAATGGCGCAGCATGGTTTCTTCGAGGCACTTAAAAGCTTCGTGCACATCATTGTCGGAGGTATTGGCATGGTACCAGTCAGCAACCATACCCACATACTGTTCGCCCAGAATCAGGTCACGGGTTTTGTGCTGAAGCGGATTGTACTGGTTGTCATTGTACACATCCGGATTGCTTCCCGGCAGGTTTTCAATGGCTTGCCTGGCCTTCACATAGGGATCGGCGATAAAAGCCCAGCGCAGATCACCCGTAAAAGGATCAATCAACTGGCATGAACTTCCCAGAGATGAAAGCGTGAGTTGCAGCCATTTTTCATCACCGGTAAGTTGCCAGGCATACCAGGTGGCATAGGTACGCCATGACGACCAGCCATGGGGCGAGCTGAGCATATCGGGTGACAGCATCACATCGTATTGTGCCTCCCAGAAACGAAGGGTGGCACCGCGCATACGGCTGTCGGGGATAACACTCTGCGTAAGACAGGCATGGCGGTTCAGCAGGTCGATTGAAGCATCCGCATACTTTTTCCGGATTGCAGGGTCGTTCTGCAACAGGGCAAAAGCGCCCAACTGCAGGGCTGAACATGAAATCATCCCGTCTTCGAACGTAAGCTGGCCCTCGGTCTCCATAGCGGCTTCACCTTTCAGCAGTTGGTTCATGGCAGCTTCAACGGCTTTATAATGTGCTGCATAACGTTTTTTCCAGACACTCCCCTGCAGTTTTTGTTCTTCGGTCATCAGTTCCATGATGCTTTTGGCAGGATAAATCACGCTGGTATAATGTGTTTTGCCTCTCCGGAACGCACCATCGGCACCCTGTGCATAGGCAATCATCCAATCTGCCAGCCGGGCAGCCTTTTCAAGATCGGGCAGATGGCCTGTGGCGCGGTACCTGGCAACAAATATGCCGAGCAGTGTTGAAGTATTCTGAATGCGGTCAGGCATCTGCAACGGGACCATTTTCAAGGTATCAATCAGTAGCGGCAGTATAAGCCTAAAACGCTTGTCAACAGCCCTGAGCAGGCTATCGGAAGGAAGATATTTCTGTGCGAGGTACATGGAGTAAAATCCATAGAAGTTTTCGCAGTTCCAGCTTGCTTTCTGGGTATATTTCAGTCCGGCAGCCCGGGCCTGCCCGAGGTACCACGTCCACGGCTTGTGTACTGTGATGATGGCTTCTGACTTCCGGTTGTCAAAGGTCACGGCTTCGAGTTTATAGTTGCCCGGACCATCAGAAGGTTGAAACTCTGCATACCAGCGGTTTTTGCCTGCTTTAGCCACCGGTACCTGAAAAATATGATTGTCGGGGGTGGTCACAATTACCCCGAAAGAACCTTTGTAGGTGGCATAAATATCCGTTTTGCGGTACAGCTCCATCGAAGGCTGCTCAATGGTGATGGCAGGGGCATTGCAGAGTACACCCAGCGAATCGGCCACCTGATCAAGTTTAGGCACTGAGGTTAAAAAGATCATCCATTTCTTCACTTCCCCGCGCCCGATGCGGTATAAATCCTGCGGATGGCGTGATGGCAGCGGCAGGGCATTCATCAGGTCGATGTTGGTAGTGAGGATGCGGTGGCCGTAAAACATAAACCCGTCAGAAGTATACCCATCGTTGTACACATGGCTCCAGGAGGCAATGGGATCGGGCGAAGCAATGCCGAGGATGCTGCCGCCGGGTGTGGAGAAATAACCCCAGAAATGCGACTTTTCGCAGCGCAGCAGCGTAGGGAAATAAATAGTGCTCCATTGAGGGTATTGCTTCATTTCGGTGTTGATGCCCAGACGCAGCCCTGCTTTTTGCGGCTGGATTTCGGTAACATCGGTGTTTTCTATTTTTGATTCGATGGCAGGCAGTCCGAGCGTATCGAGGTAGCGGAGCGTAAAGCGCAGGCCGGAACTTTCACCACGGTATACATTGTCCATTAACCTGCTGAGTTTAATGGATTGCTGCAGGCCATTCCATTCGCCATAAAATGCCGGTCCGGCAAGGGAATCCTGCCGGAATTCCACCTTTTGGATTCCTGTGGGTGTATTAAAAACCAATTGATTAATGCTTCCGTCAGGGTTTAAAACCAGCTCCCATGACTTACCTTTTAGCACCTCGGGGTAGGATTGGGCATAAAGCATGTTGATACTGTACAGTAGCGTTAAACAGAAAAGTAGAAAGTTTCGGAACATTTCGTGTGGATTTGAATGTACTGCATGCAAAAATACAGAAATAGAGAACAATAGAATTTTGAATTAGTAATTTTTAATTTTTAATTAAGTCCCCATAATTAGGATTGGAGATTTGTATCGCAAGGGTTCTTCATTAGCACA
>CAZKCK010000448.1:0-2455 GCA_964550695.1 uncultured Bacteroidales bacterium | reverse complement strand
TTTACAACCATCCTTTAGTGTTGTTTTTCTTTAATCCTTGTTTTCCGGTGTTGTAAATCCACAACAATCGTATCTTCAAACGATTCCTCATTCCTGTATCGTATCTGAATCGTTCCCGGTTTTACCAACTTAATAAATCCTTCAAATTCATTGAGCTGTTGTTCAATCTGCTGATTGGCCCGGGTATCGGTAGTGTTGATAATCTTATCTTCGAGCCCAAACAGGCCATACTGGCTGTAAGTCTGTGGAAGGTCGGGCAACTGCCAGTCCCAGATTGAAAAGGAATACAATTTTTCCCAGCGATTGCCGGTGTAGCCCATCAGATAGCAGGTGTTCAGGCTTGACCAGTCGGCCCAGTTCACTACGTAAGATATTTCATCAGAACCATCTCCGTTCAGATCACCCTCATTATTCAGAAGCGATAAGCCAAAATGCCGGCGACCGGAGCAGATTTGAAGGGTATCAATCTTTCCGTTGCTACAACTCACAAACGAAAAAGCCTGTTTTCGGGCAGTCAGTGCTATGAGCTGATCAATATTTACCAGGCTGTCATAGAATTTGTTGGTTTCAGGTTGTCCGGGCCCCGATGTATAATGCTCTGTGAGGGTTTCCGTCAGCCCGTCGCCATTAAAATCGCCCTGAACAGCAAACCTGTACCCGGCCACTGGTTTGGTCTCCTTTGGTACCGTCAGGAGAATTTGGTCAAGAACTTTCTCATATTCAATACTGTCATTGTATGTTGTGTCACCAGAAACCGCAATTGCAGACGACTTCCGGTTTTCAACAGTGCGGTTGCACGAAAAAGCCATTGCAACCAACATGACCATAATGGCGAGGCAAAATTTCCGGTTCATTATTACTAAACGTCAAATGATGAAAACAATTATCGGGAAACGCTTATAATCTTCCGCCGAATTCCATCAGAAAAGCCTTGATAAAAGCATTCAGGTCGCCATCCATCACTGCCTGCACATTGCCCGTTTCAAAGTTTGTACGGTGGTCTTTCACCAGCTTGTACGGATGCATCACATAACTACGGATCTGCGAACCCCATTCGATTTTCTTTTTGGTGGCTTCGATGGCATCAATTTTTTCACGCTTTTTCAGCAATTCAATCTCATAAAGCTGTGATTTGAGCATTTGCAGGGCTTTATCGCGGTTTTGCTGTTGTGAACGCGTTACCTGACATTCAACAATAATACCTGTAGGTGCGTGGCGCAGTCTGACTGCTGTTTCAACCTTATTTACATTCTGGCCTCCGGGACCGCTGGCGCGGTAAGTTTCCCATGAAATTTCAGATGGGTTTATCTCGATGTTAATATTTTCATCAACAATCGGATACACATATACGGATGCAAATGAAGTATGCCGGCGGTTGTTCGAATCAAAGGGCGAAAGCCTTACCAGCCTGTGCACACCGTTTTCAGCTTTCAGGTAACCGAAAGCGTAATCACCGTCAAACTCAAGCGTTACGCTTTTTATTCCGGCCACATCGCCTTCATGCAGGTCGAGTTCAGTGATTTTAATGTTGTTACGTTCACCGTACCGCAGATACATACGCATCAGCATCTGAGCCCAGTCCTGACTTTCGGTGCCACCAGCCCCTGAGTTGATTTGCATGATGGCGCCCAGTCGGTCTTCTTCGCCGCTGAGCATGTTAAAGAATTCAAGGTCTTCAATCACAGCAACTGCTGCATTGTATTGATTATCGAGTTCTGCCTCCGTGGCTTCCCCGGCTTCAAAAAAATCGCCCATCACCTGAAGGTCTTCAACAATGCTCGCGCATTTGGCATAGCGGTCGGTCCAGATTTTCTTGTCGCGTATTGATTTAAGTACTTTTTCGGCTTCTTTCGGATCGTCCCAGAATGAGGGGCCGTGGCTTATTGCTTCTTCTTCACCAATAAGGCGGAGTTTTTCATCCACGTCAAAGGTACCTCCTCAGGGCGTCCTGCCGCTTTGCAAGTTCTTTAATTTGTTCGTTTGATATCATTTGTTATAACGTTTATAATTCATTGTCGTAGCCTGAAATCCTGAACGCAAGTTCTGTTTCATAGCCTTTTGAAATGGCAAATCTGGCAGCTTTTTGACGGGCAATTGCCGGTTCTTCGTTTTTCAGCTCAGCCAGTTTACGCCTGATGAGCAATTGCAGGGTTTTCAGGTAGGCTTCTTCGTCAATTTCTGCAATTCCGGCCCTGATGGCCTGAGCAGATATCTTTCGTTTCCGGAGTTCTGTTTCAATTTTTATCCTTCCCCATTTCAGCATCCTGAACTTGCCCCCGGCAAACAAGCGCGCAAACCGGACCTCATCCAGATAGTTTTCTGATTTCAGGAGTGCGATACACTTATTTGCATAAACCGTATCAGCTCCCCAGAATTTCAGTTTGGTGCGCAACTCCCATTCACAGCGTTCCTGCACCGCACACCAGTTGCGGGCCTTATTCAGGATAACTGCTTC
>CAZKCK010000447.1:0-2457 GCA_964550695.1 uncultured Bacteroidales bacterium | reverse complement strand
TTCACCCAATGTATTTCTGGCATCGGAAAGAAATGCCCCGGGATTTTCTTCAAACCACGCCAATGCCTTTGCAAGCTTCTCCGGAGCAAGAAGCTGCCTGACATCCAGTTCACCACTGCTGACAAACTGTGACAGGTGCGATTCAATCGTACCGACTGTAAGCGAACGTTCTGCTGCAATTTCTGCAATGGTTTTTCCTTCCCTGAATAATTCCAGACTCACTTCCACCGATTTTAACTTTCCGGGTACAGGAATTTGCTCATGCTGCTCTTCCGCCTCTGTAAAAGCATCCTTTGAAATGGTCCTGTAATATCGCTTCACAACGCCAAGAATGTCTTCACCAAACTTCCTTACTGTCTGTTTACCCACACCATGCACCTTTTTTAGCGCGGATTCGGTTAGTGGCAGATCTTCCGAAACTTCTTTCATGGCTTTTTGCGGGATGACCATATTCAGGGGGCAACCCAGTTCATCAGCCTTTTCGTTTCTCCACTCTTTCAACATCTTATATAACTCAGGATGTCTGGTTTTTACAGTAGTAATTCTACTTTCGGATTTCCCGGTTTCCTGTTTTGCTGGCTTTTCAACCGATGCCTTTGCTTTTGATTCGATGTATTTTTTTATAAAAAACCCGTCTTTACAGGCTTCAAAAACGGCAATTTTAATCCGGGTTTCCTCTGCCAGGTTGTGAAAAGCATCCCTGAGCGATTTCCTGACCGTTTTATTGTCGGTTTCTATTTCAATCTGATCCAACTCATTTTGCAGAATTATCACCAGTTTTTCAAGAAAATAACCGGCAGCCTTATGAATACGCTCCTGCAACTGTGAATTCTCTTCAACCGTATCAGCCAGTTCAAGCAACTGTGTTACCTGTGCCCTGAACTTTTCAGCAATGGATGCAATTTCATTGGTAAACCGGCCTTCAATCTGAAGTATGTTTTGCAGAAAAGTCTCAGGCATGGCTGCTGCATGTTCCCTCACTATCTTCAGGCAATAGGCAATACGCCTTTTAAGCACTGAAAAATCAATCAGTTCGGCCAGCATTTGCCGCTGATACAACACCCTTGCTTTAAACAGCTTCTCCTGGTCCGGTTGGTTTGCTTCAACCTGCCTCGAAAACTCTTTCACCGAACCATCGCTTTTTACACTTGATACCGCAATCCGGCTGCTGAGCACAAGCCCTTCAAAAGTTTTACAGCGGCTCAGTGCCACATACACCTGCCCGTGGGCAAAGGCGGCATTGGCATCGATAATGGCCTTTTCGAACGTAAGTCCCTGACTTTTATGAATCGTAATGGCCCATGCCAGCTTCAGGGGTACCTGGGTAAAGGTTCCTTCAACGGTTTCCTTTATTTCCTTGGTAATTTCATCGATGGTATACTTAAAATTCTGCCATTCAACTGCCTGAACCGGTATGGTGGTATAATCGCCGGGGCATTTTACATAAATGGTATCGTAGCTTATATTTACAATTTTGCCAATCTTGCCGTTGTAATAAAGTTTATCGCGCGAAAGGTCGTTCTTGACAAACATCACCTGTGCTCCTTTTTTAACCACGAGGTTGTAATCGGCAGGGTAACTGTATTCCGGGAAAACGCCCTCAACCTGAGCCGTAAAGGCCTGTTCTTCTTCATCCAGGTTGTTCAGCCTGACTTCGTTAATCTGCTGCGACTGGTAATTATGGGTGGTAAGGGTGATGTAACCATCCGTTGCCTGATGCTCAAAACCGGGGATGTAGCGTTTATTCAGTTCAATCAGGGTATCAGTATCAATCTGATTGTTGCGTACCTTGTTCAGCAGATCGATAAAATGCCTGTCGCTTTGCCTGAAAATATGTTTGAGTTCGATGGTTACAAGCTCCGTGCGCTGAAGCGCCTTGCTGCTGAAAAAGAAAACAGTGTCATAATATCTTCGCAACAGATCCCATTCCTCATCTTTGGCCACCGGTGCCAGTTGCTGAAGATCGCCAATCAGCAGCAGCTGAACACCACCGAAAGGCTTGTAATGGTCGCGGTAACGGCGTAGCACTTCATCAATGCCATCGAGCAGGTCGGCACGCACCATGCTTATTTCATCAATAATGAGCAGGTCGAGGCTGCGCATGATGTTGATCTTGTCGCGGTTGAATTTCTGTACATTTTCGGTACGCTGTTTTACCATGGCCGGTTCATAACTATCGCCCGAAATCTCATTTTCAGGAATATGAGGTCCGAAGTGCATCTGAAAGAATGAATGGATGGTAACGCCACCGGCATTGATGGCTGCCACACCGGTAGGTGCAACAACGATCATGCGTTTGGGTGAAATTTTGCGCAGGTTGTGTAAAAAGGTGGTTTTGCCGGTACCGGCCTTTCCGGTAAGAAAAATATTTGAATTTGTAAACTGCACAAAATCAAAGGCCAATTTAAGCTGGGGATTTATTTCCGATACCGCATCCATATTCCTGATAAAACTATA
>CAZKCK010000446.1:0-2465 GCA_964550695.1 uncultured Bacteroidales bacterium | reverse complement strand
GTTTTGATGTAATAGCTATTGCTTCCCCATGTGATGGAACTGAAAGTGCCTGAAATTACTGTTCCGGCCCCGATAGCGAGTGTTGCCTGCCCATAGGTGTTGGTGGTTTTGGAATGTGTTTCCTGATAAACAACTGTTCCACCTGCTGAACCTTGCAGGATGCTGATACGGAAAGTCACACTTTGATTGGCAATCAGATTGCCGGTTGCATCGCGGGCAATGGCCTGGTAGTTGAATTTCTGGGGTGATTGCCCAAAGGAAAGGATAATCCCGGCAACACTAAAAACTATGAGAATAATTATCTTTTTCATGAAATACAATTTATTGATTTCTGTATCAAAAAATTAGCAAACAAAAACAGCTGGAAATTGGATAATGATATAAAAACAGTGTCTTTTTTTATAATGAGCCACTCTTTTCAACAGGTAACCGGTAGCCACTGCATCCGGGTACTTAAAACTGCCGAATGGCACGTACACGGTAAGTATTATCTTTATATGCTTCGCCTTGAGCACCGGTTCCGAAATTCGTATAATAAGCATAGGTGTCGCTGGTTGGATAAGAACTGTACTCATTCGAAGACCAATAACGGGCATTGGCAAACCCTCCGACTACGCTTTTTTGATCATCTAAAATGCTAGATTCCTTTAATGAAGGCAGGTACCAGTCGCCAAAACTGCCAATTGCACAATTGGCACAAAGCTGGGCAGCATAGTCACCCACGCCCTGACTCATTATAATGCGCTCTGTATTATACATGCCTGAATTCATATAGTCCCGCCAGGCATTAACAGTTGCAAAACTACCATTATACCATTGTATCCCGGTGCTTTGGTCGTAGGGGGCTGCTATTAATCCGTGCTGACCATTGTCGTAAATATAAAAAACGATGCCACCGCCATACGTTTCACCAATATAATGGGCTCCTCCCCACGAAAGGGTGCCGTTGCCGTCGTTTTGAAGTTGTGAACCCGGAATTCCCTGTGTTGCCGGAAGTGTATAATTGATATCTGTCATTTGTGCGGCAGCACTGAAGGAGGAGTAGTTGCTGCCGGTTGCAATTGCTGTTTTGCCACTAATGTAAGCCCCGAATTCAATATCGGCAGCATTCTGAAAAGCCAAAGCGCCCCAGGTTGCAGGAGCATCAGCTGTGCTGTTTACCCCGATAACACCTGCAGATGGGCCTCCTGTATCGTCAAAACGATACCCTGCTATTCCAGCGGTATTTGCAAATCCGTTATAGGTAAATCCTTTGATAGCGGACTTGATATGATAAAGGCCTAAACTTTCGGCAGCATCAGGTGCTGCATAACCGTAAAACGCTGCTGACCCGGGGGTGTAGTTTGTGTGGTTTACATAAATCCCATGCGGTTGTGTAGTGCCATCAGAAACCTGTATCAGGTCATTTCCGTTTGGATGGAGGTAATCACCCGCATCAGTCCATGGAAAAGCATCGAGTTGCCAAGACAAGTTTCCGGTACCGTCATTTTTCAAATAGCTGTTGGCACTCCCCTGTGCTGGTGGCAGCAAGTAGTTAATGTTTGCCGACTGGGCTGATGTATTGAAAGATGAATAATAACTTCCTGCATCCAAACCAAATTTCCCTTTTACATAGCCCCCGAATTCATTCAGATTTGCATCCTGGTAACCCAATGCGCCCCAGTAAGAAGGATTATCTAAAACAGTGCCTGCACCAAAAATCCCTGCCGAAGGACCAAAATCATCGTCGTAACGATACCCCGCAACACCGGCAGAGTTGGCATACCCGTTCCAGGTTATAGCTTTGATCCCCGATTTAATTTGATCCGCACCCAAACCCGAAGAAGCTGATGGAGAAATTTCCCCCAAAATGGCCGAACTTCCCGGTGAATTTTTATTATAGTTTGAATGGATTCCCTGTTCAGGGGTGGTACTGTTTGCAATGGATACATTTGCATTTCCAGTTGGGACAAGATAATCGGTAAAATTTAACCATCCGTCAGAAGATGCCGATAATGTAGAAGGTGCCCACTGCGTGCCGTTCCATTGCAGTACCTGATCGGTGGCTGGTATAGCAGGGGAAACCGTCTGTCCCTGGATTTTAACCACGGTTAATGCAGTGCTGCCTGTAGCATCTCCGGTATGCGTGGCATTGGGCAATGTGTTGGTGACGGTGAAGTTGGGATAAGTCCCTGTTGTGCTAATACCTGTGCCATTATTCAGAACAACTGGTTTATCGGGTGCGGAATTGGTAACCGTAAAATTTGGATAAGTTCCGCTTGTGCTGATACCGGTTCCATTGGTCAAAACAACAGTTTGGTCGGGCGCTGTATTGGTGATGGTCGTTCCGGTAACATTAATGCCTGTACCGGCAGTATAAGATGTGTTGTTATCTGCCGAAGGCTCCCATTTTGAGGTCAACCCGTTCCATTTTAAGGCTTGCCCGTTGTTTGGAACTGTAGTGGCAACATCGCGTCCTTGCAGTT
>CAZKCK010000445.1:0-2490 GCA_964550695.1 uncultured Bacteroidales bacterium | reverse complement strand
TAACGCCAATTCTGTAAAAAATACCCCAAAGCCGTCAGCGATTGACGGCTTTTTTTGTTTGATACATCTGACAAACTTTTTCAATCAATAAGTGCATTGATTTTCATATTCTTTTTATACTTTTGGGAAGCAATTGAAATTGTCTGAAATGAGGATCAAAATCCGTATATGATTATTATTTCTAAAAATATTCTCACGGATTATATTAAATAGAATATCTAATAACCAATCAATTACATTACCATTATCTCCAAACCTTATTTTTGCATGAAAAAATTTACTTTAGTTTTCGCATTGCTTTTTATGGCAATTGTTTCACAGGCATTGCCGGTTTCCGGCACCTTTACCATTCCGGGCGCTACTTACCCCACCATTGCATCCGCTTTTACCGATCTGAACACCAATGGTGTTGACGGGCCCTGTGTATTTCTGATCGACGCAGGCTATACCGAAAGTGCGCTGAGTCTTACGCTCACAGTTCCCACAGCCAGTGCAACCAATCCTGTCACTTTTAAACGCAACCCGGCACAGACTACCGGTGCGAACCCGAAAATCATTGTATCAGCCGGTAGTGCGGCAGTCACTGACGGAGGAATTATCATTGCAGGAACCGATTATGTTACCTTCGAAAAGCTTGACATTGATGGCTCAGCCCAAACCACCATTGAATGGGGTTATGCACTTGTAAAAAAGCAAAACACTGCACCTTTTGACGGCTGCCAGCATGTGGTCATCAACGGCTGCACCATTACCCTGAATAAAACCAACACCAAAGCAGTGGGGATTTATGCCGGAAACCATATCGCAACAGCCACAACATCGCTGGCAATAACTGCAACCACTGATGCCTGCAACGATTTACAGATTGATAACAATACCATCAGCAATGTTTATATTGGCGTTTCGCTGAATGGTTATGCAGCCTCTTCACCTTACATACTTTATGACCACAACAACGAGGTAGGTCAGTTCGGGAAGAACCGGATTTTTAATTTCGGCGGTGCCAATACGGCCACTTACGGAGTTTATGGCACAAATCAGGATCAGATAAAAGTCATGAATGACTCTATTGCCGGTAATGCAGGATCAACCAACCGTGTTGCCGGAATCCTTTTACAGACCGGCATCAGTTCAAGTGCGGAGGTTGCCTTTAATTATATTTCTGTGTCAAACAGTGCTGCCGGATCACAAAACACGTATGGCATCTGGAACCTGCTGGGCGGTACGGCTGCATCCAATACAGTCTCTTTTCATGACAATATTATTCGCAACTGTTCTTCAACCTCTACCGGCCCCCTGTACGGAATACTAAATACCGCCGCTGCCGACACTATCAAAATTTATAACAATACATTCGATGGCTCTACTTCCACTACTTCCGGATCACAATCCGTAATACGCACTGAAGCCTCTGCTAACAATGCATTGATTTACAACAATCAGGTAATTAATATTTTAAATTCCGGCACCGGAAGTTTAACCCTGATTCATAACCAGAGTACGGCGAATGCAAAAATTTACGGAAATACCTTAAACAATTGTGTTGCAACGGGCGGTACAGTGTATGGCATTTATTCGGCACTCGGCACCAATGTTACCATCTATAAAAACAGCCTGTTCAACATCATCAGCAAAAACGGTAGTTCAGCCTCCTCAATGGTCTATGGCATCAACAATTCAAGCACCCCCAATATTACGGTTTACAACAATTTTATTTCAGATCTTCAGGCCAATATGGCAACCAATAATCCGGCTGTATGCGGAATGTACCTTACAGGAGGGTCGGCTAACAACATTTATAACAATACCGTATACCTGAATGCCTCGAGCAATGCCCTTACCTTTGGAACTGCCGGTATTTATGCAGGAACAACGCCTGCAACCATCCTCAGGAACAATATTATTGTCAACAATTCAACATCCGGCGAAAACGGACATACGGTGGCTTACCGCAGAAGCAGCAATGCCATCGGGTCCTATTCGCTCACATCTGACAATAACGACTTCTACGCTGGAATTCCTTCACCCAATAACCTGATTTATTATGACGGGACAACGCCATACCAGACTCTGGGTGCGTTTCAGGCTTATGTTGCAACTGCCGATGCTGCTTCTTTTACAGAACTTCCTCCGTTTGTCAACAACACTACGGCTCCGTTCGACCTGCATATACAAACAGGTATTGCAACTTTATGCGAGAGCGGAGGTTCTGTAGTTTCCTCACCTGCCATCATTGATGATTTTGACGGGAATCCCAGATATCCCAATGCCGGTTACCCTGACAATGCCGGTCAGCCTTCAACCAACCCTGATGCCGGCGCTGATGAATTTGCCGGAGGGCCTGCTTCTGCCTCAAAAACCCTGAACCTCACCTTATTTCTTGAAGGCCTTTGGGCTGGTGCCGGCATGATGAATCAATCGGCAGATGAATCAGGACCTCATTATGGTGCCGGAATTGCCGATAAAATTACGGTGGAGTTACACAGTGTA
>CAZKCK010000444.1:0-2524 GCA_964550695.1 uncultured Bacteroidales bacterium | reverse complement strand
CGGCGGTGTTCCTGAGTATAGTTGTCAGTAAAACAGTATATTACATTGTAAAGTTTCTGTTAATCCGCTTGCTGGTGATCGATTCTGATTTGTTCAGTACCCCAATTTATTTGCAGATTATTACCACCATTGTTTTTAGCCTGTACTGTGTTTTTTTTACAATCGATAAGGCAGGAAAAAGTGCAGGCTGATTGGCAAGATGAAACCATTGTTGACAATTTCAGCATTGGCGCAATAAATTCTTCAAACATTTTTCTAAAGAGTTAAGTATTTGATCAAAATACTTTTATACTTTTATCCCCAATAATAACAATACATAGGATAATTCAGCACATTCGAGGAACGACAATGACACTAAACCCCATCAGGAGTTTATTCAATCATGTAAAGACAAAGCTAACTGGTGGCAACGCGCCAGGACCTGCTGATACTGTGTTTGCCCGCAAGTTATTGCTGAACCTCGAACCGACAGCCATGCTGACCAAAGGATTCGAAGTATCTGTGCCCGCCCGTAGTTTCATAATCGATTTGCTCATCGAACATAATGGACAACGCATTGCAGTGGAGTATAAGGATACTGAATCATACGATGCACTCAGGGATGAATGGCATGATGCCCTGATTTTGGGAGATGGTCAGGTAAATACAATTTACAGGTTCGTTGGCATGGATCTGGAGCAATTTCAGGATGATTGTCTTTTCTTCATTTCCCAATCAGATCCGCAACTGTTTAGCAAGCGCTATAAAGGCCGGAATAGCGGTTTGAAGTTTGATCCATTGGAAAGAAATGTGGTTTTTTATAACATGGTAGGTGATGATGAAGTTGTTTATAAACTGAAATATATTCTCGAACACCGCAAACAATCTGATCGTCAGGGCAAATGGAACATACTTTATGATTTTGCACAAAAAAATCCGGTAATTCCATTTGAAAACCTGGTCGGGATGGATATCCCCCGATAAAAAAAAGCCGCTTACAGGAATCAACCCGTAAGCGGCTTTTTTCAAATAATGTGATGTTTATTGCCTGATAATCTTTTGCATACCGGTTTTTCCATGCTGAATCACTTTCAACAGGTAAAGGCCGGGCGTTTGATTGACCAGGGTTAGCTCATGCGATTTACCGGAAGTAAACTCCTTTTCCATGATTAATGCGCCTAACAAGTTGTAACACTGTACTTTTACAACCGATCCGGCTGGATCAGCAGACAATTCCAGGGTGAAATCATCAAATGTTGGATTTGGGTAAACCCTGAAGAAAGAATCTCCTGCGGGCAGGAAAGGAACTGCCTGTATAGTCTCTCCGGCTATGGTATTCTGCTCAGATTTGTTCATGACCGGCATACAGTATTCTCCGTTTGTGGTGATGTATCCGTGCAGGTATCCTCCCGGATAGGCCGTTGTTCCAGGCATAAAGAGGATATTTTGACTGGCTACAAAGGTAGCGCTGCCGCCATTCAGGACGTAGAAATAGCTCCCTCCGCCGGCAACCGTTATGGTCTGGGCAGCTGCATAACATACGTTCGATCCCGGGGGAATCACAATATCTCCGATCGACAGGGTCAATGGTATAACGGTGATGTTCATATCAGTTGACAAACTTGAACCACAAAGATTATTTGCTACCACACTCAGAACGCCATCGCTGGCGGCCCAAAGCGTGGCGCTTGTTCCTGCATAGAGTAATGACCCTAATCCCGAATAGGTCCAGGTGTAGGAGGTGGCTCCAGTTACAGCCAATATGGAATAGACTTGCGGTTCCGAATTGCCCACGGTGGAGGGACCCGATATTGTTCCATATTGATAAGGTGGCCCGTAACATACATTATACGCGAGCGTAAAATTGCCTGAATACGCTGAATAGCCCATTGCCTTCAGGTAGAAATACCCGGTGGATGTTGCAGTCCATTCGATTTTGGAAAGCGTGTAACCGCAACCGTCATCATCAGAGGCCACGAGTGTGCAGGCTGCATCAAGTACCTGAAGGTAGGTATCGTAATCTGCAGATGCCCCATCACCGCAACCGGTTTTAAAGGTGTATTTGGCCCCGGAATAGGCATAGAACCTGTACATTTTACAACCATAAGATTCAATGGATGAGGAACTGGTTTGCCAGTCTTCACCTGGATAAATGGGAAAGTCATAGGTACAGGCGTGACAGAGTTCCGGGCATACAATGCTGAAGGAATGAACTCCTGCAATATTGTCTTCGTCATCAAGCATAATATAGTAAGTTGCTCCTCCTGTCCAGGCCATGGTTCCGAACTGGCCAGTTCCTGAAATGTCGGAAATGCAATTCCATGGTCCGTTGCACGATGTTGACCACATATAATCGACCCACCCGCTGGCGGCGCTTACCTGCAGGCTGTACTGACCGGTAGAAGGTGCAACAAAACTGTAAACCTGTTCAGTTCCTCCGGTAGAATAGGAGCAACCGTAATCGTTCCAAATACCTGGTCCACCAGTGTTAAAATTGACGGTTTGGTTGCAAGCCATTGAAATGATTCCACGGCAGGGGTCAGGA
>CAZKCK010000443.1:0-2527 GCA_964550695.1 uncultured Bacteroidales bacterium | reverse complement strand
TGGGTGCAAACATGAAAACAAACAGCACCATGGAACTGAGAACCGTTTTTAAGATCGTAGCTTTTGTGTTCATAACTCAGGTTTTAAATTTTCATTGTTTTCGTTGCTTTCATTGTCTTCATTGCTTTCAGCAGTATCCGGCTGATTTCCGGGCAACGTTTTTCCGGGATGAGACAAAGACTCTCCGATCATTTTAAGGATCTCATTTTCCTCCTTTTTTATTCTGATGAGTTCAGCAAGATCTTCAGTCCAGGAATTGTCGTTTTCGTTGGGGTGGTTCATTATTTAATACCATATAAATTCGCTGTAAATCTAAACCCGGGAAATGTCATATCCTTAATTTGGGGTATTACAAAAACAATATCATGCCTTACATTTTTAACATGACCAGATAATCAATTATTTACGGAGCAAGGTTGGGCGATGGGAATAGTCATTCGCCCCCTGGAAAAATAAAAAAGGAGTAACACGGCAAAACCCGGTGAGATATTCAGGCCAGGCTCTTCACGGAGGTGAGTGAAATTGACAGTGGAGATTAAAATTGGGCGAGGAAGGTGATAAGGTTATCCTGCCTCGTGATACCAAATTTCTGCCGGAGTCGTGTTCGCGCGACCCCGATGCTGTTTTCGTTCTGGTAGGTCAGGGAGGAGATGTCCTTTGTGCTCATGTTGAGACGGAGATATGCACAAAGCTTTAACTCATTTGGTGTCAGGTCAGGAAATTTATCGGTAAGGTTCCTGTAAAAATCATTGTGCACATTCTGAAACCGCATTTCAAACTCCTTCAGGCTGTCGGATCCTGATCCCTGCTTGAGTTCATAAGCGATCGACCTGATAATTTTGGAGTTGTCTGAGTCTTCTTCTATCTGGAGGCTCTGTAATTTTTCGGCAATCCTTACAACCTGTTCGTTCATCTTGTTCAGATACATTACGTTGGTAGTCATTTCCTTGTTCTGGTACTCAAGTTTTGCATCCAGGGCGGTTTTTTCAAGGTCAGCCTTTTTCTTCTTCTCTTTTTCCAGCCTGAGCTTCAGGAAAAGGATTAAAACAATGGCCAGTAAGATGATAACGCTGATAATAGAAATAATGAGAATGTTGATTCTTTGTAACCGTTCATCGTTCAGTTTCTGTTCCGCGTCCTTTTGCTTTTTTTCAAAATCATTACGGATCTCCGTTAGTTTAAATGTATTAATTGAGGTTGCCTTTGCAAGGCTGTCGGATTTCAGGTGAAAAATCTTGTAATAAAACAGTGCAGAGTCCTGGTTTTTAAGCCTTTCATACAGGATGCTGAGTTTTTCAGCAATCTGACTCAGGGTTTTCGGTTGATTTAGCCTAATGGAAATGCTGTATGCTTTTTTCAGGTACATCATTGCTTCCTGCATACGGCCTGCTTCCATGGTTACACCGCCGATTTCTGAATAAAACTGTGAAAGTATGTATTCCCACGGCCCCTTATAACTTTTATCCTCTTTATTTATAAGGATAAGACTCTGATTTACATGGGCCAGGGCTTGCCGGTGATTTCCCTGCCTGCTTTCGATCTGGCTCATAAGCAGCATGACAGCCGTTTCCTTCAGCGTTGAGTGTGCCTTTTCAAATATGGATTTTGCCTTTACGGCATAGTTCGTCGCCATTTCACCGTTTCCCAGGTCTGAATAGATATAGCCCATATAGAGATAGGGGATGGCTGGTCCAACTGAATCACCGACTTCAATATAGTATTTTATGGCCTTCCGGAAGTAATCAAGTGAAGCCTGCTTGTCAACTGATTCCATGAAAAGAAGGCCCATTTGCTTATTAAGTTTTGCAAGAGGAAGTTTCATGTGTTTTTCTTCTGCGATCTTTATCCCTTCCAGGTAATGGCTGATAGCTTCCGGTAGATTGTCCATTTCTGCGCATACAACGCCCATCATCAGCTCCATGGTTACATAATTTTCTGTTTGATTGGCCTTGCTGAAAGAGGCCTGGGCCAGTTTATAGTCATGCAGAGCCTCGTCAAGCCTGTTTTTTAGCCTTGCATAACTTCCCAGGGCAGAATAAACATCGCCCAAAGTCTCTGAGAGTTTCAGGTTCCTGGCCAGGTTAAGGGCCTTTTTGAGGCAGATTTCAGCAGAATCTGAATTCCCCTCATTGTAGGTTTTCGAGAGGGCAATATATAATCTCACCTGTTCGGCCGCATCATTGGTTTTAAACAAGGCTTTACGAAGGCTGTCGGCGGAAGCAGCCGGGGCTTTGTGTGAGATACACAATATGAGACCAATCATGGCCGGTATCAAAATCCGATGTTTAAAAATCCCGATCATGCTGACAAATATCTGAATATTTTTTTGAATATCCGGTGAAATTTAGTGCTCCCGCTCCAGCAAAACCTGCTCAATATCTTCCAAGTATGTCCTTTTGTTTTTAGCAAAATCAAAAAGTGATACAATAAATCAGATGCCGCCTCCGTAGGGAAATTTGATGCCACATTCTTCTAACCTGAATTATTCATAAAAAATAGGAAAAGTTTGTTATCTCATTGATATTCA
>CAZKCK010000442.1:0-2574 GCA_964550695.1 uncultured Bacteroidales bacterium | reverse complement strand
AGAGCTTTGCAATTTCTGACAGTTTGAAACTGAATTTTACGATTGATAAATTCGCGACCTGGGTGCCTTTTCCGATGTAATTTTTTTCAAAAGTTTTCATGACTGAGATTTTTAGGGTTAAATTATGTGCATGAATATTAAATCTCATGGAGGGGAAGTCAAGGAGGAATTGGAATACCGCAATACAATGAGGATATGCCGAGAAAATCCTTTACTTACCTGTTTACGGAATGAGATTATTCCTTTGCATAGAAATTTCACTCTTTTTCATCTCGATCATGCAAACATGCAGAAAAACACACCGGAAATGTACCGTCGCTGAATTAATCGGGAAAGTTGGTGGGAAAATGGAAGGGAAATGAACGAAGGCAACTGGTGGCGAGTGTCATTTTTGTGTTGGGAAATATTCTGGAGGTTGCGGATGGATTCGTTTGTGAATGGGTTAAACGTTGGTAAAGCAAATATGGGTGATGCTTCGCGAAAAACCTTGTAAACTGAACGATATTGATAGGAAAATGAAATTTTTCAGGCAAATTTCAATGTCTGCGGCATCGGATTCCCTTTAGCCCCAAACAAAAGACTTTTGAAATCAAGAATCACCTTTTCAAAAAAAAGCCGGATAGCGCGGCTCTTCAATTGATTGCAACAAGGCAATCATTTTATAAAATCATGGGTGCAAAATAATTCGACCGCTCAGCGGTATTTGTTTAATTGCTAAATGGTTAAATTGTTAAAAAGCCCGCACAGCACGCACATAGTGTGTGAGGCTCTTACCGCTGTTGGCCTGTGTGCCACTGCCGAACCACTCGGCCCACGCGTGGTTCGCACTGTACTCGGAGGAACTCCAATAGTTGTCATTAGCAAAGCCGCCAACAAAAGTTTGTTGATGGTACAGTTTGTCCAGTTCATCTTTCGATGGCAAAAACCAATCGCTGTAATAATTAAGCACAAGGTCGTTGCAAATGTGGGCTGCTATGCCTGCTGTGCTGCATCCGTTCACAATGGCCGTGGTATTAGCCTGCCCGGTGCCTATGGCGGAGGAGGTGCCCCCGATGGTGGTTCCAGAGCAACCCCATTCCGCATTTGTGCTTTGGTCACTGGTGGCGGAAATTAAACCATGAGCCCCTGTTTCATCAAGAAAGAAGATGATCCCTCCCTGATAACTTTGACCAATAGATAATGGTAAAATTTGAGTTAATGTTGTCGATGCAGATATTCCGCAAAAGTTGTAGGCCCATATATATCTGGTATATGTATAAGCCGGGGTAAGGTCGGTTTCGGTTTTGGAGGTAGCTGTTCCCATATCGATAGCTGAGGCATAGTCATTGGTAGTACCCCACTTGTAGCCTGCTGCGCCGGTAACCGTATTCCAGTTCCATTCAATCTGGTTCAGATATGGAACATGTATGCCGGCAGCAGCAGGAGCAGGAATACCCAATGTTGTTTGGGTCATCATGGATGAAGCCGAATTTCCACAAACATTATATGCCCATACAAATCTTGTATAAGGTGTATTACAATCCAGGTATTTTTCCGTTTTTGATGTAAGCGTCCCCATATCAATAGCTGTAGCATAGTTGTGAGTTGTATTCCATTTATATCCGGTTGCCCCGATGGTCGTATTCCAGTTCCAGATGATCTGGGATGTACCTGGAACATGGGTGCCCGCAATTGGAATTGAAGGAATTGACGCAGTTGTTTGGGTCAGTGTTGTGGGGCTTGAAGTGCCGCAGGCATAATATGCCCAGATAAATCTTGTAAATAATGTATTACATGCAAGTCCGGTTTCTGTCTTTGAAATTAACAGCCCCATATCTGTCGCAGTGCTATAATTATTTATGGTATTCCACTTGTATCCGGCGGCACCAGGCGATGAAAGCCAGTTCCAGGTTATCTGGGTTGTTAAAGCGACATGGATCCCTGCTGTCGGCGCCAAGGTAGTACAAGGGGTAAATGTTCTCCATGCCCCATTTGAATAAACGCTAATGGCTCCATTCGTGCCACAGTCCGTGCAAAACACCATGAGCCCTTCTGCCGGGCTTATAATGGCATTGCGTTGTTCAAATAACATTCGTGGAAGCAGGAATCCTTTGTTGTTGAATTTCACATCCAGTCCGGCTGATTGATCCGGTGCGCTGTTATCGGCATTGATGCCAACCTGGGCAATTCCGGTGATTCCGAATAGAAGGAACATGGATAAAAAAATAATGGCTTTTTTCATGGCAATGAGCTTATTTATAATTTACATGCTGGATTTTAAAATCTTCAAGGGAAACTTTGATATAGAAAACACATCCTTTGTATGTTGGCGAAAACCCTAATATAAACAACACCGAAGTTATTGTTTATTATTTAACAAATACTAATTTAACTAAATTGTATTTCCAGCTATGTCTCTATTTCAAGAGGAAGCATATAAAAACCCCGGTTTCCCGGGGCCAAAATTCACATGGAACCTTCATCAGCGAATGAATAATAAGCATCATGGGCAACAATTATATGATCCAGAACCGATATTTCAAGCAAGGCGCCGGAATCTTTGAGTTTCTTGGTGATTTTCATATCTGCTTCACT
>CAZKCK010000441.1:0-2580 GCA_964550695.1 uncultured Bacteroidales bacterium | reverse complement strand
GGCTAAGATTGTCCAGAATAGCAAGAATTGATAAACTCTCTACCCCATTGTCATTATATAGGATTAACCCTCATAGCCTAACCCAAAAAAAACCCTTAGATGTTTGCTACGGCGCAAAAGTTATTGAACGAGCCATAACTAAGTGGGGATGTATTGGGCCTGACGGAACAAAAACATCTAGGTACAAGGTTTCGGTTAGATTGGGAAATTTATACTTTGACTTTGCTAGAAATCATTATAAGAATGGAAGTCTGAATATTGGATTAAATTCATGCTTTAAGTCGATCAGATATAATTTTTTTTCACTAAAAACTTGGATGTATATTTTAATGACCTTTGGTGCTATTATAAAAAAATTAATTCAAACCAAATAGAAATTACTTAACTTTCATTATTTAAGTGTGGCTATGAATATTTTTGATTTTGTTTAGTAAAATTATTTTTGATTGTATATTGAAAAGCCAGCAAACCCAGATGAATAAGCTACCGCAAGAACTACGCAACACAAGACAGTCTCTGACTTGAGGACAAGACATTGCTCGGAGTCTCGTTATAAAATGCCGGTTTATTTATGAATGAGTAATTAATAATTGTTATGCTAATTTAAAAAATCAAGCTTAGAAAGTTTGCCACCTCTTATTCATGAAAACGTAAATGGTTCTATTGGAGGCTTGTTTTTCTCTCCGAAATGGTTTCCAATTTTATTGGAACTGTTACGAATGTTATGAATAAAGTTAGAAAAATCGATATATTCCACATGTGTTTATCCCATTTTATACTGCAAAAGAAACAACAGTGGCAACAGCTTACTTCGCAGTTAGGCCTATGTAACGCTTTATTATATGTTGTTAATCATTTTCTATCACAAGCATCGATAAAATTCGCTTTCAATAAATATTATTTTGTCTCGCAGCTGTTGCGACGACCACCGTTGTTACCAGAAGGAAAAGAACAGCGCTTTGCCATTATGGAATGGCCTGCCCCTGATGTTAATTCACATCCCTGTCCACGGCCTATGTCTATTTTGGCAGATCGGTATAGTCAGGGAGCGATTTGTTTTGCTGCATTCAGGGATGATGAATTTGCCGCTTGCTTATGGTATGCGACGTCAGAATATCGTGAAGTGGATGAGGTGCGTTGCTCTTATCATTTGAGCGGTCGTCCGCTTGTTTGGGATTTCGATGTTTATGTGGCGCCTAAATTCAGACTTTCTTCGGTGTTTCTAAAATTGTGGGATGAAGTATCAGCCAAGCTCGTAGCCCAAGGATATCTTTACTCCTTGAGCCGTATTTCTGCATTTAACGCCGTGTCGCTTTCTTCGCATCGACGGATGGGGGCAGAAACTATCGGTTGGGCGGTATTTGTGAACATAGGTATGCTTCAATTAACCATCGCATCGCTTAAACCTTTCTTTCATTTGTCATTTACTGCAAACTCGGAGCCAGTATTTAACTTTCAATCACCCAAAATTTAACTTTCAATTTAGGATAATTTCATGACTTTACAAAATCAACTGGTCGAAATTCTGACTCAGGTGTTGCAGCTTAATGGAAAAGCCGTGACACAAATGAATGATGAAACAAGATTGCTGGGCGCCATTCCCGAATTCGACTCCATGGCGGTCGTTACCATTATCACTGCCCTTGAAGACCGCTTCGGTTTTGCCGTCGATGACGACGAAATCGATGCGTCGGTGTTCGAAAACGTCGGTACCTTGGTTGCATTCGTCGAAGGAAAATTGGCTTAATTTCCCGTCTTGCGGTTTTCATTATGATGCAGCCCTTGTTCCTCTCGAGCGATAGCGGAGCTTTATTCTGCGTTTACTATCCGCCCGTGACAGAGCCCCTTCATCGGGCAATTCTTCATGTCCCGGCGTTTGCCGAAGAGATGAATAAATCCAGGCAAATGGTTGCGCTACAAGCTAGAGCGTTCGCCACTCGAGGGTATGGGGTGCTGGTGATGGATTTGTTTGGGACGGGCGACAGTATGGGTGAATTCGGCGATGCGTCTTGGAGAGTCTGGCTGGACAATATCGCCACCTCCGTTGCTTGGCTGCAAGGGCAGGGCGCGTTGACGGTCGATTTATGGGGGCTACGATCTGGCGCATTGTTGGCGATGGATTTCGTTTCTCGCCGACCGGCTGTCGTCGACAGGCTTATCGCGTGGCAACCGGTTTTGAACGGCGATACATTTGTCACCCAATTTCTACGCTTGCGGGTGGCGGCTTCCGTGATGGACAGCAACGCGCCCAAGGAAAAGACCTCGGATTTGAAACGGAAATTGCAAGACGGGCAGGCTCTCGAAGTAGCCGGTTACTTGTTGAGCGCCGATTTGCTCAATCCGCTGATGTCAATACGAGCCGACCGACTGTCGTTGATCGGGCTTAACAGGTTGACGATGTTCGAGGTAGTTGCTAATGCGGATGCTCAAGTCAGCATTGCTATCACGCAATTTTTGGCTCAATTGCGGGAGGCCGGGATTAACTGTTCGTTAACCCAAGCCTTGGGTGATAGTTTTTGGGCTACGCAAGAAATTACGTTGGCTCCCGAGTTGATTACCTTGACAACCGACAGGGTGGGG
>CAZKCK010000440.1:0-2587 GCA_964550695.1 uncultured Bacteroidales bacterium | reverse complement strand
ATTGATTGTTTCAAGGTGATGCCCCGGGGAAAAATATCGCTCAATGGCCTGACTTACTTCCATATCCGCACAAAATCACTACCACCGATCATTGATCACTGGGAACGAAGGGGTCTGTTTCGTGGCATTCACTATTTTGTGGGCACAAAAGCACCGAAAAAATACCAATGGTTAGAGCCGTTTCAACCTCCGTTGGATTATACAAACTGCATTCATTTCTTCAACGGCTTCGTTGTTGAATTCAATTCATTCGACCGGCCGGAAATGGCCCGTAGCGGTTCCTATGATTACATGGTGTTCGATGAAGCCACAAAGCTGAAGAAATCAGCCATTGACAGCGATGTATTGCCTGCTAACCGCGGCAACAATGATCGCTTTGGCCACATACGGTATCACCATGGAACGTTGTTCCTGGGTTCCCAGCCATTGACTCCTGCAGGAGACTGGGTTTTTGAATATGAAGAGCTTGAAAAGGAGTTTCCAAAAGAATTCATGTTCCTGGAGGCGAGTGCGCGGTTTAACGAATTTATCTTAGGTCCCCGTTATTTCCGGGATCTTAAACGTGTTTTGCCTGCAATGATCTATGACATTGAAGTGGAAAATATCAGGCGTAAAAAAAATATCAACGGGTTTTATCCGTCGCTCAATGCAAACATCCATTGTTACTACGATTCATACAATTATTCATTCTATGATTCCATTGAACATGACCTGGGGGAGCAAGGCGCTCTGGACAGCAGGGGTGATGCCGACTGCCTGCCAAATGAATATCTGTATGCTTCCTTTGATTTCGGATCCACGCAGAATTGCATGATCGTGAGCCAATGGCACAGATCGGTCAATGAATTCCCGATCATCAACAACTTTTATGTTGAGAATGAAACCCTTAAAATGCTGGTTGCTAAATTCATTGACTATTACAAGTATCATCGTAACAAGCATGTCAATCTGTATGGCGGCAGTGATGGTACCAGGCGCAATGATGCTGCATCGAGAGAGACTTACTTTGATGATGTCATTGGCCAGTTAGGTAAAGCAGGTTGGACTGTCAGGTTGTGTGCTGAACTGCATGAGATATCCCACATGGATAAGTTTTTATTCTGGCATAAGTTCCTGGCCAATGATATCAGCAGTGTACCTTCATTCAGAATCAACATGAATAACGCAATGGAGACATTCGTATCAATGGATGCAGCGCCCATACTCCCTTCTGAATTCAAAAAAGATAAATCATCCGAGCGCAAGACGGATCAGCCCAGGTGGAAAGCGACAGACCTGAGCGATGCAGTTGATAACCTGTATTACTGGATGTTCTATCAGAATATGACTGGCACTGATCATACTCAGGAGATCATGTTCTTAGGCAAGTAGCAAATCCAAATTCAATCCTGGAAAAAAGTGGCGCATTGCTCACCTATTGCATAGGGGAGCAAATAACCCGTAGGGGAGCAGACCTGTATTGTACCATTACCGGCCTTTTTGTGCCCTCTGTAATGCTATTCTAAGCCCTTCTAAGCCTCAAGGCTGCATTATCTTTGTATTTATGTGATATTGATCAACTTAGCATGGTGCCGGCAGAGTGCCCTATTCATATATCCAGCGCGATTGCTCCGTTCGCAATTGTAGATGTTATAGGGCGGGGCGTGGTCTACTGACAGTTAAATTTCATTTTAACGCACTTCGTTATTCACAAAGCGCTAAAAGTGTGTTATTTGTGATTATTTCCATTTCAAACAGGCCTTTTTTGGCCTGAATTGAACTTCTTTTCTCTTTGTAGTAAAGAGCCAAGAAGCAAAAGAGAAAGCCATCACAGTCCATCACCCGGGGCAACCTGAAGGCCACGCTTTTTCTTTGAAAGGGCAGGCCAAAGAAAAAGCTAAGCAAAAAGAAATCCCATTTAAGGCACCGGAAAAATAGAATTGGTTTTCCGGGAAGCGGAGTATGTCTTACTTGAAATAGCTCTGAATTTACCTACATCGACTTTGGCCATGCTGAAGTGTGCAGCATCAGGCTTGAAACTGTCAAGAGCAGGCTTTGTGTATTCAGATTCAAAAGATAATCTGACCTACACTCCTGACATTATTCAATCGATCCGGTTTAACGCTTCGCGGTCAGAAAATTTCAAGTATTCACACACTTATCTAAATCTACCGCCTTATGACAGCAATCGCCAGAGCAACCAGGGATCAGAACATTGAAGAAATCTCCATTGAACTTCTTGATCAGATTTATTATTCAGGGTATGTACAGGAAATGTCCTTAACGGATCCTGCAAAAATTGAGTTTGAATTGGCTCAGATGGAGAGCCAGTTCTCAAAGAGAAATTAAACTTTCCGGCAGACAGGCCACTGGCCTGTCTGCTTTTTTTATGGTCGTACCTCCCGGGACCGCTTTTTCTTTGATGGCGCAGGGCAAAGAAAAAGACGGGCAAAAAGAAAGCCCTTTTGAGTTGGTATGGTTGTAGGAACCTCTCCGCTAAGAATTTATAAAGTTACCTGTATCGTGTCTGACCTGGTTCACGGCACACTTTGTCGAAACTGTCAAGAGCATGTGAATGTATTCAGATTCAAAGAAGAATCTGACCTAC
>CAZKCK010000439.1:0-2594 GCA_964550695.1 uncultured Bacteroidales bacterium | reverse complement strand
CAGAAGAAAAGCGACATTACCGGGACGGTTGCATCATTAAATCAGGAACGCCTTGAGAAGGTGCCAAATTTAACAATTGCCCAGTCCATTCAGGGGTCAATACCCGGAGTTATGATAAGTACCAGTTCTGCCGGATCTTCACCCGACGAAGTGATTATGATACGAGGGCGTAATTCAATAACAGCGGCAAATGATCCACTTATTATTTTCGATGGGGTTCCTTACGGTGGACAATTGCGCGATATTAATCCCAACGATGTAAAATCGATTGAAGTGCTAAAAGATGCTTCTGCTGCGGCAATTTATGGTTCACGAGGTGCAAACGGAGTAATTCTGGTTACCTCAAAATTAGGAACACGTGGAAAAGCAACTATCTCTTACGATGGTTACTATGCTATGCAAAGTTTCGTTAAAATACCCGATATCATGTCGGGACCCGAGTTTTACAAATTTAAAAATGCCCGGGAACCCGGATCAATAACTGCATCGGAGCAAGCTGTTTATGATGCGGGTAAGTGGGTTGATTGGTATGACCTTGCATTACATAACGGTTATAGCACACAACACAATCTTTCTGTTTCAGGAGGGTCAGAAAATACAAATTATTATTTTTCAGGTGGATTAACCGATGTGCAAGGCCTTGCAAAAGGCGATGACTATATGCGTGTATCCATGCGGTTTAATTTAGACAGTAAAATAGCAAAGTGGCTTACAATTGGCACAAGAACTCAGTTAACATACGATGATCGTAGTGGGCTTAACGTAACCTGGGATGGAGGCACCGGCTACGATGGTGTATTTTGGATGAATCCTCTGACTACTGTATATGACGGAAATGGGAACCTAACCATAAATCCCTGGCCGGAAGAAACACAAATTGGTAACCCTTTACAAAGACTCCTGGCAGATAACATAGATAAGTCTTATCAGGTAGTGACTAACAACCATGCTATTGTTGATTTTCCTTTTATTAAAGGCTTGCAATATCGCATCAATACCGGAGTTCGATTGCGGTTTACTGATACAGGAACGTATTGGGGCAGAAATACATTAAGGGGGTTAAGTTCCCGCGGAGAATCAAGCACCAACAAAGGTCAGGTTGAAAATTATACAATTGAAAATATCTTAAATTTTAACCGTGATTTCGAAAAACACAATCTGTTTTTCACTGGAGTTTATTCATTTGAAAATTCCAAAAATACAAGTAACGTATTGAATGCATCCGGATATCCAAATGATTTTCTTACCTGGTATTCAGCCGGACAAGCTGAGGTAATCATTCCTGATTATGGATATAGCACCAGTTCTTTAATCTCACAGATGCTTCGGTTAAATTATTCGTATGATAGCCGTTATCTTTTGACGCTAACGGTGCGTAGAGACGGTTTCTCGGGGTTTGGCGAGGAGACAAAATGGGGTACTTTCCCATCTGCTGCAGTGGGTTGGAATATTGCAAACGAGGACTTTTTTGATAATTTAATTTCAAACAAGGATCTCATCAGCGTTCTAAAACTAAGAGCATCTTACGGTTTAAACGGAAATCAGGCCATTGGGCCTTACAGTACCATTGCACGCATGGCAGAAGCAAATTTTATTGACGGGACCAGTACTATGCCCGGTTATCGGCCAAGTACACTGGGAATGGATAATTTAGGTTGGGAATCGTCTAAAACATTTAATGTCGGTTTGGATTACGGACTTCTTTCCGGACGGATTTCAGGTGATTTAAACTATTACATTACAAATACATTTGATCTTTTGCTTGACCGCACGATATCTCCAATACATGGAATAAGGGAAATTACACAGAATATCGGTGAAACGAGAAATACCGGTTTTGAGTTTTCTGTTAATTCAAGGAATATCGTAAAAGATAATTTCTCGTGGACTACTTCGGCAAATTTTAGTGTCAATAAAAATGAAATTGTCTCCTTGTATGGAGTACTGGATGAAAATGGCAAAGAAATCGACGATGTGGCAAATGGATGGTTTATTGGACAACCTATCAGAGTAAATTACGGTTATGTTTGGAATGGAATATGGCAACTCGGAGAGGAAGAACAAGCTAAAATATATAATAAGTACCCTGGAGGAGGTAAAGTGATCGATGTTAATGACGACAAAATAATCAAGCCAAATGATGACAGGGTGATCCAGGGGCAAAGAGACCCAAAATTTATATGGGGTATGAATAATACATTAACCTATAAAAATTTTAATTTTTCATTCTTTATGCATGGTATTCATGGAATTACTCAATCGAATGCCTTGGAATCAGATAATGTTTTTGGACGTGTTTTAAGAAATACAACAATAAAGAACTGGTGGACAGTTGACAACCCTACAAACGACTGGTACATTAATGATCCCAAAGGAGGTTCCAACGGAGGTTTAAATGCCTCAAAATATTATTCCAAGGATTTTGTTCGTATCAAGGATATTACATTTTCTTATGATTTTTCGAAACTTTTCAAATCTGCCGGCTTTAGCAAACTTCAGTTTTACGCAACAGGCAGGAACCTCATTACTATTTCCAACTGGCCTGGACTTGATCCGGAATTGGATTCTCAAATAGCCCTTCCATTGCAAAAGGA
>CAZKCK010000438.1:0-2602 GCA_964550695.1 uncultured Bacteroidales bacterium | reverse complement strand
AACCCTTCGCAATGAAAGTGCAGTTACCCATCGAAGACATACGCAACACCATTTCCCCGGCACTCAGGCAGGGAAATCAACTGATTATTCTTGCACCTCCGGGCTCGGGGAAATCAACAAGGGTACCGCAGTATATCCTTGATGAAGTGCTGACTGATGATAAAAAAGTACTGGTACTTCAGCCGCGAAGGATTGCCACACGCATGCTTGCGGATTATATTGCCCGTGAAAGAGGTACTGCAACTGGTGAGGAAGTCGGCTATCAGATCAGGCTCGAAAGCCGCCAAAGCCCTGCCACACGCATTTTATTCCTCACCGAGGGCATACTGCTGAAAAGACTGTTACATGGCGATCAGCTTGAAGATACAGGTGCTGTGGTTTTTGATGAGTTCCATGAACGCCATTCTGAAACCGATCTCAGCCTGGCCCTGACGCTGGCTTTGCAACAACGCAGCCGGCCCGATCTTAAAATTGTAGTCATGTCGGCCACGCTGGATCCGGGTCCGCTCAAATCATACCTCTCACAAAGTTTATTTGTTGAGACCAGTGGAACAACATTTCCTGTAAAGATATCCTATGCCCCGCCCGCGCACAATGAAACCATCTGGGATCAGGCGGCATACCATGCTGCATCAGCCATTCGCTCAAACCTTCAGGGATCTGTGCTTGTGTTTATGCCCGGATCGTATGAAATCCGCAGAACAACCAGCGCACTGGCCGGCAAAACGCTGCCGGCGGATGTAAAGGTTCTGCCGCTGCATGGCTCCCTGAGCCGGCAGGAACAGGATGAGGCCGTAAATGCACCCGGCAGGAAAATTATTGTAAGCACCAATGTGGCCGAAACCTCTCTCACCATTCAGGGCATCACAACGGTTATCGACAGCGGGCAGGCCCGCATAAGCCGGTATGATGCCCATCGCGGAATCAATACCTTGTTTACAGAACCCATCAGCCGTTCATCAGCCGAACAACGTGCCGGACGTGCAGGCAGAACATCTTCAGGAAACTGCATCAGGCTGTGGAGTGAATTTGATCATCAGCACCGCAAGCAAAACGATATTCCCGAAATACACCGCATCGATCTTTCCGAAATCCTGCTGGGTCTTCTGGCAGGTACCCACCCCGACCTGAATACCTTCAACTGGTTTGAAGCACCGGAACCCAAAGCCATCGGCAAAGCCCTTCACCTGCTTGAAACATTGGGTGCCATCACTGCCACTGGTTCAATCAGCCCGAAAGGAATGAAAATGGCCGCAATGAATGTGCATCCACGCGCAGCCATCATGCTGCTCAAAGCCATTGAACTCAAATGCCTGCCAGCAGCCTGTGTGATAGCCGCGCTTATTCAGGGTCAGAACATCCTTATACCATCCTCTGATCCGCAACTTCAGATTATCAGGGAAGAACTGTTTGGGTTGCCCGGCTCCGATTTGCTGGTTGAACTGAATGCCTGGCTCTATGCCTCCGGATATCATTATGGCGCACGTGAATGTGCCTATGCCGGAATCAATGCAAACGTGGCCCGGCAAACCGGAATGCTGGCGCAGCAATTGCTGGGGCAGGCAGGGAATGATCATGGTAAACGATGGCGTCTGCCGGAACAACATCTGACGGTGGATGAGGAAAACAGCCTGAAGCAATGCATCATGGCTGGGTATATTGATTTTATTGCCGTAAAGCTGAAAGCCAAATCGGCCACATGCCGCATGACAGGCGGTAAAAGCGGACAACTGCACAAAGAAAGCTCCGTGAAGGAAGGCCGGCTGATGGTGGCCACGGAACTTGAAGAAGCCCGTACACCTTCGGGCGTGCTGCTCTTTCTGAAAAAAGTAACGCTGATAGAGGAACCCTGGCTGAAAGATGCAGGCACTGGTAATGTTACATTTAACAGCTACCTGACATTTGATGCCGAACTGAAACGGGTGGTTGAAATAACGGAAGAATATATTGACGACCTGCTGATAAACCGAAGTATGGCAGAGACAAACAACCATGACGGAGCCTCTGAAATACTCACCCGGGCCATTCTGGCAGATGAAATCAGTTTTGAGCAATGGAATGAACAGGTGGAGCAGTTTGTAAGAAGGGTGAATTTTGCGGCACACAATGCGCCTCAGTACCAGATTCCGGCCATCGACGAACATGCAAAGGCATTTATCATCCAGCAAAGCATTTACAAATGCAGGGGGATGAAAGACATTCAGCGGGTGGAGGTATGGCCTGCGCTACGTGGCTGGCTCAGGTATGAACAGCAGGCAGCCGTTGATTTTGTGGCTCCCGAAACCATTGTACTGCCCCACCGCAAACGGCCCGTGAGGCTGCGGTATGATGACAAGGGCGATGTAATCCTTTCAGAAACAGTACAGGGATTGTATGACTGCCCCTTGCCTGTGACGGTAGCCGAAGGCAGGGTAAAGGTGGTGTTTGAGATCCTCTCTCCGGCCCGCCGGCCCGTACAGATTACCCGCGATCTGGATTACTTCTGGAAAAACTCTTACCTCGAAATTAAAAAAGAACTTAAGGGCCGGTACCCGAAACATGAATGGAAATAAGGGTTTTGTTGATTTGAAGATATGAAAATTTGAGGATGTGAGGATTGGGA
>CAZKCK010000437.1:0-2624 GCA_964550695.1 uncultured Bacteroidales bacterium | reverse complement strand
GTGATGGATTCAATATTTCCGGAAACAATGCATGGAATATATACCTCGAAAAAATTCCAAAAGCCTGTCTTTACACCAAATTCATAATACAACGCTGAATTGTGGCCAGTTCCGCTGCCGTGATCGTTCACCAGAAAGTTTACAAATGGCTTGACGGGGATCCGGCTATAGCTGCCAGGCAAATCACATGTAACAGAAACAGAAATCAGCCAATGGCTGAATCCGAGTTTTTCATTCACCGGGGAGGCGAGTCCGCCTTCAACCATGCTCATCTGCCTTGACCAGAAGGTAGATGGGAAAGCGCTGAAACGGTCAGGATACATGCCCTCCAGCAAATATTGTTCATTTCCGGTCCTGCCGCCGGCAGCCAATGAAAAGAAAGGAGTATTCGGATCACTTTTGAACATGGTTCCTGCAAACAGTCTGATATCCAAACCCTTTTTTATTCCATAATAACTGAACCGGTAATTGACCTCCAATGATGCTTTTAAAAAGGAACCGCCAGATTCGGCAGAAACCAATAAGCTGTACGGGTTTACGGTAGCGGCTTTTTCAAATTGGTATCCTGACTGCAGGAATGAATTCATTTTTGCATGCTGCCGGTTGATCATCTGTGACAGGTCAGAGGCATAAATGCAGTTTACATAGGCCCTATGAATCAGCGATTTATTCAAATTCTCTGACCTGAAATAAATTTCCATTCCGGCTTTGACTTTGTGGAAATTCTGATTTCCGGGAGCACCAAATTGTGCACCTTCCAGAAAAACCGTCAGTTTCCGGATGCGTTTGCCATAAGGCGTGCGATTGTATGCAATTCTTCCAAAACCAGCCAGATCAGCGTTGTGAAATGCATAAAATGGTATGATAAAATATTCGAATGGTTTGGGCGTGAGAAAACCGTTGTGCAGGGCAATCCCCGCCATGGTTCCATTTTCTCTGGTCCAGTTGAATGCCGGGAAAAACATGATGTACCGCTTTTCGGGATCTTCAAGCGTGATGTAAGGCTGAAACCGGATGGGGTCAGCCTTGGGCAGAAATCCGGAAGTCAGGATGTTGTTGTTGAGCCTGAATAATTCCGGCGTTATATGCTCAGGGTCAATTTTTAGTGAAGTGTAGTTGCCTTCAGGAATATCAATCCATTGTTGCCCCTCAAAACCATCTACCCATTGTTTAAAGCAGATTGAATCCCCGAGCATGCCACAAACAATCACCGGCGATTTTAACTCACCATTATTTTTAATAAGGAGTTTATGATTAACCAAACGAACCACCTGATAATCCATTCTTTTGGTGGTACCGGTCAAATCGGTAAAGAACCAGCTCAGGTCCCTGCCTGTTGCTGTTTCAAATACCTGACGGAGATCATCCGGATACGGATGTTTGAATTTCCATTTGGTAAAATATTCATGCATGGCCGCATCATACACTGAATCACCAAGGAATGCCCTCAGGTAATTAAAGCTCATTCCTGCTTTGCCGTACACCATCAGGCCATAGTTTAAACCGGTAAAATCTGCTGCCGGCAAATTAAGGGGCTGTTCAAGGTTATCGCGTGCCTGCGAGAGCCATTCCAACTCACCCATCAGTTTTTGCGGCATCTTGTAGATGTTAAAGAAGCGGGCCAGTTTTTGGTTTTTAACATACACTTCCCAAAGCTTTTTTTCAGGATATCTTACATCCATATACCGCACTTCATTGGCACTGGTAATGCCTTCATCCAAAAAAGGGTAGCGCCGTTCATCTGATCCGAGAGAACTGTAAAACCAGCTATGGCATATTTCATGGGCAATTACCTCATCAAGCGATCTGGCATCCTCAGCCATTCCAATCACGGTAATTCCCGGATATTCCATCCCGTCACCGGCACTCAGCGCGCTTTGCACAGCGGTAAAACTCTGGTAGGGGTAATCGCCATTCCATTTTGAAAAATACCAGATTGCCTGATTCACATACGGGATGGCATCTTTCCAGAGTTCAGCCTGCTGACCGGTATACATGACCCGGGTAGTTACCGTTCTGCCCGATTCAGGAAGCTTTACTTCGCCTTTCAGCACTTTGAAACGTTTATCGGCAAACCATGCAAAATCATGGATCCGGTTTTCGGTATAACGGAGTGTCTTCATGTGCCCTGAAGATGGTGGAAATTCATTCTCATCCATGCTTGTTGTAATTCCTGCGGTATCGGCCGCAAGGCTGTCAAGCATTTCGGTTTCTTCCTCATTTTGCAGATTTCCGGTGGCACCAACAATATAATTGGCTGGCAGTGTAATGCTTACATCAAAACTTCCAAATTCGGAATAGTATTCACCCTGATCCAGATCCGATATCGGATGCCAGCCCGTTCTGTCATATACAGCGGGTTTTGGATACCATTGCGATATTTGATATGATTCGCCTATATGCCCCAGTCTGGAAGTTACGCCTTTGGGAATTTTAACATGGAAAGGGGTGGAAATTACAACAGTATCACGGGGCTTTAATGCATGATTGAGTCGTATCAGGCAAATATCAGGCTGATCTGGTAATAAATCCCATAGAACCTTAAGGCCATCTGCTTCAAAATCTAATGAATCAATGTTTCTCTGCAATTTAGGGTCATTGAATAAACTTGCCTTGCTATTCAG
>CAZKCK010000436.1:0-2664 GCA_964550695.1 uncultured Bacteroidales bacterium | reverse complement strand
TTTTTTGTCCCCGAAACGGGATACTAATTTATGAGTATTTGAGACCTACGGTATATAAAAATTGGATTTCCAACTAAAAGAATGGTTTGGAAAATTCACATGGAACAACATTTCTCCTTTCCAGGCATACCTGCACTTCCAGAAAAGCAAAGTTTTTTTTCCAATTTTAATCTCTGATTAATAAGGGCTTCAATTTAGTTTCTTTTTGAACCAATATGTTACAAAACATATTCGACAAAGTTGACGGTGGCTAATATGTATTTTCGGCCAAAATTCTACATTGGCGATTTACAGCTATTCGCTTCAGTAGGAATTTCCAATTTTGAGAATTAAATCAATTGAAAAATGATAAATAAATATTTGCTAATGTTTTTGTCAGGCCTGGTATTTTCGGGAATTCATGCCCAGGTAGCCATTACCTCTGCTGGCGGGAATTCTTCAGGAAGCCAGGGCTCGGTAAGCTATTCCATTGGTCAGGTTTTTTATTCTTCCTATTTTGGATCTACGGGTTTTGTAACCCAGGGAGTACAGCAAACTTACGATATTTCAATAGTTACGGCCTTGGAAGAAACCAACCATATTCATCTTGTGGTGGCGGCATTTCCAAATCCGGCACATGATTTTTTAACTTTAAAAGTGGATGGTTTTTCAAATCCACAATCTCCGAATAACAATTCAATCGGAAACAGGAAAATCAGTTATCGGCTTTTCGATTTGAACGGAAAAATTTTGGAATGCGGGAAAATAACCGATTATGAAACAAGGATAATAATGAGCCACCTTGCGGCAGCACCCTATTTTTTGAAAATAACTGATAATAACAATAAAGAAATTAAACAATTCAAAATCAATAAGAATCAATAATTATGAAGAATATTATTTCAATTTTTGCTGCCTTTCTTTTTACAGCGAATGTATTTGCACAAGCACCCGAAAAAATGAGCTATCAGGCGGTGGTTCGGGATGCAAATGGTGTATTAATTTCAAATAGTCTGATAGGCGTTCAGGTGAGTATCACCAAGAGTGCATTTTTCCCCATCATTGTATATTCCGAGACCCATTCGGCAACCACGAATGTGAATGGTTTGCTTACTCTTGCCATTGGAACAGGTACTCCTACTTACGGGAGTTTTTCGACAATTAATTGGGGAGAAGGCACTTATAATATAAGTACTACCATTGACCTAACAGGTGGAACCAATTTCAATGGTGGATTACTTAGTACCACACAATTACTAAGCGTGCCTTATGCTATGTATGCCAAAGCCTCAGGCACCTCGGCACAAACCTCTACAGGTTGCCCCGATGGCACAACCATTGGCGAAATCAAATACTGGGATGGGACAGAATGGATTACCATTGCACCAGCATTAAACGGAAATTTCCTGCAATTGTTAAATGGTGTGCCAACATGGTCAAATATATCTTCAACCGTTGAATTACCAACAGTAAATACATCAAACCCATCGAATGTGACAAATAATTCTGCGTCCTGCGATGGTTATGTTTGTTCTGGTGGTGGCGGAACAGTAGCGGAGAGAGGTATTTGTTATGGCACATCACCAAATCCAACGGTTGTAGGCGCAAAAGTAATTTGTGGCAACGGGTTAGGCAGCTTTACCGCAAATATTTCAGGATTAACTCCAGGATTAATCTATTATGCAAGAGCTTACGCGACCAACAATGCAGGTACTGTTTACGGTGAAGGGGTGCAGTTTAGCACACTTGTCCAACCTATTTGCGGCACCTACACCATTACTGATTACGATGGCAATACCTACAATACTGTCCAAATTGGCAGCCAATGCTGGATGAAACAAAACCTCGCCACTACACATTATGCAGATGGAACGGCTTTGGTTGACGGAACAAGTGCCGGTAGTATTAGTTATGATAATACCACCAAATACTGGTTTGTTTACGATAACATTTTGGCACATAAAGCTACTTATGGGTTGCTTTACACCTGGGTCGCTGCTATGAACGAGGCGGCTTCAAGCTCTAATAATCCCAGCGGAGTGCAGGGTGCCTGTCCCTCTGGCTGGCATTTGCCGAGCGATGATGAATGGAAGCAAATGGAAATGTTTCTTGGCATGGCCCAGTCGCAGGCCGATGCAACGGGATGGCGTGGAACGGACCAAGGGGGAAAACTTAAAGAAACCGGAACTTCGCATTGGGTCAGCCCAAATACGGGAGCAACGAATACCAGCGGGTTCACTGCCCTTCCAGGTGGCAGCCGCGGCAACAGTGGGTCGTTCTACTATATAGGCTACTCCGGCAACTGGTGGACTGCTACGGAGAGCAGCATTTCGGACTCCTGGTTCCGGCACCTGAGTTCCAACTTCTTCGCGAATGTGTACCGGGACACCAGCCCCAAGAATACCGGTTACTCCGTGCGATGTGTGAGGGACAATTGACTATTTGGCTGTTGTTTTTGACTGAAAGTAGAATTGAGGTGTCAGAGGGTAGGGAATAATCGGCTAACCAATCCCTTAAGTCGTTGTTTAATCGGGCATTATCCGCAAAAAAAGTATTTTATAAATGGTATAGGGGGGTAGGGTGGGGGAAATAATTTTGACTGGGTGTAAAATTACCAATTCCGATAGCCGTTTGTGTGCACGGGCAAAAATGGCCTTTTTTTGATGATTTATAAGTATGTTAGGA
>CAZKCK010000435.1:0-2686 GCA_964550695.1 uncultured Bacteroidales bacterium | reverse complement strand
TGGATGGAGTTTACTACCGACATCAACCATGTGATGTATGCATACATCGACCGTAAAAAGAAATTACCTGTAACCACACTGCTCAGGGCAATCGGTTATGAAAGCGATAAAGACATTCTTGAAATTTTTAATCTCGCCGAGGAAATAAAGGTAAGTAAAGCCGGACTAAAAAAATATGTTGGGCGTAAACTAGCCGCCAGGGTACTTAGGACCTGGATTGAAGATTTCGGTGATGAAGATACAGGAGAAGTTGTTTCTATTGAACGTACTGATGTTATTATTGACCGTGAAACAGTTCTGGATAACCATCATATTGATATGATTGTGGATGCCGGTGCAAAGTCAATACTGCTTCACCGCGATGATATCAATTCACAAGACTTTTCAATTATTTTCAATACCCTACAAAAAGATACTGCCAACAGTTCGAAAGAAGCTGTTGAATATATATATCGTCAGTTGCGTAACGCAGAACCACCTGATGAAGAAACCGCAAGGGGTATTATCGAAAAACTGTTCTTTTCTGATAAACGCTACGACCTCGGTGATGTAGGACGTTACAGGATCAACAAAAAACTTTCACTCGATACGCCACTCGAAACAAAGGTTTTAACAAAAGAAGACCTTATTTCGATCATAAAATATCTTATTGGATTAATTAACTCCAAAACTGATATTGACGACATTGACCACTTGAGCAACAGGCGCGTGCGTACTGTAGGTGAGCAATTATACAACCAGTTTGGTGTTGGTTTGGCCCGTATGGCCCGTACCATCCGTGAACGTATGAATGTTCGCGACAATGAAGTATTTACCCCGATGGACTTGATCAATGCAAAAACATTGTCGAGTGTCATAAACTCATTCTTTGGTACAAACCAGTTATCACAGTTCATGGATCAAACTAATCCATTGAGCGAAATAGCACATAAACGTAGGGTTTCTGCTCTTGGACCAGGAGGTCTGTCAAGAGAAAGGGCCGGTTTTGAGGTTCGCGACGTTCACTATACCCATTACGGAAGGCTTTGTACCATTGAAACCCCTGAAGGTCCAAACATCGGACTTATTTCTTCCTTATGTGTTTTTGCAAAAATCAATAAGCTCGGTTTCATTGAAACCCCATATAAGAGGGTTATTGACGGAAAAGTAGAATTAGCTGAAACTACCTACCTGAGTGCAGAAGAAGAAGAAAACAAGATTATTGCCCAGGCAACAACTGCCATGGACGAATCTGGAGATTTTGTCGAAGATAGGGTTAAGGTGCGGTATTTGGCTGATTATCCTTTGATTGAAAAAGGGAAAGTTGACCTTATTGACGTTGCGCCTAACCAAATCGCTTCTATAGCAGCTTCGTTAATTCCGTTCTTGGAGCATGATGATGCCAACCGCGCACTTATGGGATCAAACATGATGCGCCAGGCCGTTCCGCTTTTAAATCCGGAAAGACCAATTGTAGGTACTGGAATTGAAGGCCGGGTTGCCCAGGATTCGCGTGTACTTATTAATGCAGAAGGCGATGGTATTGTTGAATACGTTGATTCTGTTCAGATTATAATCCGTTATGCCCGTTTAGAGGAAGAAAGGCTTGTAAGTTTTGATGAAGACATTAAAGTTTATAACCTCACCAAATTTTCACGTACAAACCAGAATACCTGTATCAATTTAAGGCCTATCGTCCGCAAAGGCGATAAGGTGAAAAAAGGACAGGTTTTGTGCGAAGGTTATGCAACACAGGCAGGTGAACTTGCTTTAGGACGCAACCTGATGGTAGCCTTCATGCCTTGGAAAGGATATAATTTTGAGGATGCTATTGTAATTTCGGAACGTGTAGTTAAGGAAGATATTTTTACGTCCTTACACATTGAAGAATTTACGCTCGAAGTACGTGATACCAAACGCGGTGTTGAAGAATTGACCAACGATATCCCAAATGTTAGCCAGGAAGCTACAAAAGACCTTGACGAAAGCGGACTTATCCGTATTGGTGCTGAAGTTAATGAAGGCGATATCCTGATTGGGAAAATCACCCCAAAAGGTGAAAGTGATCCTACACCAGAAGAAAAACTACTCCGTGCTATTTTCGGTGATAAAGCCGGCGATGTTAAGGATGCTTCCCTCAAAGCACCACCTTCGATGAAGGGTGTTGTGATCGAGAAGAAACTATTTTCGAGGGTTGTTAAGGACAAAAAACTTAAAGCAAAAGAAAAAGATATCGTTAAAGAACTTGACGAAGAATTTGCCAAGAGCACGTATGACCTGAAACAAAAACTTGTTGATAAACTTACAGTTCTGGTTAGTGGGAAAACATCGCAAGGTGTTTACAACAACTTTAAAAATGAATTGGTACCTAAAAAGGTAAAGTTCACCCAGAAAATGCTTGTTGGGATTGACTTTATCAATGTGAACCCAAACAAGTGGACAACCGATAAAGATGTTAATGATCTTATCAAACAGCTTATCAACAACTTTATTATCAAGTACAAAGAAATTTTGGGAATATACAACCGCAGGAAGTTTGTTGCTACTGTTGGGGATGAATTGCCAAATGGAATTGTACAGATGGCAAAAGTATATGTTGCCAAGAAACGCAAACTGAAAGTTGGGGATAAAATGGCCGGACGCCACGGAAACAAGGGTATTGTTGCACGTATTGTACGTGAAGAAGATATGCCTTTCCTCGAAGACG
>CAZKCK010000434.1:2248-2701 GCA_964550695.1 uncultured Bacteroidales bacterium | reverse complement strand
AACCAATGAGCGTGGACCATGAGGCATTGTAATAAAACAGGAAAGCTTTCTCTCCGGCATCGACCTTAAACCAGTTTTCCAATCTGGTTTTTACCGTTGTAATAATCTGATCTCTTGCTGATAGGTTACCAATCTGGTCTGCAATTTTAGCCGCCTGGATTAACCGGTTCATGGCCAATCCTTCGTTATAGGAATCGGTCCAGAGCGCAAGCCCCTCCCCTTTTACCATTTCTATTTTTCCATTTAATGCACCCGGATCAAAACCCGGACTATATTTTGCCGTATTTGGAAGTGCAGATAAAATCCCCTTAAACTTGTTTTCCACTACAAAAGAATTTGAAGCCAGCATCTTCATTGTACCCCGCGAAGTTGTATAAGAATAGGAACCGGGCTGAGCCGATGATGCACTTAAATGGGCCCACTGGTGAGGCAATAATCCCATGAAAACTGTGG
>CAZKCK010000434.1:0-2238 GCA_964550695.1 uncultured Bacteroidales bacterium | reverse complement strand
TCCTTCCTTTTGATCAGGAGTAACAGTAAAAGTAGTCCGGACGGTGGATGTACCATTATCATAAAACCAGTTTACAGCAGTGTTTGCCGGAAAAACATAGGCGTATTGTTTGAAATCGTTGGCCGCAGTTGTGGCTGCCGTCCCCGAGGGGAGCATAGCCACAGAAAAGTAATTTTTCCCGGCAAGTGTTGAAGTATAAGTCGTTCCGGCTTGTACCCAGGTAGAACCGGAGGGTGCATACACGGCAAAGTTGGCACCGCTCAGCGAATTTGTGATCAGGATCATCTCATTCTGAACAGAAACAGTCCCCATATTGACCGTTACGGAAGCCACGTCTGAATTCCCTTTTGTGCAATAAACAAATGGCATCGCCATACCCATTGTGGCGTTGAAGCTATGCCCTCCGCTATTCCATGATGCAGTAACTGTCCAGTCGGAATAATCTGAAACTGTCGGGTATGTTCCGGTTAACCCGGTTACACCGACAATCAATGGCATATCGGGACTCATCGGTTGACGCGTATCATTGGCCCCTCCCCCCAGAAATGTATAGCTGACCACAAGTCCTGATGAAGATCCTTTAAGCGATAAGGGATAATTATACATATTGGCGCCATCATAGGTTAATAATCCTGTCCACCAATCGCTTGATGAAACAGGTTTTGAGGCCGCAGGACCCGATAACCGGGGAGTGCCGTTCGGATTGACATTCCTTCCTGCAGCATCAGCCGGAGGTAACTGGGTGGTATAGCTTCCGCTTCCCATCGGAATAATCTGACTAAACCCCTGAATGGATATCAACAACAACCCTCCAAAACAAAGACTAAGAAACTGTATATATTTCATGATTCCCTATGATTTAAACCTTTAATAAAGAGCCTGCTACGAAAAAAAACTTGCTGCGAATGGCACTAAGTCTCTATCCATCAGTTGACGGGCACCAAGCGTATATTGCTTGAATTTAATGCTTTGTGCACCTTGGTGTCTTCGTGCCCAGTTGGCAATTTTTTGTTTTATACTTTTTAGAGTTGACTCAATACATGATATCGCACAGCACCTGTGACCACAACGATCTGTTATCCTTGTGCATCAATCGCCCTTCTTGCATCGAGCTCATTTTTCATTAAATCGGTGGTTTTGGAGTCGATCCTGTAAAAAATCATAAACAAAGCGCACGACATATATAAAATCCCGGGAATAACTGAGACCAATAATTTTATTCCGGTAATAGCTGTATCGTTTTGAACAACATTAGGAACGAAACTGGATGCGGCTAAGATCCAACCTGCGATGGCTGCTCCAATTCCCCAGCCAGCTTTCTGAGCAAATACTGCAGCAGAAAAATACAAACCTGTAGCACGACGGCCTGTGGTCCATTCGCCGTAATCGGCCGAATCGGCAATCATTGTCCATAGCAGTGGAACTGCAGGGGCATAGGCCATTTTGGCGATAATATTGAAAACATAAATTGCGTTCAAATCAGTAATGCCAGGCAAATAAATGAGCATGAAAAAAAATCCGGAAATCAACGAACTGCCAATAAATACATTTCTGTTTCCAAATCGTTTGGCCAAAGGTTTAGATAGCGGTAATGCCACAATCAGTGCAACCGTACCTATCACATTAAATAGCTGAACATTATTTTCGCGGCCCAGGTAATACTTGAAATAATAGGCAATAGCCGCATTTTGCATGGCAAACATGATAAACGAAATGATCCCTACCAGGGCCAGAATGACCCATGCCTTGTTGCTGAATAAGTTTTTGATATCTTCTTTCAAAGAATCCTTTTGTGCTTTTGGAGGCTGAACTCTTTCTTTGGTTGTTTTGAATGTGATGAAGAAGAAAACCAGGCTCAGGCCCGCAAATAAAAATACAGTATACTGAAATCCCTGAGCCTTATCACCCCCACCGAAAAATTCGGCTAATGTCAATGCCAGTCCGGTCACCACAAATTGTCCGGTAAATCCAGCGATGAACCGATAGGTGTTCAATCCGGCGCGTTCGTAGGTATCGTCAGTCATCACTGCTCCAAGTGCTGAATAGGGAAGATTAATGGCAGCATAGGCGGTCATTAAAAGGACATAAGTTGCACCCGCATAAATAATCTTTCCTGCTTCACCAAAATTTGGTGTTGTAAAGGTAAGAATAGCCAAAACAGCGTAGGGGATGGCGCCGTACAGAATATAGGGACGGAATTTCCCCCAACGGGTATTGGTTCTGTCTGAGACAATACCT
>CAZKCK010000433.1:0-2711 GCA_964550695.1 uncultured Bacteroidales bacterium | reverse complement strand
ATATCCGGGTAACCAGGAAAAATTAACAATGGAGGGCAATTAAAAATTAAAAATTTTATCCTGAGCCTGCCGAAGGATCATAATTAAAAATTTCAACTATTTCCCCATTATCCCATAAGCACATAAGCACATGAGCACATAAGCACATGAGCACATGATCACATAAGCACATGAGCACATGATCACATTCAAACCTCCCCCCCCGTAACCCTCATCCTGTAACCCACATTATGAATATTTTCGATTCTGATATTGGGATCGGCTTTTAACATGGCCCTGAGGCGCGAAATAAACACATCGAGGCTGCGGCTTGAGAAAAAGTGGTCGTTGCCCCATACCTTCATCAGGATTTCCTCGCGTTTAACGATCTGATCAGGATTGGCAGCAAAAAGGCTCAGGAGTTCGCATTCCCTGAACGTAAGATTTGTACGTTGATCGCCAAGCATCAGCACCTGATTTACCGGATCGAGCAGGTAGCTGCCCAGTGCAAGTGCAGCCTGGGTTTTGGGTTTTGAATATACGATGTTGCGGCGCTTCAGAAACACTTCAATCTTCAGCACCAGTTCTTCGATGCTGAAAGGTTTGGTAATGTAATCGTCAGCACCCAGACGCAAACCCGTAAGTCTGTCTTCGCGCGTGGAACGTGCTGTAAGGAAGATGACGGGTATCTCGGGGTTGTTCTCCCTGATGCGCTGTGCCAGGGTAAAGCCATCGAGTTCAGGAAGCATCACATCAAGCACACAAAGGTCGAACTGCTCTTTCTGCATCATTTTCAGGGCTTCAAAACCATCCAGGCAATGGCATATTTCATATCCCAGCAGTTCAAGATTATCTTTGGTGATGAATGACAGCGTAACATCATCTTCAACGTACAACAGTTTTGCTTTTTTCGGCATGGTTTATCGGATTTTTTGCAGCGGAATTTTAATCAGGAAGCAGGCAGGCTCCGGTGAAGCATCTACAAGGCGTATCTTCCATTTATGGCTTTTGCAGATGATTTTTACATAGTACAGCCCCAGTCCGAAACCTTTTACATTCTGCGTGTTTCCGGCGGGTACCCTGAAAAACTTATGGAACACCTTGTTATGGTATTTTTTAGGGATGCCCGGACCGTTATCGGAAAACCGAAGGTAAAGATGGTTTTTTTGTTTTGAGAGACTGATGTGAATTTCGGGTTTGTCGGTACCGTATTTTACAGCATTGTCGGTAAGATTGTAGAGCACATTTGTAAAATGTACCACATCGGCATACACCAGGCTTGTATCATTGTCAGAGGTGATTACAAAACTGGTTTCTTTTTGCAGGCTGTTTTTAAAACTCCCGGTAAACGACTGCACCAGTTTCAGGGGATCAATAAGTTCAAGGGTGAGTGTAATGCTTGTGGATTCAATTTTGGCTATTTCAAGTACTTTATCCACCAATTGGTTCAGGCGCTGATTCTGTTCCTGAATGATGGTGCCGTAAATCTGAAGGCGTTCGGGCTGCTGGATGACCGAAGGATTGATAATGACACCGGCAGCCAGGTTGATGCTCGAAATAGGTGTCTTGAATTCGTGCGTCATGTTGTTCATGAAGTCTTTTTGCATTTCTGACCACCGTTTTTGCCTCAGGATGACCAGCAGGGCATACACAAAAAAGATTATTGACAACAGCAGTATGGCCGTAAAAAAGAACCACACCGTCATATCCGCGGCTATGGCTGATTTGAGGGCAGGAAACCGTATCCCGAAATAATAGAGATAATCGCTGTATTTTGGCAGTTCATTGTTCAGTTTGTTTACACCATTCGAACCCGCGGCTGAAATATAATCACCATACACCATACGGTCGGTATGGCAGTCGTATATACCATATTCATAGTCGATGTGCAGGTTAAGCTTTTCAAACTCTGACCTGAGATAAAACTCCAGAATATTGGCATCAATCACACTGTTGATATCCACCACAAAATAATCCTGTGAGATCAGATGCACCGGATTGCGGGCCGGTAAACCGGTCTGGTTCAGCTTGCCAAACCTGAGTGCCGTATTTTTAAGGGCAATCTCGATGGTCTGTATCAATTGTTTTTCTCTGATTGACCATGTCTGGCTAAGAAAATAGGATTGCACGGCAATAATGCCCATGATGGAAAACGCGCCTAGAAAAACAACGATCCTGATTTGATTCCGCCTCATGCATATTCAATTTTGACCGGACTAAAATAGATAAAATAATCCAGAAACCCTCCCGTTTACATTTCGTTTACATTCTTTAACCTTCCGTTTACATGCTTTTACACCCTGTTAACCTCAAGTTTTAAAATCTCAACGACCTTTGTATCGCAATTTTGCAGAAACTTTATTAATCCATAAAGAAATGAAAAAACTTAGTTTACTCCTTGTTCTTACCACAGCGCTGTTTATCACAAATTATTCAGTTGCCCAGACTGCAACCACCACAACCACCACCGAGACCAAGGTTCAGGCTCCGAATCCCAATGCACCTGTAGCCAAATTTGATCAGACGATGATTGATATGGGAACCATTGAACAAAATGTTCCGAAAACAGCAGAATACAAAATTACAAACGATGGCAAAGAGCCTTTGCTTATCACTACAGCCAAAGCCAGTTGCGGTTGTACAAACCTGAAATATTCCAGTGAACCTATTCTTCCCGGCAAATCAGCCAACATTTCGGCTACTTACAATGCAGCAGCTATGGGGGTTTTTCA